>DRFQ01000009.1 GCA_011050465.1 Candidatus Nealsonbacteria bacterium | reverse complement strand
TTTTCTGGGACAAAAAGGTCTCCTCCTGGAAAGTCCTAAAATCAGAAGTCAACATACTCACCAATGCCGTCACTGCTTATACCTCGCACTTTTCTTTGTTTGCCGTAATGGGTGAAACTAAAGAAAAACCAATTTCTGAGATGACCATCGAGGAACTTAAAGTTAAGATTGTTGAAATCTCAGCCAAGATTGCTCAATTAAAAGCCCAGATAGCTCAACTCCTGGAAAAGGAGGTCACCGAAGAAATCCCAGCTAATTACAGATTCATCATTAATCTTGAATATGACCAGACAAATGATGACGTCAGATACTTACAGATTTTCTTAAAAGCTCAAGGGCAAGAGATTTATCCTGAAGGCATAGTTTCTGGTTGGTTTGGCCCTTTAACTAAGAAAGCCGTTATCCGCTTCCAGGAAAAATATGCCTTAGATATTCTTTCTCACTGGGGACTAACCAAAGGTACCGGTTATGTTGGTCCAAAGACTAGAGTTAAGATGAATGAGATTTTGGGAAGATAAAAATAACTTGACAAAAGGCCTCGGGTTTGCTAATATTTAATCAGTGAGTGTTCCCTTTCAGGGGACTTTACTAAGTCGGTAAAAGACCTTGCTTTGCGAGGTTTTTTACTTTTTTATATACTTTTGATATAGTTAAATTGGGTCAGGAGCCAGCACTCACTAAAGACTTAGCATCGGAGTCAACTCTCCTGGCCTTTTTAATTTGGACGTTTAGAGTTTAGTTTTTAGGTTATTAGGCTTGCTTGAGGTCTCCAAAATTTGTATACAAATTTTGGAGGAAGAGTTAGAATATAAAAAAATGGTAAAGATAAATTATCAGCAGTTAAAAAAAATATTACCGGGATTAAGGAGAAATATTTTGTTGAAAAATTACACTACTTTTAGAATTGGCGGACCAGCTCGATATTTTTTTAAAGCTGAGACAAAAAAAGATTTAATTCAAGCTGTCAAAATAGCAAAAAGATATAATCTACCGTTTTTTATTCTGGGCGGGGGGAGTAATTTGTTAGTTTCTGACAAAGGATTCAAGGGTATTGTAATAAAAATTCAACTTTCAGATTATCGAATTAAAGGCTCAGAGATCCTTACTGAGGCCGGCACACCTTTATCTCTGTTGGTTGGTAAATCAATAGAAAAAAACTTGACCGGTTTTGAATGGGCGGCTGGAATTCCAGGAACAATCGGAGGGGCTGTCAGGGGCAATGCAGGAGCTTTTGGAGGAGAAACAAAAGATGTAGTTAAGGAGGTAGAAGTTTTTAATCTTAAAAACTTAAAAACAGAAAATATAAAAAATTCAGACTGTCAATTTGGTTACAGAGAAAGTATTTTTAAAAAGAAAAGAAATTTTATTATTTTTTCTGTTGTTCTGAAGCTTGAAAAAAACAGCAAAAAGAAAATAAAAGAAACAACTAAGAAATATTTGATTTATCGGAAAGAAAGGCACCCTCAAGAACCGTCGGCAGGAAGTGTTTTTAAAAATATAGGAATAGATAAATTAAAAAGAGATTTTTTGAAGAAATTTCCTAAAGCTAAAAAAGTCATTAAGGGAAAAACTTTACCCGTCGCTTTTTTGATCAATCAATGTCAGCTTGCCGGAAAAAAAATCGGAAAAGCTCAAATTTCAAGGGATCATCCTAATTTTATCATTAATATAGGAGATGCTCAGGCAGAAGATGTTAAAAAATTAATCAATTTAACAAAAAAGAAAGTAAAAAGTAAATTTGGAATAATTTTAAAAGAAGAAGTTTATTTTTTAGGATTTTAGCAGTTGAATAATTAAAATTTTTGTTTTTTTCTTTGCTCTCCAAAATTTTTGCAAGAAAAAAAACTTAGGAGGGCTTGACATCAATTCTTGAAATGAAATAATAAAGTAATAGAATTAACACTTCAAATTTTTTCAGAACTTTGGAAACCACAGTAAAATTTTTTACAAATAGTTGGTCGACTATTTGCCAGTATTCTTAAAATAATATGTTTCTTTAAAAAATGGCAAAGAAAAAAGCTGCAAAAAAGAAAAAGAAAGTTGTTAAAAGAAAGAAACCAAAAAAGAAAGGAAGACGCAGATAATAAAATTTTCTTTTCCTGTCCCTTTTCAAAAAGGGACAGTTTTTTTAATTTTTCCCCATTTTTTTTCTTGCCCCCCAAATTTTTACAAGAAAAAGATTTAGACGGGGGTTGACACAGTTTCTTGAAATGAAATAATAAAATAACCTTTTTTTATTCTTTTAAAAAATTAAAGTATTTTTTAAGAAATTATGATTCCTCAAAAGTTTTTTTTCACAAAGGGAACAGGAGTAGCCAGAGAACAATTAAGCGCTTATGAATGGGCCTTAAGAGACGCCGGCATTGCCCAATTTAATTTAGTTTCAGTTTCCAGTATTCTGCCCCCTGGCTGCAAAAAGATTTCCAGAGATAAAGGAGTGGCTGTTTTAAAACCAGGAGAGGTTGTTTTTTGTGTGATGGCTCGGAACGAAACCAATGAACCAAATAGATTAATAGGAGCTTCTGTTGGTTGTGCCATCCCTGTCGGAAATAAAAGATATGGCTATCTTTCCGAACATCATTGTTTTGGTGAAACCGAAGAAAAAGCCGGAGATTATGCCGAAGACTTAGCAGCCTCTATGTTGGCCTCTACTCTTGGAATGAAATTTAACCCCGACGATGCTTGGGACACCAGGAAACAGGCATATAAATTAAGCGGTAAAATTGTCTATACCTTCAATAGTACTCAAACTACTCGGGGCAACAAAGATGGTCTTTGGACCTCGGTGGTGGCGGCAGTAGTTTTTGTTCCATAAGGCGTTTGGATCCCGTTTATCTAATTAATATGAAAAAAATGAATAACAGACTTTCAAAAAAAGAGAAGCATCTTTCTAAACTCGTTTCTCAATATGCAAAAATAAATCTGAAAGAGTATAGAAAAGTAAGGAAAGCTACCGGTAAGTATAAAACAAAAAAATTAGAAGCCATTAATGTTGATGCGAAAAGTATTTCTGAACTCCTTTCTGCTATGGCAAAGACAGGTTTTCAGGGCAGGAAGCTTGGTGAAGTGGTTGATGTATGGGAAGAAATGATAAAAGACAAAAATGTTACTATCATAATGGGTTACGCTGGCTCTTTGAGCACAACCGGACAGTGGAAAATAATAAATTGGCTGATAGAGCAAAGATTTATAGATGTTTTAGTTTCGACAGGCGCGAATGTATCTGAGGATATTATTGAAGGCATGGGATATTATTATTACAAAGGAAGCCAAAATGTGGATGACGTTAAATTATTAGAAAGCGATATCAACAGATATTACGATGTTTTTGGAGATGATGTGGAGTATCTGGATATGATCAACCTGATAGCTGAATTTATTATGACCCGCAAGGAAGGCTATAATTATTCTACAATGGAGTTCCTGCGCGACTTTGGTTTGTGGCTGAATAAAAGGAAAATAGGCAGCATTATAGGGACGGCAGCTAAAGCAAAAGTCCCTGTTTTCAGCCCTGCTTTGGTGGATTCGGCTTATGGAGACGCTGTATTGATAGCAAAGAGCAGGAAGTTTAATTTGATTCTTGACCAGGCAAAAGATTATGTAGACTTTATGGGTTTAACAAAAAAAGTAAAAGATATCGGAGTAATCTACATAGGAGGCGGTGTGCCAAAAGATTTTATACAACTGCTTGCCGTTTCCTCTCCTTTAGAATACGACGACAAAAAGATTCCTGGCAGACCCGGAGGGGTTTTCAGGCCAGCCACAAATGAATATTTCTACCCTCACAAATATGCAATTCAAATTACTACTGATTCTCCGCAGTGGGGAGGTCTTTCGGGCTGCACTTTCGAAGAAGCTACGAGCTGGGGAAAGGAAGCGGTTGATGCCAAGAAAGCTCAATGCTTTTGCGATGCAACAATTGCTTTACCTATCGTCACCCATGCCTTAAAAGAAAGGATTAAATCAAAAAGAAAAGGCACTGATTTCTCTTCTCTTTTTAAAAAAAAATGAACCTCCACACCATAACGAGCTTTGAATTATGTTCTTTGTTTATATCCTGAAAAGTAGAAACGATGCAAGTTTGTATATTGGATATACTAATGATCTTAGGAAAAGATTAAAAGAACATAATTCAGGTCTCGTTAGGCCAACAAAATCAAAAAGACCACTGTATCCTGTATATTATGAAGCTTATGCTTCAAAATAAGATGCGGTCAAACGAGAACATAACCTAAAACTACGAGCGAAAGCTTTAAGGCAACTCAAAAATAGGATCAAGAGTAGCCTTGAAACATAAGCTCGTTTGGTGTGGGGGTGAAAGGATTTTCTTACCCAGCATTGGAGCCTTATAATTTCGGAGGTTTGGAAAAGCAAAATTACAGAAGCTCAAAAGTAGTTATTATTCCCGTACCTTATGAATCCACAACTTATTACATCTCTGGGACGAAAGATGGTCCTTGGGCAATCATAAATGCCTCCCGCCATATGGAGCTTTATGATATAGAAAAAAAGAAAGACATCAGTAAAATTGGCATTTTCACCTTAGAGGCATTAGAGCCTTCTAAGAACTCTCCGAAAGAAACAACTTTAAGAATTGAGAATGTGATAGCTCGAATTTTAAGCGATGAGAAGTTTCCTTTGATGTTAGGAGGGGAGCACTCGATTACCCTGGGAGCAGTCTCTGCTCTTAAAAAGAAATATTCTGCATATAATTTTTCAGTTTTACAGCTTGACGCTCATGCTGATTTGCGGAATGAATTTGAAGGGACAAAATACCACCATGGATGCGTGATGAGAAGAATATCCCAAGATTTAAAATTACCGATAACGCAAGTTGGCATTAGAAGTATGAGCGAAGAAGAAACCAAATACATAAAAGAAGCAAAAAAGAATAATATCTTTTACGATAAAAAATTTTCTAACGAAGAAGTTGTCAGTACCCTAAAAGAAAACGTTTATCTAACTTTAGACCTCGATGTGTTTGATCCTTCTTTTATGCCATCTGTTGGTACGCCAGAACCTAGTGGCCTTGGGTGGAATGAAGTCCTAGATTTAATCAGAGAAGTTGCAAAAAATAGAAAAATTGTCGGAGCAGACGTTGTTGAATTATCACCCATACCAAGCTTTATTGCCCCTGATTTTTTAGCCGCCAAGCTGGTTTACAAAATTATTAGTTATGTTGTAAATAAATAATCTTTTAAAGCTAAGTAAAAAAGGGGACTTAAAGCCGCCCTTTTTATTTTTGGCAATTTATTATATAATTTATTCTATGAAGATTTTATCTAAAATTTTTGGCGATGCCAATGAAAAATATTTAAAAAAGTTTCAGCCGATAGTAGAGAAAATAAATAGCCTTGAAAGAGAATTTAAAGACCGAGCACTCAACGATTTGAGTGCTCGGACCTTAGAATTTAAAGAAAGATTAAACAAAGGCGAGAATCTTGACGATATTTTACCAGAAGTTTTTGCTTTGGTCAGGGAATCAGCGAAAAGGACCTTAAAACAGCGGCATTTCGATGTCCAGCTGATTGGTGGAATAGCTTTGCATCAAGGAGAAATTGCCGAAATGAAGACCGGCGAAGGCAAAACCTTGGCAGCCACTTTGCCGGTTTATTTAAATGCCTTGGAACAAAAAGGGGTTCATGTCATTACTGTTAATGATTATCTGGCTAGAAGAGATACGGTCTGGATGGGGCAAATTTATCACTTATTAAGCCTGAGTATCGGTTGTTTGAATCATGATCAGGCTTTTTTGTATGATCCTGATTATAAAAAGCCGCAAGAGCAGGAAGAAAAAATCAGGGACGAATTAGGCGGTTTTAAGGTGGTCGAGGACTTTCTAAGGCCTTGTTCTCGAAAAGAAGCCTATTCAGCTGATATTACCTACGGCACCAATAATGAATTTGGCTTTGACTACCTAAGAGATAATATGGTCTATGACTTGAAAAATCAAGCTCAGCGAGGACTAAATTATGCCATCATCGACGAAGTGGATTCGATTTTAATCGATGAAGCCAGAACTCCTTTAATAATCTCAGCACCCGATAAGGAATCTTCTAAAATGTATGGAGAGTTTTCTCAAATCACCCCACTCTTGAAAGGAAACGATGATTATAATATCGATGAGAAAATAAGGGCTGTTATTTTAACTGAAGAGGGGATCGATAAAATAGAGAAAATTTTAGGGCTAGAGAATATCTACCAAGAAAAAGGGATGAGGTATCTGCATCATTTAGAACAGGCCCTTCGGGCAGATTTTTTATTTAAAAGAGACAAAGACTATGTCGTAAAGAATAATCAGGTTATTATTGTTGATGAATTTACGGGTAGACTTATGCCGGGCAGAAGGTGGTCTGGCGGCCTTCATCAAGCAGTCGAAGCAAAAGAAGGTGTTCAGGTACAGCCAGAATCTATTACCTTAGCTTCAATTACTTTCCAGAACTATTTTCGACTTTACAAAAAATTAGCCGGGATGACAGGAACAGCTGTTACCTCGGCTGAGGAATTTGATAAAGTCTTTGGTTTGGAGGTGGTGATTGTTCCGACCGATCAACCAATGATTAGAACCGATCTGTCAGACCGCATCTATAAAACTGAAGAAGGAAAATTTAAATCAATCATTAAAGAGATTAAAACCAAGAATCAAAAAGGACAGCCGGTTTTAGTTGGAACAAGATCCGTAGAAAGAAATGAATATTTAGGGAAATTACTTGAAAAAGAAGGAGTTCCTCATCAGATTCTTAATGCCAAACACCACCAAAAAGAAGGAGAAATTATTGCTCAGGCCGGGAAAGTGGCGGCTATCACCATAGCCACCAATATGGCCGGCAGGGGAGTAGATATAGTTTTAGGAGGTAATCCGTCAAGCCCCGAAGAAGCTCAAAAAGTGAAGGAGCTGGGAGGGCTTCATATCATTGGTACAGAAAGGCATGAGGCCAGAAGAACCGATAATCAGCTACGGGGAAGGTCGGGCAGACAGGGAGATCCGGGTTCTTCTCAATTTTTTGTTTCTCTGGAAGATGAACTTTTAAGAATTTTTGGTTCTGAAAAGATCAAATCTTTAATGGGAATCTTAAAAATTCCAGACGACCAGCCAATTGAAGCCAATCTGGTTTCTTCGGCCATTGAACAGGCCCAATCCAAAATCGAAGGTTTTAATTTTGACGCAAGAAAACATCTTTTAGAATATGATGACGTAATGAATAAGCACCGGGAAACGATTTATAAAAAAAGACGAGAAATCCTTCAAGCTTCTCCTCAAGAATTGAAGGAAAAAATTCTCAGCCAATTTTTAAAAGGAGGGCATTCAAAAGAAGATTATGAAAAGAAAGAAAAAGAAACGGGGGACGAGAAGATGAGGCAGATTGAAAAAATTCTTTCTTTAAGAACCTTAGATATGTTATGGATGAATCATTTAGAGGAAATGGATTATTTAAGAGATTCAGTCGGGCTAAGGGCTTACGGCCAGCGGGATCCTTTAATTGAATACAAAAATGAAGGCCACAGAACGTTCCAGAGATTACTTAGTGAAATCGATTCAAGTATCGCCAATACCATTTTGAAAGTTAATCTCGTCAGGGAACCAGTTTCCATCCCGCAATCTACAGATTATAACTTAAATAGAGAAAAGGCATCAGCCGGTAGTCGATCAACTACGGCCAACAAAAAGAAAATTGGCAGAAATGATCCTTGTCCCTGTGGGGCGAAAAAACCCGATGGCCGTTCAGTAAAATATAAACACTGCCACGGTAAGTAAAAAAAAACGAAGTCCCGTAGCGAAGCAAAGCTTCTGCTACTGGGGTATAAGAAATGCCATGGGAAATAACATGGAAAATTTAGAACAACGAGTCCAAAAAATTGAAGAAAGGAACAAGCGGGTTGAGATAGATAAATCATGGGAAACAAGCTGGACGAGGCGAATTTTATTGACTGTATTTACCTACTTAGCTATCGGAGTTTATCTTTGGGTGATAGAGATTTCTAAACCATGGATTAATGCAGTAGTTCCTGCAGTGGCGTTTATGTTGTCCACGCTCACAATGCCATTTTTCAAAAAAATGTGGCTGAAAAAGAAAGAAAAGCTCCCGCGTGACAGTTAAGAAAGCGAGAAAATGCCATGGGAAGTAAAATTATGAAAATTAATATCGGTTCAAAAAATCAAGTCAAAATAGACGCTCTTAAGGAAATCCTACAGGATTATCCCCATTTGAAAGATGCTGAGATTATTCTTACAGAAGCACTGTCGGAAGTGAACGACCAACCTAAGTCTTTGGAAGAAACTGTATCTGGCGCGACGAATCGGGCAAAAAATGCTTTTAAAGATTGTAATTACAGCTTTGGCATTGAGTCGGGTTTAATGGCAGTACCGAATACAAAGACAGGGTACATGGATGTATGCGTATGTGCGATTTTTGACGGAAAAGAATATCATTTAGGCCTTTCTTCTGCGTGGGAAGCGCCGAGAGAAGTTATTAATTATATACTCAATGACGGATTAGATATGGACGAGGCTGCCTATAAAGCAGGAATAACAAAAAACCGTAAGATTGGATCTGCCGAAGGATTAGTTGGTATTATGACAAAAGGCAGATTGATGAGAAAAGAATATACGAAAGAGGCTATCAGGATGGCGTTAATTCATGTGGATGTGGGATGAAATAAAAATGCTTTGCCCGTCCGTAGTCCTGAGCTTGCCGAAGGACGAAGGGAGATCATGGCCAATGAAGATAATAAAAAAATAGACATGCCCCGTAGGAAACAAGAGGGTTTTCGTGGATAAGACAAGATGGTGCGTTCAATATTAGATTTCCTTGGGACATAGACATTTTCAAATATTTTCCATTCAGAAACCCTTGATTATGTAAATAACAATATCTATCAAACCAGTCGTCGCTCCGCGTCTCCTTGTAATTCCTCCAGAATTAATAAAGATGTCCAAAGGTCTAAATCTAGTAGCAACTAAAAATATTTAATTTCCTAACGGGGCATGCCAGCTAAGAAAATAAGCCTCCAAAACGCAAAAGAAAACAAGTTATTCTATTTTGTTGCCAATGTAGTCATATATCGGGAAAATGACGGGCGTTGTTTGATTTTGAAAAGAAGCGACAGAGAAAAGGTGCATCCGGGAAAATATGGAGTGCCGGGAGGAAAACTCGAATGGCAGGATTTAGACATTGGTCATCCTACCCGTTTAAACGATGATGTGCTTGATTATGAAGCAGCCATCGAGAAATTATTAGTCAGAGAAACGAAAGAAGAAGCGGGTATAGAGATCGATAAAAAGTTATTATACGTAAATAGCGTCGCCTTTATAAGGCCAGATGAAATCCCCGTGCTTCTTGTGAAGTTTGCAGCGAGATATAAAAGTGGCGAAGTTCAATTAGAACAAGGTGCCTTTACGGACTATGTCTGGGTGAACACTGAGGAGGTAAAAAATTACAATTGTATTAAGGGAATCACCGAGGAGATTGCAGCCACGATCAGATTCTTCAAGAAAGCGCAATGATTCCCGTGAGTTATCTTTAAGGAAATTAGAAAGTGCTATGGAAAATAAAAATAAATATCTTCATGAGGTCGCGATTACGGCAATTATCGTAAAAGACGGTAGATATCTCATTACGAGACGTTCGCCAAACAAGGAACGGTTTCCCGGGATGTGGACCTTGCCCGGAGGCAGGATGGAAACCGATGATTATCTTCAATTACCGAAAGATACGGAGCAATATTGGTACAATGTTCTTGAACGAACATTACGCAGAGAAGTAAAAGAAGAAGTAGGAATCGACATAGATAATATCGAATATGTTACAAGCCTTGCGACAATCCACCAAGATGGCAGTCCGTCGCTTGTTATCTCCTGTATGGCAGATTATGTTTCAGGTGATATAAAGCTTCAGAAAGAGGAATCGGATCAATTTGTCTGGGTAGGATTAGAAGAAGCAAAAAAATACAGCCTTATTGACGGAATTTATGATGAGCTGGTAATGGCAGAGAAAAAGAAAAGGGGCGAGAGAGAAGAATGGAAAAGAGCTTAGCTATTTTCAAATAGAAGAAATTGATTTAGAATAAAAAAAACATACCCCGTAGTAGAATTTCGACAGTTCGTCCGGAGGACGGCGGGGTATAGAAAAGAGAGAAAAATCCTCATTATATAAATCATAAACAGAGATTTCGTTTCATTGATTTAAGCCGGAATTTCACTACGGGACATGCCAAAAAAGAAATTAAACTTAATCATTATTTCAATCCTGGTTTTAGCTTTTTTAGCCGGGAATTTGGTCTTCCCAAAATATTTTAATTCTGGAGTCGATTCTCTGAATTCTCGTCTTCGCCAAAGCTTTGGCGAACAAACCAAATTTAATTTACCTTATTTCCCAGAAATATCCTTCAGATTAGGATTAGATTTACAGGGAGGAAGCCATCTTGTTTATGAGGCTGATTTGTCTAAAGTTGAAAAAGAAAGATACGTAGAAGCCATGGAGGGACTAAGAGATGTTATCGAAAGGAGGGTCAATCTTTTTGGAGTACAGGAACCCATTGTTCAGACCCAGCAAGCGGGAGAAAATTACCGGTTGATTGTTGAATTGGCCGGCATAAAAGACGTTGGAGAAGCCATTAAAATAATCGGCGAAACTCCTTATCTTGAATTTCTAGAGCAGAGAGCTAATGAAGAAACTCAAATTATTTTAGATAAGCAGAAAGAATTAGAGGGAAAAGACCCTGAGGAATATCAGCAGATTGAAAATTGGTACCTGGCTTTCCAAAACCCTTATTTTAAACCGACCCAACTTACTGGAAAATATTTAGAAAAGGCTCAGCTTTCTTTTGATCAAACTACCAGTAAACCCCAAATTCAACTTCAGTTTACCGAGGAAGGGACTGAATTATTCGAGGAAATAACCGAAAGAAATATAGGAAAACCTTTAGCTATTTTTCTAGACGGAATGTCAATTGTAGATACAGACGGTGATAATGAAATTACGTTCAATGATTTTTATGCTCCCATTGTTCAAGGAAAAATCACCGGTGGCCGGGCAGTCATTACTGGAAACATGAATATAAGTAAGGCCAAAGAAATTATCCAAAGATTAAATTCAGGGGCCTTGCCCGTTCCTATAAAGTTAATCTCTCAGCAGACAGTGGGCCCTACTCTGGGGGCAATGTCTTTACAAAAAAGCTTGAAAGCGGGAATCATTGGCGCATTAGCTATAATCTTATTTATGATTCTTTTTTATAGATTGCCCGGGGTTTTGGCATCTTTGGCTTTGGGGATTTATCTTGTTTTAATCTTGTCCATTTTTAAACTAATTCCTGTTACTTTGACTTTAGCTGGAATTGGTGGATTTGTTCTGTCAATTGGTATGGCAGTTGACGCCAATATTCTGATTTTTTCCAGAATGAGAGAAGAACTGAGAGAAGGAAAAGATCTCGTTATAAGCATTGAAGAAGGAGTAAGAAGGGCTTGGCCATCAATTAGAGACGGTAATATAACCACCATCCTTGTTAGTTTGATTCTGTTTTTCTTTGGAACGAGCTTTGTCCAGGGATTTGCTTTAACCTTGATATTTGGAGTTTTGCTTAGCATGTTTTCTGCTATTATTATTACCAATCATTTTCTAAAATTCTTTGCCCAGACTAAATTTAGAGGAATAACCTGGCTCTGGAAATAAATAAGTAATCAGCATTTAGCAGACAGCAGACAACAAGTTTAATTTATGTTTACTGTTTACTGTTAATTGTTAATTGAACTGTGAAAAACTTTCTTTTTACTTCTGAATCTGTAACAGAAGGTCATCCAGATAAAGTTTGCGACCAGATTAGCGATGCGATTTATGATGATATGCTGAAACAAGATTTAGACACACATGCTGGAATAGAATGTTTCTGTACAACCGGGCTGATTTTAGTTGGGGGAGAGGCGAAAACAAAAGCGTATGTAAACATTCCGGTAGTGGTGAGGAACGTGTTAAAAGATATCGGCTACGATAAACCTGAGTACGGTTTTTGTTATAATGATGTTGGCGTTATAGTGACCCTACACGAACAAAGCCCAGATATTGCCCAAGGAGTTGAAGAAGGGGCAGGTGAGTTCAAAGAGCAAGGCGCTGGTGATCAAGGGCTTATGTTTGGATATGCATGCAACGAAACACCCCAGTTAATGCCTTTGCCAATTATGTTGGCACACAAACTAACTATGAGATTGGCTGAGGTGCGAAAAAATAAGACTTTACCTTACCTAAGGCCCGATGGAAAAAGTCAGGTCACCGTACAGTACAATAATAGTAAACCAGAAAGAATTGAGACGGTGGTGATAGCTGCGCACCATTCAGAAGATGTTAAGCTGGAAAAACTCCGCGCAGATATAAAAGAATTTGTTATAAATCCGGCGCTAGGAGATATGTTAGACGATGAAACAAGAATCTTTATAAATTCTACAGGAAGGTTTGTGTTGGGAGGCCCCCCGGCTGACGCAGGTTTGACGGGAAGGAAAATTATTACTGATACTTACGGGGGCGTTGGAGCACATGGTGGTGGTTGCTTTTCTGGTAAGTGTATTACAAAAGTTGATAGAAGTGGAAGTTATATGGCAAGATATGTTGCAAAGAACATAGTTGCTGCAGGGTTAGCAGACAAGTGTGAAATCCAGGTTGCATACTCTATTGGGGTTGCAGATCCTGTAAGCATCTTCATTCAAACTTTCGGAACTAATAGAATTTCTGAGGAGCAGATTCTCAAGGCTGTAAGGGAACATTTTAGCTTTAGGCCAGACGATATTATAAAACAGCTAGATCTTAAGAGACCAATATATCGTAAAACCGCTTGTTATGGCCATTTTGGCAGAGAAGAGCCAGAATTTACTTGGGAAAAAACAGATCAAACTAAAGAACTATTAAAATATCTCTAGGATGAACATCCCTTTTATTAAATATCGCAAGTTTTATTATTTTTTTTCCGGAGTTCTAATTTTAGGAAGCATTTTTTCTTTGGTTGTTTTCGGTTTGAGGCCGGGGATTGATTTTACCGGAGGGAGTATTTTAGAAATAGAATACCGGGCAGAGCGCCCTTCAAATCAAGAAGTCCAGGGGAAATTAGCCGATTTGGATTTGGGTTCTATTGTTTTACAGCCAACCGGAGACAGAGCATTAATTTTGAGGATGAAAGATATTGATGAAGAAACCCATCAGGCAATTCTTCAGAGGCTGGGCCAGGTGAAAGAACAACGTTTTGAATCAATCGGACCAGTTATTGGCCAGGAATTAAAACAAAAAACTAAATTTTTTACTGTTTTGGCTCTATTAGCAATTGTTCTTTATCTGACCTTTGCTTTCAGGAAGGTGTCCCGACCCTTATCTTCTTGGCAGTACGGACTCATTACTGTTTTTGTTGCTTTTTTTCATAATCTTTTGATTCCTTTGGGAATTTTTTCTATTCTAAGTCAAATCTATCCGATCCAGATAACCATTCCAATAGTTGTAGGATTACTGACAGTCTTGGGTTATTCAATCAATGACACTATTGTTGTTTTCGACAGAGTGCGAGAAAATCTTTTGAGGGGTAGAGAAGAAAATTTCCAGGACACAGTAAATTCGAGCCTAAATCAAACCTTGGTGAGGTCTATTAACACTTCTTTAACGGCTCTTTTTGTTTTGGTGGCAATCTTCTTTTTTGGCGGAGAAACATTAAAATATTTTTCTTTGATTTTAATCCTGGGAATTATCTGCGGAACTTATTCATCAATTTTTATTGCCAGTCCTCTTTTAGTAACCTGGTTTAACTTTAAACAAAAGAAGAGATAGGGTATTTATAGATGAAGGTGAAGGGGGTTGACCCCCCGCCACTTTTCTGGTAGTCCATCTGGCCAGACGAATTTCACAAAAAGTGGTGGTGGGGTTGATATATTCTACAAATATGGTATAAACATTAGAAAAGGTTACAATTATGTCAAATCCCATTAATTATTCAAAAATTTGTCAGGATTTATTAAGAGATCTTTCACCCCGAACTAAAGAGGTAATTTCTCGACGTTTTGGTTTTAGAACCGGGCAAAGAGAAACTTTAGAATCAATCGGCCAGAGCCATAATATCACCCGTGAAAGAACCCGCCAGATTGAAAAAGACGGACTCTCACGAATAAAGCGAAGAACGGATAGATGCCAGGAAGCTTTTAAATATTTAACCCACTATTTCAAAAATTCTGGCGGCCTAAAAAGAGAAGATATTTTACTTTCTCAACTGGGAGGAAAAAGATTTCAACCAAATCTTTTTTTTCTTCTGAACCTTAACGATCAATTTTATCGTTTTGGTGAAACAGAAGAGTTTTATCCTTTCTGGACTATCGATCAAAAAATCTTAAATTTAGTTCAAGGAACTATTAATTTTTTAACCAAGAAACTTGCAGAAAAAAAAGAGCCTCTCTTCTTCAAACAAATTTATAAAATTTTTCAAAAAGAGAAACCCCTTGATTCTAGGGCCTTTTTGGCTTTCATTGAAATCTCAAAAAAAATTGAAAGAGGGATAGATAATTTTTATGGTCTGAAAGACTGGCCGGAAATAAACCCTCGGGGACTGAAAGATAAGGCCTTTTTGGCTTTAAGAAAAGAAGACAAGCCCCTCCACTTTCGAAAGGTGGCTCTCCTTATTGATCAATTAAAGTTTTATCAAGAACCTGAGAACCAAAAGAGAGCTCTTTCACAAACCGTTCATAATGAACTTATCAAAGACCCAAGATTTATTTTGGTTGGTCGGGGGGTTTACGCTCTTCAGGAGTGGGGGTATGAACCGGGCTATGTTAAAGACATAATCAAGAAACTCTTGGAAGAAAAAGGCACATTTTTGGGCAAAGAAGAAATTGTTAAAGAAGTTTTAAAACAGCGTTTAGTTAAAACAAGCACAATTTTATTAAATCTTCAGAACAAACAATATTTTCTAAAAAATTCTGAAGGCTGCTATTCTATAAAAAAGGCTTAAAAATTGACAAGGTCAATTTATGACCTCCGGTCGCCCACTTTCAGTGGGACCCCCAGGAAGCGTTTAAATTGACAAAGTCAATTTACAAGAAGTTACTACATGCCTGAATCTCTATCCTTTTTTTTAAACTCTGCCCGGCAAATTATTGAAACTTGGTGGTGGTTAGTTCTTCCTTTTCTTTTATTTGGGCCATTTTTGTCTTTTTTTCTTTGGTGGAGAAATACAGTTTGGCTTAGCAAGATTAAATGGGTTTTACTTGAGATTAAACTTCCCAAAGAGACCATGAAGCCAATAAAAGCAATGGAGTATGTGATGGCTGGTTTTCATGCAATTTATGATCCTCCTGACTGGCGGCAAAAATGGATCGACGGCCAATATCCTCTTTGGCTATCTTTAGAAATGGTTGGCCTTGGAGGAGATGTCCGCTTTTTTATTAAAACCCCAGATAGAACACGCGCCCAGATTGAAGCTGCTATTTATGCTCAGTATCCAGACGCTGAAATTACCGAGGCCAAAGATTATGTTAATAATGTTCCTTACGATCTTCCAAACGAGGAATGGGACATGTGGGGCCGTGATCTTAGATTGTGGAGTCATGATGTTTATCCAATTAAAACCTATCCAAAATTTGAAGAAGCCAGAGAAATTAAAGAAGAGAAAAGAGTAGATCCTTTGGCGGCTTTTCTGGAGGGCTTGAGCAGGCTTCGGCCAAATGAGCAGTTGTGGTTCCAGATAATGATTTGTCCTTTTATGGGAGAATTAGACTGGAAACAAAGAGGAGAAGCTTTGATAAATAAAATAGCGTTAAGGCCAGAGAAAAAAGCTCAAAGACCCATGATTCAGGAAGCAGCTGATGTTTTGATTTTTGGACAACCGGCAGGAGAGCGGGTTCAAGAAGAAAGAATGAGCATGCCAGAGATGCAGCTCACTTATGAAGAAAAAGAGAGGGTTAAGGCAATTGCCGATAAAATTGCCAAACCTCCTTTTGAGGTCAGCATGAGAATGATGTATCTTGCAAAGCGGGATATTTTCTTCCCGGCCCCGGCAGTCCAGGCAGTTTACGGGCTTTTAAGGTCTTTGACTGTTATGAACCTTAATAGTTTTGCTCCTTGGGCAAAAACCAGAACAAGAATTATGTTTTTGTTGGTTAAAAGACGAACCTATCTGAGGAAAAGAAGAATGTTGAGGTTTTATAAGAGCCGGGATCCGGCTCCCGGCCACAGATGGTGGCGAAGATATTTCAAAGGAGGCATTCACCCGAGTAAAAAAGGAATTTTTGTTCTGAACACCGAAGAAGTCGCCACTTTATTTCATTTTCCAAGCAAAATAGTAGCTCCCGCTCCCCGTGTTTCCAGGACAGAAGTCAAAAGAAAAGAAGCTCCTCCCGAACTACCCACAGAGTAGGCGTAAATAGTTTAATTAGAGCTTTAAAGACATAGGTGAGAATCAAATTGCAGCTTTTTTAAATGACGAAAAATCATTATGAATAAAATAGATCAGCCAATTCTTTTTGCTGAAACCACTTTTAGGAATATAAGGAAGAAGTTTGGGATTAAACAAGATGACAGAAGAAGACATGTTTATGTTATCGGGAAAACCGGTATGGGTAAAACAGTATTACTTGAGAATATGGCAGCTCAGGATATTCAGAAAGGCCGGGGGGTAGGCTTTGTTGATCCCCACGGAGAGGCTGCAGAAAAGTTACTTGATCTTATTCCTTCTTCTAGAATTAACGACGTAGTTTATGTTAATCCGGCCGATATAGAATGTCCCATTGCTTTCAACATTATGGAGAAGGTTAGTCCCGAGAACCGTCATTTAGTTTCTGCTGGTTTAATGGGAGTTTTTAAAAAAATCTGGCCGGATGTTTGGTCGGCCAGAATGGAATACATTTTAAACAATTCTATTTTAGCTCTTTTAGAATATCCAGGCTCAACTATATTGGGAATAAATCGGATGTTGGCTGATCCGGACTACAGGAAAAAGGTGGTGGAAAGGATTACAGACCCCATAATTAAAACCTTCTGGACCCAAGAATTTGCTCGCTACACTCAACGTTATGAAGTTGAGGCGACAGCTGCCATTCAAAATAAAGTTGGCCAATTTATTTCTGCTCCTTTGATTCGGAATATTATTGGTCAGGTCAAATCATTGCTTGATATGAGGGAAATTATGGATAAAGAAAAAATTTTAATTTTGAATTTATCTAAAGGAAGAATTGGAGAAGATAATTCTAGGTTGTTGGGAGCCCTTTTAATTACCAAGCTGCAGTTAGCTGCTATGTCTCGGGTGGACGTACCAGAAGAAGAAAGGAAAGATTTTTATCTATATGTCGATGAATTCCAAAACTTTGCCACAGAATCTTTTGTTAATATTTTATCTGAGGCTCGGAAATATAGGCTGGATTTAATTTTAGGTCATCAATATATTGCCCAAATGGAAGAAGAAGTCAGAGATGCTGTTTTTGGTAATATCGGAACTTTAATCGCTTTCCGAGTTGGAGCAGAGGACGGTGAATTTTTGGAAAAAGAGTTTCTTCCTGAATTTACCGTTCAGGATTTAGTTAATTTAGCCAAATACAATATTTATATAAAATTAATGATAGATGGAGTAGCCAGTGCTCCTTTTTCGGCCGAAACGCTTCCTCCTATCCCAAAGATGGAAAAATCGAATAGAGAAAAGATTATTAAAGCTTCTCGAGAAAGATACAGTATGCCACGAGATAAAGTCGAGGATAAAATCGGTCGCTGGGTAAGTTCGGTAAAATTATCAGGGATTTCTTCTCCTGCCGCTTCTCAGCCTCTTTATGATGCCCAGTGCTCAAAATGCGGGAAGCGAACAAAAGTTGTCTTTCCTCCTGATGGCAAGAGGCCTGTTTACTGTAAATCTTGCCGAGGAAAAATAGAGAAAGAAAAGGCCAAACCAGAAGAACAAAAAACCCCTCCTCTTTCTCTCGATGAAGTCCTGAAGAAAGAACCAATTTCTTTTTCTTCTTTTAGAAAAGAACAAAAAAATTCTTCTAATACTCCGAGAAAAAGGAAAGAGGTGAATCTGGAAGAATTAAAGAAAACTTTAGGAGAAGCTTTAAAAAAAAGAGAAAATAAAGATTCCCAAGAATGAAGACAGTAAAGGATTTCGATTTCAAGAATAAAAGAGTTCTGGTAAGGTGTGATTTCAATGTTCCCCTGGATAAACAAGAGAACATTTTAGATGACCTTAGAATAAAAGCAATAATTCCTACCGTTAAATACCTGCTCAAGAAAGGGGCAAAAATAATTTTAATGGGTCATTTGGGAAGACCAGACGGTAAGGTGGTAGAAGAATTACGTTTAGATCCCATAGCCGTTAGGTTGTCAGAGTTGTTGTTTCTATCCGTGAAAAAACTAGAAGACTGCGTCGGGAAAATAGTAGAGACAGAAATAGAAAAAATGAAACCGGGAGAGGCGATTTTATTAGAAAATGTCCAGTTTCATCCCGGAGAAAGGAAGAATGATTTAGAATTTGCAAAAACATTGGCTGGTTATGCCGATATTTTTATAATGGAGGCTTTTGGGCAGGCTCACAGGGATTATGCTTCTATTGCCAGTATTTCAAAATATATTCCATCAGGAGCCGGGATTCTTTTAGAAAGAGAGATTAACAATTTAGAGAAACTACTGGAAGATCCCTCAAGGCCATTGGTAGCTATTGTCGGTGGCAAAAAAGTAAAGACAAAAACAAAATTGATTGATAAGATTTCAGAGAATGCTGATTTTGTGCTTATTGGAGGATTAATACAGAAAGAATTAGAAGAAAAAAATATCAAATTAAAATATCCTGAAAAGATTATAAAACCAGTAGATAAAATAGGCGGAGGACAGGATATTGGACCTGAAACCATAAAGCTTTTTCAAGAAAAAATTTCTTTGGCTAAAACTATTTTTTGGAATGGTCCTTTGGGAAGAATCGAAGAGAAAAGTTTTTCTAAGGGGACAGAAGAGATTGCCAAAGCCATTGCCCAAAGCCGGGCCTTTTCGGTTGCTGGCGGGAGAGAGACCGTTGAATTTATCGGAAAACTTGATCTGACAAGTAAATTCACCCATGTTTCTACCGGTGGCGGAGCAATGCTAACTTTTCTTTCGGGCGAGAAATTGCCAGGAATAGAAGCATTGAAATAATCGTTCAGCAATCTGCTTCAAAGGACCGTAGAATTTCCCACCGAGAAATTCTACCTAGTCCTCGGCTCGCTCGTCGCCGAAGGCGACACCGTGGCCGCGAGCCTGTGGATGTCCTTTTCAGCAATTGCCTCACTTAATGGTTTTCGTTTCCTGTAATCAGTTGCCTCGCTTTAGATAAAAAAATAATGGGCCAAAATGGCTTTTTTAGCTCTTCGACAAAAATTCGTATTATTCGTATGTTATTCGCCCTATACCAATCCTCACTTCGTTCGGATGGTACTCCGCACCAATCCTTCGTTATCGCTCAGGATGGTGCGGGGCAGGCGGGACAAGCGCTCGAGGATATGCCCCGCGTGCCCCGTACTTCCGCCGGAGGCGGATAGTATGGGGTACTCAAATCCTGAGGATTTGTAGTACCAGGGTAGATTGGTACCGCGTTTATGGAAATTAAAAATTTAAAAAAAACTGCCGATAGGATAATAATCGCAATAAAAAATAAAGAGAAAATCATTTTATATGGCGATGCTGATTTTGACGGGATAGCATCGGTTATTATTTTAAAAGAGGCAATCAAAAGTTTGGGGGGAAAGATTGAAAACATTTATTTTCCTGACAGGGGAAAAGAAGGATATGGAATCAACAAAAAAGCTTTGGCTTTTTTATCAAAGTCAGCCCCGGCTCTTTTTATTGCTTTAGATTGCGGAATAAGCAATTTCGAAGAAACGGAAATAGCAAAAAAATTAGGTTTTGAAGTTATTATTATTGATCACCATGAAATTTTAGAGAAATTACCCAAGGCTTCTATTATCGTTGATCCCAAGCAGAAAGGCGATAAATCTTTTAAACAAGTTGCTACGGTCTTAATTGCTTTTAAGCTTTCCAAACTTCTTTTAAAGAAGAAGGATAATCAGAGCTTGATTGAAAATTTTTTAGAACTTACAGCTTTAGCCACCATAGCTGATATGATGCCAGAGATTGAAGAAAATAAAGATATTATTGAAGAGGGTTTGAGGCTGTTAGAATCAAGCTGGAGGCCGGGTTTAAAAGTTTTTTTTGAAATAGATTCGATAAAAGATTATAAATCAACGAGACAAATTGCTCAAAAAATTATTTTTGCCGTTAATGCCGGAGGATCCCAGAATCATCTTCACGAATCTTATGCGCTTTTAAGCAGTTCTTCTCAAGAGGAGGCCAAAATCTTAGCCATAAATCTTCTTGAAAAAGCTAAGCAGAAAAAGATAAAAACCCAAGAAATAGTTCAGGAGATAGAAGAAAGGATCTCCGAGAATTTAACGAATATTATTATTTTTGAAGGAGATTCCTCCTGGCCGTCTTTTCTAGTTGGGCCGATAGCTTCAAAAGTTTATGCTTCCTTCCGGAAACCTACTTTTATTTTCAAAGAAAACAAAGAGGAAAGCCAGGGAGCGGTGAGAACGCCAAAAGGAGTAAATGGAGTAAAGGCCATGCTTGAATGCCGGGAATTTTTAAAGACTTTTGGGGGACATCCTCAGGCGGCCGGTTTCAAATTAGAAAATAAAAACCTAGAAAAGTTTAAAAAATGCCTAATTAATCATTTTACTCACCAAGATTTTGAAAAGTAAATCTTAAAGAGCTTATAATAAAGACATGGATCGAGAATCATATTACGGCATTATAGGTAACGGAGAAACTTGCGCCTTAATCTCTCCCACGGGGAGTATTGATTGGCTTTGTTTGCCAACTTTTGACGGCAATATGATTTTTTCTAAAGCCTTGAATCAGAAATTAGGCGAGTCTTTGTATATAGAAATATTAGACGGCGAGGAAAAAATCTTACCCAAAGAGTTTAGTCAGAAATATATTAAGAATACAAATATTTTAGTGACAGAAATAGAATACAGGCCAATAAAGCTAAAGATTACAGATTTTATGCCTTGGAAAGGAATTTCAGAGACTATTCGAGACAAAAGATACATATTCCGGATCATAGAATTACAGAACAAAACGAGGCGGAAAAAGAGCATTAAAATAAGCTTGGCTACAGAAAAGAGGGGAGAGCTGAAAGAGAAAGATTATATTGAAGGCAAGGGTTTTGTTCTTGGAGTTTATATAGAAAAGAATTTTATCGAACTAAGAGCGAGAAAAAGTAGAGAGGTTTTTATGGCGTTGTCTTATGGAGAAACTAGATCTAGGGCAGAATATTTACTTAGTAAGGTTAAAAAAGTTAATATAAAAAACGAACTTGAGAAAACTGAAGATTTTTGGAGAAATTGGTTGTCAAGAGGAAAAAGAATATTGTTCAAAGACAAAGAATATGATGGCATGTATTACCGTTCTTTGTTGGTTTGTAAGCTTTTGACATATCACAAAACAGGAGCTTTTCTGGCCGCTCCCACAGCCTCTTTTCCCGCAGCGTCTACCACGGCCGAAAATTGGGATTATAGATTTTGTTGGCTTCGTGATAGTTATTTTATATCCCGCGCTTTTCTAAAAACAGGCCACTACGAAGAAGTTAGGGATTTGTTAGAATTCTTATATTCTATTCAGGGATCAGATGGTAGTTGGCTGCCACTATATACGATAGAAGGTAAAAGACTTAAAAAAGAGATTATAATAGAAACAGGAGAAGAAATTATGAGGATAGGCAATGCCGCCAGAAATCAACTTCAGCTGGATAATGAAGGCAGCGTTTTATACCTAACATATTTATATTATCTTTTCACCAAAGATAAGAGGTTTCTTCGAGAATACTGGAGAAAGATTACCAGGGCTGCTGATTGGATTGCGCAGAACTACAGGAGACCCGAAAATGGATTATGGGAACTAAGAGAAAGAGAGCACAAAAAGAGAGCCCAATGGGTTTATGGAAAGGTGATGTGTTATGCAGGCATAGAATCTGCATTAAGAATTAGAGAAATTTTAGGAAAAAGGCTAAGACCAAGATGGGAAAGAGCCAGAGATTCTCTTAGGGGCGATATCTTAAAAGAAGGATGGTCAAGTCAAAGAAGGTCCTTTTTACAACTCTATGATAATGATTCCCAGATAGATATCTCTGTCCTTGCCATAGAAGATTACGGTTTTTTAGATCCGCGTCACTCAAAGATGCGCAGAACAGTAAAATTGATAGAAGAAAAGCTGGTGACCAAGGGGTTTGGGGTAAAGAGATTTGAAGATGCGAGCTTACCTTTCTATCTGCCGACTCTGTGGCTTGCTTCCCATCATATAAGAACAGGAAATATACAAAAAGCAAAAAAATATATAGATGCCTGCATAAGATCAAGCACCGACCTGTATTTATGTGCAGAGCATTTCGATCCCATCAAGGGAGAGCAGCACGGTAACTTCCCTCAGGCTTTTAATCACTCAATGTTTGTAGAAATACTGTTAAGTTTAAAGGAAAGGAGATATACTCTTGGATTTTTGAATGTTCTTAATCTTCCCTTGAAAATATTTTTGAATTTTTTTGATAAACTGAAATCCAAAAGAAGATTTTATCTTCGAGTAAAATTATAAACTGTAATTAGTATAATTTTATGAAGAAAATAATAATCTATATAGACGGTGGCTCTCGTGGTAATCCTGGGCCCTCAGCTATCGGAGCTGTCTTTTGTAATCAAAAAGGGCAAAAGATTAAAGAATATTCTGAATATTTAGGAGAAGCGACCAATAACGAAGCTGAATACAAGGCTTGTATTTTCGCTTTGAAAAAATTTAAAGCTCTTTTCGGAAAAAAATTAGCTAAAAACACAGACATTGAGATAAAATCAGATTCTGAGCTTTTGGTAAAACAATTATCTGGCAAGTATAAGATTTTAGATCCTAAAATTCAACTCCTTTTTCTGGAGGTCTGGAATCTGAAACTCGATTTTAAAAAAGTGAATTTCAAATCAATTCCAAGAGACAAAAACAAAGAAGCCGACAGATTGGTGAATGAGGCTTTAGACGCTTCAAAAGCCGTTCAAAAATTGCTTTAAATTACTTCTCGAATTAAAAAGAAGCCTTGATCGTTACTAAATCAAGGCTTTTTCATTTTAGGCTTCGGCTGGTTCTAGCTTACTCCACAACAGCCTTAGCCAACTGTCCAAGTTTTTCAAAAAGTAGGGAGCGTAAACCACCTCAATCAACCGACGGGTATTGTTTTCAATATCTTTCTTCATGTTGCCAGTTCTGATTAGTCGGAAAGGTGAACCAATCTCTATTTGTGTTTTATTATCCTTTGTTAAAGAAGGAAAGATAGGAATAATGGTAGCTTCTTCTTCAAGAGCTAATTTTACTGCCCCTACCGGAAATCTTGCCTGGGCATTGCCAATTCTGCAAATTACTCCACTGTCGTCTTGCCTTGTCATATCGATGGCCAGGACCACAATCCTTCCATCAAGCAAGTGATGAGCTGCATTGGGAAGGATTTTTCCTTTTTTCACTTCTTCATAAACAATATCGCCAAAACGAAGCCTTAGGCGCATCATTAAGTTAAAAAGCCATTTTGGTTTGATAGGTTCAGCTGGAATGTAAACCTTTACCCCAAAAAGAGGAATTACTCCAAACATTTCATCAATCGGTCCTACGTGAGCTACTGCTACGACGATTTTTTCACCTTTCTTATAACGATCAAGCAGAATTTCAGAGTTTTT
The DNA here is from genome assembly GCA_011050465.1 of Candidatus Nealsonbacteria bacterium. NCBI lineage: Bacteria > Candidatus Nealsoniibacteriota > Candidatus Nealsoniibacteriota bacterium. Next base: position 296,658 of record DRFQ01000009.1, on the reverse strand, counting down.
AGTTTTTATTCTCCTTGCCATCTCTTCCAGGCTTGTAAACTCATTGCCGAGCATAGCCCCCCAGGAGCGAGCCAATGTTCTTGCAAGTTGCCAGGCGATTCGGTTTCTTTCCTTCTCGCTCAAATCGGGACGAATCAATGATATATTGCTTCGAATTCTTTCTCTGCCTTTTTTATAACATAAGAAAATTAAAATCGTGGCGAAAACAGCAAATTTTATTCTAACGCTAAAGGAACGTTTACGAAAAACCAGATAGATTATCCGAACCAATAGAAATAATGATAGACCCTTAAGCAGCTTGATGAACCAGGCAGGCGCTTTCAAAATTCTCACGAGTTTGATCTCCCTTCGTGTTTTTAACGTACAGTAAGAGCTAACTTCCTTATTTTTGTTGTATCATCTTAGAGAAAATCCGTCAATTTAAAAAATGCCTCAGTCTTTGACCGGGGCAAACGATTTTATTAAAGATTTATCTTTATTTCGACTTTCGTTTTTTCTCCAATGTCCTTATTGCTTTTTCATCAAAGCCGAAATGATGAGCAATTTCATGGAGAATAGTATTTTTGAGAATTCCTAAAATTTTATTTTCAAAACGGGCTAATCTTTCGACCGATTCTTGAAAAATAGTGATTTTATCTGGCAGAATATTGCCAAACCCTCGGCCCCAAGTAGTTTTTGGAACTCCTTGATACAATCCCAAAAGAAGATTACCTGCCCTTATTTCACTTTTCTTGAGTTGTTTGGAGGAGGGTTTTTTTTCAATAACAATTGCCACATTTTCCATTCTCTCAAAAATTTCTTTTGGCATTTCTTTTAGAGCCCGACCAACTAATTTTTCGAAATCTTCTTTTTTCATATTGAAAAGAACTTCGTCATTAAAGAGACTATACTGAAATAAATAATGAGAGTTGAAATATCATTGGCAATCGTGCTGAAGGGACCTGAGCCGATTGCCGGGTCTTTTTTAAAGCTTCGTAAGAGCCAGGGAATAATAATAGACAGAGCTACTGCCCAAGTAGTAGAAATAAACATTGATAATCCTAAAATAACTCCGATGAAAGGAGAAGTTTGCCAGAAAAAAGAAATTAAGGTAAACAGTAAGGCACATACTAAGGCAATAAATCCGCCAATCTTGATCTCTTTTGAGAAATAAGTTGTGGTTTTTAACTCAGGATTCAATGTTAGACTTCTAATAAATATTGTCTGACTTTGAATTGCTACAGCATTTGCCATATAAAGCATTACCGGAATGAAGAAAGCGAAAATGATTTGAGCCTCCAAAGTTGTCTCAAAAAACCCCAGGATTTTGGCAGCAAAAATACCGCCCGTTAATCCTACTAGCAGCCAGGGAAGTCGAGCTAAAATAATTATTCTGCTCGGTTGTTTAGTAATATCAAGTATGTTTTCATTAAACCGTTCAACACCGGCAAGTCTTAAAATATCTTCGGTTGCTTCTTTATACAGAATACCCAGAATAATATCAGAAGAAACTACTCCCAATAATTTTTCGGTTTTATCAACCACCGGAATTGCCTTTAAATTATATTTGACGGCCAAGAGGGCAACTCTTTCTTGATCAGTCCGGAGGCGGACTCTTACTAATTTTCTATCCATTATTTCTGAAACTACAGTTTCTTTCGATTTTAGGAAAATTTCTTTGATGGAGATTACACCCTTTAACTTCTGCTCACTATCTACAATATAAATATAATTAATGGTATCCAAATTTTCTATCTTTTTTAAAAGATTCTTTTCTATCTCAGAGATTGTATCGGTAGTCTTCACCACAGGAACCTTAGAAATAGGGAGCATAATGACTCCAGCCATGTCAGATTTTAGATGAGAGCTCCTTATAAATTTTGGAGTTGAGTTTTCCATTAATTTATTATACCCTTGCCTTCTAAAATTTCAAAAGAAACTTAGGAGGGCTTGCCCTCCCAAATTCGCCGCAGAGGTGAACTTAGGAGGGCTTGCCATTCCAAAAAATAGATGCTATCTTAAAAGAACTGTTATTATGGAAAAGATCAAAGAAAATTCAAAAAAGACTAAAGAAAACCCAATAAAAGATATCGAGAAAAAGATAAATCTTAAGAAAAAGACCAAAGAGAATGAATTTAAAATTGATCCCGAAGAGATGCTTCGGGCTGGCTTGCAATTTGGCCACCAGACCTCCAGAACCCATCCCAAAATGAAACCCTATCTATTTGGAGTAAGAAGTTCTATTCATATTTTTGATCTGGAAAAAACAGCAGAAAAACTAAAAGAAACTTTGGGCTTTATTCAAAAGCTGATTCTAGAAAATAAAACCATACTTTTCGTAGGAACAAAAATTCAGGCTAAAGATTTGGTCAAGGAAATGGCAGCCGAAACTGGTTTTCCTTATGTTGTTGAGCGCTGGCTGGGAGGAACTATGACAAATTTTAAAGTGATTAAAGATAGGGTCGAATATTTTAAAGATTTGGAAAGAAAAAAAGAGACAGGAGAACTTGAAAAATATACGAAAAAAGAAAGATTAGAGTTTGATAAAGAACTTCAAAAGCTGAGGATAAAATTTGAAGGAATTAAAGAAATGTCTCGAATTCCAGACGCCATTTTTATTGTGGATATAAAAAAGGATGCTTTAGCCATTGAAGAGGCTAGAAAGAAAGGATTAAAGGTGATTGGAATCTGCGACGCTAATACTGATCCCACTTTAGTTGACTATTCAATTCCTGCCAATGATGACGCTATCTCTTCGCTGAAATACATTTTTGGAAAGGTTAAAGAAGTGATATTAAAGGCAAAGCAAGAAGTAAAGGATAGAGAGCAGAAAGCAGAAAACAAAGAACAAAAAACAGGAAGCAAAGAACAGGAGATTTAATTACAATATTGATTGCCTGCTGTCCACTATCTACTGTTCTCTGTTTACTGTTTTTTTAACTATGGTTTCAATTGAGAAAATTAAACAATTAAGAGAAGAGACCGGGGTTTCTATTGCTGAATGCAAGAAAGCCTTAATGGAAACTAGAGGCGATATCGAGCAAGCTAAAGAAACTTTAAGGAAGTGGGGGGGAGAATTGGCCGGCAAGAAATCAAAAAGAGAGGCGAAAGAAGGAACTATCGAAAGCTATTTACATCCCAACAAAAAAATTGGGGTTTTATTAAATATCCATTCTGAATCTGACTTTGTAGCAAAATCATCTGAGTTTCAGGGATTGGCCCATGAGATTTGTCTTCAAATTGCGGCCATGAAACCTCTTTATCTTAAAGTTGAAGACATTCCAGAAGAATTTATTCATGGTGAAAAGAATATATACCAGGAGCAACTAAAGAATTCTGGTAAGCCTCAAAAAATAATCAATGAGATTGTTGAAGGGAAATTAAACAAATACAAAGAAGAAATTTCTCTTCTTTCCCAGGCTTGGATTAAAGATCAAAATAAAACCATCAAGAGTCTTATTGATGAGCATATTGCCAAATTTGGCGAAAATATTATTATTAAAAAATTCGTAAGATACGAAATATAAAATGGCAGAAATTTTCGCATTAATCGTGTTCATTCTTAGTTTTTTTGGAATGCTGTTAATTTTTTTGAAAAAAATTCCGATCCTCATTTCTTTATCTCCAAACACTCAGGATTCTCAAGAGAATTTATTTCTTAAATTAAAAAATAAAACCCTAGAAATTCGTTTTTTAAAGCCTTTTTCTTCAGAAGTTTTTTTACAAAAAATTCTTTCTAAAGTTAGAATTTTAACCTTGAAAACTGAAAATAAAACTTCATACTGGCTTCAACAGTTAAGAAAGAATGCTCGAAAGGAAAAAGAGATAGAGAATGACAATTATTGGAAAGAATTAAAAAATTCAACCAGCCAAAGAGGCAAAGATTCTCCACGCGATCTGGGAGAAAGTGACTGATGTCAGGATAGTTCAACGGAAGAGCAACCCCGCCCTTTTTGTGCTGAGGTGGCTCAATAGCAGAGCAGCGGTTTTGCCCGCCCCGTAACAATTTTGCCTGGGTAGCTCAATGGCAGAGCAATGGTTTTGTAAACCATAGGTTGGGGGTTCAAGTCCTCTCCCAGGCTATGAAAATTTGTTACGGGGTAAACCGCAGGTCGTGGGTCTGCCTCGAACCAAAGCACCGAAGCACCGAAGCACATAACGCCTTATGGCTCGGTGCTCGGCCGAGCACTAAACTTTTTAGTGCTCTGGTCTCTCCCCCTGGCTCTTCAAATGATTCTTATTTATATCACTTGCAAAAATAAAGCTGAAGCTAAAAAAATTGGATTGGCTTTAATAAAGAGAAGACTGACTGCCTGCTGTAATATTTTTCCGATTGCATCAATCTATTGGTGGAAAGGGAAAGTCATCAAAGACAAAGAAGCGATTTTAATTGTTAAAACTTTAAAAAGGAATTTTCAAGAAATTGAGCGTGAAGTTAAAAAACTCCATAGCTATACTGTCCCTTGTATTCTGGAAATACCCGTAAGAGAAGCTAATCGCAAATATTTAAGCTGGCTCAAGAAAGAGTTACTGAGATGAAAATTAGAAAAGCTACCTTTAAAGATATCCCTCAAATTCATAAGATAGTTAATAGTTTTGCTGCCCAGGATTTGATGCTTCCTCGTTCTTTAAACCAGCTCTACGAAAATATTAGAGATTTTTGGGTCTGTGACAAAAATGAAAAAGTTTATGGCTGTTGCAGTCTTCATATAATCTGGAGAGATTTAGCCGAGATAAAGTCTTTAGCAGTTGTCCCGTCAGAGCAAAATAAAGGGATAGGGACAAAGTTAATTGAGACTGTCTTAAAGGAAGCCGAAAGCTTAAAAATTGAAAAAATTTTTACGCTGACTAAATTAACAAAGTTTTTTGATAGGTTTGACTTTAAAAAGGTTTCAAGGAAATCATTGCCTCGAAAAATTTGGGTAGAATGTATTGATTGCCATAAATTTCCCAATCATTGCGATGAAGTCATTTTGGTGTGTGAACTGTAAAAATTAAGATGGTTTTTAAATAGGAACTTGACCCCCCACCACTTTTTGTGAAATTCGTCTGGCCATCTGGACTACTAGAGAAGTGGTGGGGGGGGTTGACCCTTCGATTGACTCAAGGGTCAAGGCTGAGCCTGCCGAAGCCTTGACAAAGGTCTTTAGAAAGAGCTAAAATGAAAATAGATTGATAGAAGGGATTTAATGATTATGAGGAAACAAGATTTTAGAAAGTAAAATAGAAAATAAAAAACGAAGACACATAACTTAAATCAGGAAGTGTCTTCCTGATTTTTTGTTCGCCGACAGAGAAAAAAAGGAAAGGTCTTTCAAAATTGAAGTCGAACGAGGTGAGACTGAAACCCAGCCCTCTATGCTTTATTTTATTTGAATAAAGTATTTTATAGAGTTTAGAGGGCTGGGTAAATTCACTATCGTTCATTTAGTTTTTTAGAGTTATCCCGATTCACAGAGTGGGTCGAGGCTCGCCCAAAATATTTTGGCGGCTCGACTCTATTCTAATTACTGAGGATTTGATCCTGGTCCAGGATGAACGCTAGCGGCGTGGATAAGGCATGCAAGTCAAACGGCCCCACCTTTCTTTGAAAGATGGGGGAGTGGCGAACGGGTTAGTAACACGTAGATTACTTATCCCTTACACGGGCATAACCCACCGAAAGGTGGATTAATTCCCGATAGTATCGCCGGATGAGGCGATTAAAGGAGTAATCCGGTAAGGGGAAGGTCTGCGGCCTATCAGCTTGTTGGTAAGGTAATGGCTTACCAAGGCTATGACGGGTAGGCGGAGTGAGAGCTTGACCGCCAACATTGGCACTGCGATACTGGCCAAACACCTACGGGTGGCTGCAGTCGAGAATATTGGACAATGCGCGAAAGCGTGATCCAGCGACGCCGCGTGCTTGAGGAAGTTCTTCGGAATGTAAAGAGCTTTTCTCCGTGAACAAGTTTTTATATTGAGCGTAGCGGAGGAATAAGGGGGTGCTAATCACGTGCCAGCAGCCGCGGTAAGACGTGATCCCCAAGTGTTATCCGGATTTATTGGGCGTAAAGCGTCCGTAGGCGGTTTAATAAGTCGAGTGTTAAAAGCCAAGGCCTAACCTTGGAGATGCATTCGAAACTGTTAGACTAGAGGTCGTTAGGGGCTGATGGAACGCACGGTGTAGGGGTGAAATCCGTTGATATCGTGCGGAACACCAAAAGCGAAGGCATTCAGCTGGGGCGATCCTGACGCTGAGGGACGAAAGCGTGGGTAGCAAAAAGGATTAGATACCCTTGTAGTCCACGCTGTAAACGATGGACACTAGCTATTTGGAGTGTCGACCCTCTAAGTGGCGAAGCTAACGCGTTAAGTGTCCCGCCTGGGAATTACGGCCGCAAGGCTAAAACTCAAAGGAATAGACGGGGACTCACACAAGCGGTGGACCATGTGGCTTAATTCGATAATAAGCGAGGAACCTTACCAGGGCTTGACAGACTAGTGAAAGCCTGCAGAAACGTAGGCCTACCCACAAGGACACTAGCCCAGGTGCTGCATGGTTGTCGTCAGCAGGTGCCTTGAGGTGCTCCCTTAGATGGGGTAACCTGCGCAACCCTTACTCTATGTTTCATGTGTCATGGAGAACTGCCTCAGACAACGAGGAGGAAGGTGAGGATGACGCCAAATCAGCATGGCCCTTTGATGCCCTGGGCTGCACACGTGGTACAATGGGACCGACAATGGGTCGCTAAGCCGTAAGGTGGAGCTAATCCCATCAAACGGTCTCTCAGTTCGGACTGAGGTCTGCAATTCGACCTCACGAAGCCGGAATCGCTAGTAATCGCCAATCAGCAACGTGGCGATGAATACGTACCTGAGTCCTGTACTCACCGCCCGTCACGTCAAGCGAGCTGGGAACAGCCGAAGTCCTCACGAAGTGGGGCCTAAGCTGGATTCAGTAAGAAGGACGAAGTCGTAACAAGGCACCGGTAGCGGAAGCTGTCGGTGGAATACATCATTTTACTATTTTTTAAAATAGTAAACCCAAGCGTCGACTAAGGTTGAGAAGCGAGAATTCTCTTCTTAACTGTAAGGTATTGGTCGAAAAGCCTTATAAATTTCGACTGTATCGGGATAGCTCTAAGAAACTGATTCGAGCGTAGCGAAGAATCATCCTGAGCAAAGCCGAAGGATGAATATCAGAGAATCTACGTAAAAAACCTGTCCTCAAAAATTGAGATTGACAAATTTTTAGCGGTATGTTACAATACAATTGTTAAAGAGGTTAAAGTAATATTTTGTTCTTTCAATAAAATTCTGCCAGTTGTTCGGCAAATTGGTCACCAGCCCTCAATTAATTCAGGAGGATAAGAAATGGTGATCAGTTTGCTGGACAACTGGTAGAGTGCGGGAGGTTACTCTCTTTGGGCCATCGAGATGGTGGATACGGTGGGGAAAGCCCGAGGAGGTACCTACCTCAACCTGCCAGTTGTTCGGCGTCACGTGCTGGACGACTGCGGGGCATATGTCGGGAATATACTCGACTTGGAGAAGGTGTTCTTCAGTTGTCCAGCTCCATAGAATACCAAGAGTTACCATTGCGGTAGCTCTTTTATTATGTTTGATTTTTGCTTTCCCGTTTGTTAATATAAATTAATGTCAATTTCAAAAAAATTGCAAAAATTTTTGGATAATAACAAGGTCAAATACGAACCAATCGAACATCGAATAGTTTATACCGCCTTTGATAAAGCCCAAACCTTAAAGATTCCTCAAAAGATTGTCGGAAAAACTTTAATAGTAAAATTTAACCCCATAGGAAAATCTGCGGCTTCTTACGGCGTAGGCAAGAATTATGCATTAGTCTTGATACCAGCCAACAAAAATTTGGACAAAAAGAAACTATTGAAAATTGCAAATAAATGGCAGAGATGTTTAATACCCGACGTTAAGCATAAAATAAAAACTGTTAATTTTGTTAAGGAGGCCTGGATAAAGAAAAATTTAAAAGGCGTGAAAATCGGCGCTGTTCCACCTTTCGGGAATTTATGGAAATTACCAACCTTTATAGATAGGTCTTTAATAAAACAATCAAAGATTATTGTTAATGGCGGCAATTGGAATTGGTCAATAAAAATTAGCCCAGCTGTCTTTAAGAAGGCAATCAGCGATTTTATTATTGGTAGCTTGAGTAAAGCTCGATAAAATGAAGTTTTTTTAATAAAATGGATTTTAGTCAACTTATTGGAACATTTATTCTGGGAAAGATATTCTATTCTGTCTACAAAAAAGAGGCAGAGAGAATGTGTCAAGAATGCGAACCTTTCATTAAAAAAGGTGCAAAAATTTTAGATTTAGGTTGTGGGAGAGGTATAACAACCGAAACTTTTAAAAATTTTTTTCAAGCTAAAATATATGGCGCTGATATTCAAGACCAAAGAATAGTTAATTTTCCCTTCAAGATCATAAATGGTAAAAAATTACCCTTCCCAGATAATTCTTTCGATGTAGTTTTAATAAATTATGTTCTCCATCATACTGAAAATCCTTTAGAGATCATAAAAGAAGCGAAAAGAGTCTCTAAAAATGAGATTATCATTCACGAAGACTTAGAAGAAGAAGGATTATCTAGGATTGTTTGTTGGTTCCATAGAGTTACTTATAAAATTTCAGCATCTTTTCAAAAGAATCCCATCAAATTTCATAATGAAGCGAATTGGGAAGAATTGTTTAATCGGGTTGGATTAAAGACTACTTTCAAAAAAAGAACAACAGTAAAGCTTAGTTGGTTTTACCCGGTACAAAATATCCTTTTTGTTTTAGAAAAATAATTTGGGCACGCTCCGTTAGGAGTTGTGTAGCCTTACGGTAATTTCCAAAGAATTTTTAAAAAATCTAGATCCCACATAAAGAGTATAAAAATCACAGAACTTCTAACGGGGCACGTAGTTCAGCTTGCCCCGCCAGATTTGGCGGGGTGAAGTTAGAACGCTTCTCTGACCCCGCACAGAAATGCGCGTGTAGCTCAGTTGGTGAGAGCGCAGCTCTGATAAAGCTGAGGTCCGTGGTTCGAGTCCACGCACGCGCACAATACGTATTTTATGCAGGGCAAGTGCCGAAGGGGTGGCAGGCGCCTCGCCCCGCACCGAACTTCGTTCTGGTACGGGGTTCGATTCCTGCCATGCCTACCTCGGAAACTTTCGGTTTCCTCGGCATAAACGGTTTATTCCGAGCAGCTCGCAGTGAACTCGCTGTGAACTGAGGAGGGCCCTTAGCTCAATGGTAGAGCACCACATTTGCAATGTGGGGGTTACCAGTTCAAGTCTGGTAGGGTCCACATTTTTACACAGGATAGATTATTTCAAAGGTGATATAATGAGTTAATTTATTATGGCAGACCAAAAAGCTATTGATTATATCAAAAGTGCAAGGGAAAAAGATGGTCTTTCGAATGAAGTGATTAAAAGAAACCTTCTTTCTGTTGGTTGGGAAGAAGAAGAGATTAATGAAATCTTCCAAGCATTAGATGGCGTCAAAGATGGGCCAGTTGCAGAATTTCCAAGGGAAGAAAAGCATAGAACGGATTTGCCTAGAGTAGAAGAGCCGGCAGAGAAATTTTTTAGAGAAAAAGGTTTTATCGAAAAACCAAAGAAACTTCAATTTAATAAAAAATATCTAATACCACTAATAATCTTAGTGGTTTTTATTTCTTTGGTTTCAGCCTCTGCCTTTGTTTACAATCAATTTTTTAGAAAGATTGATCCAATTTCTTTATTGCCCCAAGAGACCGCTCTTTACTTGAGAGTAAAGATTAATCCCGAAAATAAACAGGTCGAAAACTTTAAAGAGCTTTTGAATAAATTTCCTTATTATGAAAAATTCTCTCAGAAAATTAGCGATGGATTTGAAATATTGAAAGAGAAAGAACCAAATCTAAAACATTTTGATTTTACTATTTCAGATGAAATAATATTTGCTATTATTTCTCCTTTCGAAGAAAGAATGGAACAATTTCCTTTAATTTTTATTTTACCCGATCCCGATTTGAAAAAATTAGAAAAGCTGTCAAAAGATATTCAAAACGAGATTGAGAGAAGTGGTGCTTGGAAAATAGAAAAAGAAACTTACAGAGGGAGAATAATCGTTAGGGCAGTGCCTACATATCAATCTAATTTAAGTGGCCCTCGGCTTGAACCCTCCACTACTTTAACCGATGGTCATTTTATTTTAGCCACAAAACCGGAAGATATTAAAAAGATTATTGATATTGCCGAAGATCAAAAGATAATCAATATTTTCAGAGGCGGGAAAGAAAAAAATATTTATTCAAATGCTGCTTATAGAAAAATTAAAAAATATCTACCAAAAAATTATTTAGCTCTTTTCTATGGTGAACTCGATTTCTCAAAAATGATGAAGATACCAGGAGTAATCGGAGTAGTAGCCAAAACAGAAGATTTTTTTGGTCCACTCGCTGATTCTCTGAAAGCAGCCCTGGATTTGCCTTTTTTCAAAAAGAAAGAATCCGAGGAATCTGAAAAAATAGCTATGGCCTGGGCAATAATCGCTGAGAAAAATGAATTAACAACAGAAACATATTCTTTGGATTTAAGAGATAATATTTTTATATCTTCTCAGTTCTCTTTTGAAGAAAGTTTAGCCGGCTTTATTCCGGAAAAAATCGAGAATAAAGAAATTGTTTTTTATGGCGAAGGAAGAAACTTAAAAAGTTCCTTTGAATATTTGGAAGAGACTTTGACCAAACAAATGACAACCGAAGAAAAAAGAGAATATAACGATAGTTTAAAGTTCTTAAGAGAAACTTTAGGCATTGATATAAAAGAAGACATCTTAGCTTTATTTGATAAGAACTATGCCTTCTTTTTAGCTTCTGAACCTACCGGCAAAGAGACGCCAATAGTTGCTTTTATTCTTGAAGTTGATGATGAAAATAAAGCTAAAGGAAATCTTTTAAAAATCAGTATTTCTCCCATTCCTCTTATTTCACTTACTTCTCCCTCTCTTCCTTCTTTATCCCCGGAACAAATTCCTCAAGAAAAAATAGGCTTTAAAAAAGAAATCATTGATGGTTTTGAAATATATTCTCTTCCTGTTTATGAAGAATTTGGCTTAAACTTTTCAATAAAAGAAAGAAAGGCGATATTCACTTTTACTAAAGAAGGATTAATCAGTACTCTTAAAAGCTTAAGTGATTCTAAGCAAAGAAGATTAAAAGACTCTAAGCTTTTTGCTGAACAATTCGAAAAAGTTCCTAAGCACATAACTGGAATTTCTTATTCTTATCCTTATGGATATTTAGGAACATTTAAATGGGTCGCGAATTTTATTCTAGACTTTTATAAACAAAGGTTTGAATCTGCGCTGGGAGGAGGGATTCTTGTTTTCGAGGCCGAAAAACTGCAGACTCCGATTTCCGAATTCTTAGATAAAGGAATTACTCCTTATTTGAAAGTTTTGAAGTCTGTTGGCTCATATTCTTATTCTCCAGAAAGTGGTCTATCCATAAGCAAAGGAAGGTTTATTATTGAAGAATTATCAGTTAAAGAGAAAGAAACAACTGAAGAATTTTGGGAGAATATAGGAGGGTGGGTTGAAGAAAATTTTGGTCCAATTTTTGGTTTTCCTATGGTGCCAATATATTAAAGTTTTCCACAGGACAGCTTCTGATTGTTTGTTATAATATCCTAATACTTCTTAAACTCCGATAGAAGTTCTGTGTTTTGTGCGTATATGAAAATTGTTAGGTAAAACTCTTAAATCTTTCAAACTTCTAACGGAGTAAAGGTCGAATTTTTAAACTCATTTTAAAACAAAACAATGCTTGAAAATTTAGCCCTAAGGACTTACGATTCTTTAGTAGAAATATGGCCAGGCCTCGTTGGTGGAATTATTAATGGCATTATTACGTTGGTTTTTGCTTTAATAATTCTATTCATTGGCTGGTTGATTGCATTAGCAGTTGGTCAACTGGTTACCAGAATTTTAGGTGTCATAAAATTTAATCAATACATTGAAAGAGCGGGCATAAAGGAAGCTTTAGACAAGGCAGAATTAAAGGTGGATGCAGCTGCTTTCTTGGGCACAATCTTTAAATGGATTATATTTGTTGTTGTCTTGTCGGTAGTGGCAGAGATTCTTGGGTTAGTTCAGTTTGCCGGACTTTTGCAAAGTATTTTAGGTTATCTCCCTAATGTCATTGTTGCCGTCTTGATTTTCGTGGTGTCAGTGATTGTGGCTGAGATTCTAGAGAAAATAGTTAGAGCTGTTGTGGAGGGGGTCAAGGTAGGATATGGTTCTCTGGTTGGAGCGATTATTAAATGGTCAATCTGGATTTTCGCGATTTTATTGATCTTGGACCAGTTGAGAATTGGCTCAGATTTGATTAGGATTTTATTTGCCGGCATAATTACCATGTTGGCTGTTGCCGGAGGAATTGCGTTTGGACTGGGCGGAAAAGATGTGGCAGCTGAGATTCTACGAGATTTAAAGCAAAAAATTTTAAAATAGAATCCTAAGCCTGAAATTGAATGCAATTCAAGGGGGTTTGTTCCCTTTGTTTAGTGTTTATAATTTTGAGACTCGTCATCCCAGCCGAAACATATAATTTCTTATGTGTTCGGCTTGGGAGGGCAAGCCCTCCCAAATTCGCCGCAGAGGCGAACGGGAGGGCTTGACAAACCGCTTTGAGTTTCATAAAATAGAATTGTTATGATTAATTTATATCAAACCTTAAATAAAGGAAGCGGATAATTTCTTTGTTTTTTATCTTTACGGAAAGGCCGCTTCCTTAATAGCGGTTTTTAATTTTTGACCGAATCGAGATAACATGATCAGTCACCTTACATTCCTTGCAGTTATTTCGCAATTAAGAAAGAGAAGCGAAGTGGCGACTGATTTATATCTAGGTGATTAGTGATTAGCGTTTAAAGAACGAAGAAAAGAGCAGGACATTAAGCATTGATCGTCTAATCATCTAAACGCTAAAAGCACTTTGTCAATTAAATATGTAGTAGTTATTAATTACTAGCTAAGAGGTTATTTTGCACATAAATTTTATGTGCAAGATAATTGCAATTAAAATTAAGGGCGGATGGAGGATGCCTTGGGATATCGAGGCGATGAAGGACGTGGCGTGGCTGCGATAAGCCTCGGGGAGGTGCTTAGCAACCTTTGATCCGGGGATTTCCGAATGGGGAAACCCAATTTCGTGATAAACGAAATTACCGAGTGCATTAATTATGTACTTGGAGCGAACCCGCTGAAGTGAAACATCTCAGTAAGCGGAGGAAAAGAAAAAAACAACCACTAATATACTCACGAATTAAAATCACTTTTAATTACGGAGTAATTACAAAGAGCCGAGCGACTGATTTGTATTTTCACGAATTTGAATTTGTTATTATTTGTGAAAGATTCGTGTAATTATTAGTGGTACCATTCCCTTAGTAGGGGCGACCGAAAAGGGAGAAGCCTAAACCTTGTCCTGTCTACGACAGGACGGGGGGTTGTAAGAAAGTAACGTCGGGAGTCAAGCACATAATTATTTATGTGCTCGGCTCAAGAGGGAGAACACTTAGACGGAGTTTGGTTAGGAGAATTACCCTGGAAAGGGAAGCCAAAGAGGGTAATAGCCCCGTATCTAAAAATCACTTCGTGCTCCTTGTTATTTGTCTTGAGTACCACGGGAAACGATAGCCCTGTGGGAAGCATCCGTGACTAAAACGGAAAGGCTAAATACTCGATATCACCGATAGTGAACTAGTACCGTGAGGGAAAGGTGAAAAGTAGGGAGGTGATCCCGGTGAAATAGAACCTGAAACCATCTCGCCCACAAAGAGTCGGAGCTCGTCCTACGCTCTTTGCTTCGCGTCGAGCTTCGGAACGACAAGCTATATAAAAATATTGAATATTATATGTAGGGCTTGCCATTCCGTAGCTCCGAACGAAGTGAGGAGCGTAGGGTGGGTGACGGCGTGCTTTTTGCAGAACGAGCCAACGAGTCTAAGTACTCAGTTTAGTCTAAGGGGTTTTGCCCCGAAGGCACAGCGAAAGCAAGTGTTAAAAGCGCAACAATACTGAGTGTTTAGGACCCGAAGCCAAGCGAGCTTACCATGGCCAGGGTGAATCTTTCCGAAAGGCGAGAGGAGGCCCGAACCCGTGAGCCGTGCAATACTCTGGGATGAGCTGTGGTAAGAAGTGAAAAGCTAATCGAGCTTGGTAATAGCTGGTTCTCCCCGAAATAGCTTTAGGGCTAGCCCGAGTTTATACTACCTGCAGGGGTAGAGCACTGAATGGGTTATCTTGGGTTTTACTCAGACAATTCAATCAAACTCCGAATACTGTAGGTATGCGCTCGGAGTCAGACTATGGGGGCTAAGCTCCGTGGTCGAAAGGGAAACAGCCCAGACCTTCATCTAAGGTCCCTAAACTTCCACCTTTACGGTGGATCAGCCGATGAGGCTGAGAGCTAAGTGTTTTTAAGGAAGTGGGGTTTCATTGATAATTAGGAGGTTAGCTTAGAAGCAGCTATCCTTTAAAAAGTGCGTAACAGCTTACTAACTAAGAAGCCCTGCGCCGAAGATTTACGGGACTCAAGCTCGGTACCGAAGATAAGGATGCCATTGTTTTTTGCAGTGGCGTGGTAGGGGAGCGTCTTCTTGGCAGCGAAGCCCAACCGCGAGGAAAGGTGGAGCCAAGAGGAGTGAGAATGTTGGCATGAGTAACCGCAAGGCGGGTGAGAGCCCCGCCCACCGAAAACCTAAGGTTTCCTTGGCAATGACAATCAGCCAAGGGTTAGGCGGACCTAAGACAAACCCGAAAGGGGTAGTCGATGGACAGCCGGTTAATATTCCGGCCCCCGTGTACGTAATTCTAAAAAGGGACGGAGTTCAGTAATTCGAGCAGATTATTGGATTTCTGTTGTTAGTCTAAGATTTTTTCAAGGGCTAACAGGAAGCTGAGCCTCGGCTCAGTGAACTCGAATGAGCGGGCTCCCCAGAAAATCTTTTTAGGAGTTATTTATGTGCTCGGTCCGTACCGTAAACCGACACAGGTAGGTAAGTGTAAGTGCACTAAGGTGAACGAGTGAAAGCTTCTGAAGGAACTCGGCAAAAAAGTAGGCGTAACTTCGGGATAAGCCTTGCCCCGGTGATGAATCGGGGCCGCAGTGAAAGTACCCCTGGCGACTGTTTACCAAAAACACAGGTCCCTGCTAAACTCGTAAGAGGATGTATAGGGGCTGAGGCCTGACCAGTGCTGGAACGTTAAGCTCGCCGGTCTCTGTCCTTTTGGATGGAATGCTGAGTGAGTGAAGCGCCAGTGAACGTCGGCGGTAACTATAACCGTCCAAAGGTAGCGTAATCCCTTGCCAGGTAAGTTCTGGCCCGCATGAAAGGTTTAACGACTAGGGGACTGTCTCCAGAAGCAGCTCGGTGAAAATGCAATACCGGTGAAGATGCCGGTTACCTGCGGCTAGACGGAAAGACCCCGGAAGCTTTACTATAGCTTGGTATTGGATTTTGAGTTTGGATGCGTAGCATAGTGGGGAGGCTTTGAAAGACAGATCTCGGTCTGTCTGGAGCCACCAGTGAAATACCCATCTTCTAAATTCTTTATCCTAATCTGGTTGTTTCAAAAGCAACTGGATACAGTGCCAGGTGGGTAGTTTAAGTGGGGCGCTTGCCTCCTAAAAGGTAACGGAGGCGTTTAAAGGTCGGCTAACCAAGGATGGAAATCTTGGTGATAGGGCAAAGCCAAAA
This sequence comes from Candidatus Nealsonbacteria bacterium, assembly GCA_011050465.1. Lineage (NCBI taxonomy): Bacteria > Candidatus Nealsoniibacteriota > Candidatus Nealsoniibacteriota bacterium. The sequence goes on along the minus strand of DRFQ01000009.1, from coordinate 280,918 downwards.
GCCGGCTTTACTGCGAGCAGGATATTGCGAGCAGTTGGGAAACCAGAACTTAGTGAACCGATGGTAGTTATTAGGACCGCCAGAGATCATCAGCTAAAAGTTACTCCGGGGATAACAGGCTAGTAGGGCCCGAGAGTCCACATCAACGGCCCTGTTCGGCACCTCGATGTCGGCTCATCACATCCTGGGGGTGAAGCAGCTCCCAAGGGTTTGGCTGTTCGCCAATTAAAGTGGTACGTGAGCTGGGTTCAGACCGTCAAAAAAAGAATCTTTAGACATCGGGTAGACGCGGCGGCTTTCACGAGTAATCGTGATCGAACAAACCGACTTATATCGGTGAAACCCTTATATTTTTTCCTGTCGGAATAAGGGCAATACCGAGGAAACCCTATTTTTAAACAAAAAACAGGGGTTCCGTAGAGACTTCCGAGCACATAGAATTTTATGTGCTTGGGGATGGAAGTGTTTTAACTTTCCATAATACGTCGGTCCCCAACCCCAATTTTGAAAAATTGGAGCTGGGTGGTGATATAGTCCATACACTTAGTAATAAGTGAGAAACCAAAGCACAAAAAATGAAATTTTTGTGCTCGGTCGAGCATATAAAATATTATATGCTTTGATATGCGTGAGACAGGTTGGTCCCTATCTACCGCAGGCGTTGAACCTTGAGAGGAGTTGTCTCTAGTACGAGAGGACCGAGATGAACCAACCTCTGGTCTACCAGTTGTCCTGCCAAGGGCATAGCTGGGTAGCTAAGTTGGGAAGGGATAAGCGCTGAAAGCATCTAAGCACGAAGCCCACCTCGAGATAAGGGTTCTTAGTTTCCTCAGAGATTATGAGGTTGATAGGATGTAGGTGTAAGTCCTGTAAAGGATTAAGCCGAGCATTACTAATCAAACGATTATATACTCTTAGCTAGTAATTAATAATTGCTAACCCTATGTTACTCGAATCTACGAATAAAAATTTGAGCTCGAGATCTGTATAAGGCGACGATATCGGAGGTGCTCCACCCGATTCCATATCGAACTCGGAAGTGAAATCCTCCAGAGCCGATGGTAGTTCTTCGGAGCGAGAGTAGGTCGTCGCCCTATACATCTCTCGAGATTTTTTATTGCTCAAATCTGTGTTCAATTCAAAGAAAAAGTAGGTCTGCCCTGCAAATGCAAACGAAGGTACTAAGCAAGGAAAGAACATTGCCTGGGGCGGTGCGCGATTCCGCGGCAATTACCCTGTGTCGAAGATTATGGCCCCGGCTCATCCGCCCTAGCTATGATGACGTATTGGCTGTCATCTTCTGTCTGTAGTTAGCAAGGTTTCCGGGCCGTCCCTGAAATTTTTATATTATCTCTACAAAAAACCTGTTTAAGTAGTTTTCCACTTGACAGGTTTTTTCGATGGAGCTATCCTGTAAATAGGAATAATTATTAATTAATAATTACTATTAGTAAATAATATGGTGGTCAGAGCAAAGAAACCAAAAGAACAAGTATGCAGAACCACTTGTCAAAAACAAGCTATTTTAGGTTATCTCAAAAGCGTTACAAGTCATCCTTCAGCAGAAGATGTTTACTCGGTGATAAGGAAAAAATTACCGAGAATAAGCCGAGCAACAATTTACAGAATTTTAAAGGACTTCAAAAGAAGAGGAGAAGCTCAAGAAATTATTTCTAAAGGAGTAGCTCATTTTGATGCTGATATTTCTTCTCACGCTCATTTTATATGTTTAAATTGCGATAAGATTTTTGATATCTTTGAAGACATTTGTAACAATTGTTCTATGTTAAAAAATAAAAGAACAAAGGTCGGCAAAATAGAAAGTTATAAAATCAATTTTTATGGTTACTGCAAAAACTGTCAAAACAAATAATAAATTTATGGCGAGCCCGTTGAACCATTATTGCCACGATTGCCAGGCAAAAATCGATATCAAGAACAAAGAAATTAAAAATGGAGTTCTGCTTGCATTCGAAGATGGGGGAGAAAAATTTACAGTTTTAAAGTGCGATAAATGTTTTAAAGAAAATCCTGGTTTAACTAATTTTAGGAAATGTGAAGTTTATTCAAGGATAGTTGGCTATTTGAGGCCGGTTCAGCAATGGAATTTAGGTAAAAAACAAGAATATAAAACAAGAAAAGAGTATAAATTGCCAAAAGAGCGCTGTTAGGCTAAGACACGTTTAAGATATGAAAAAACCAATAAAAAGCCCAGATGGACAGGAAGGTACTGCTTTTTTTCCTCTAGTGGGAAAGACCATTCCTGATTTAGAATTTGAAGCATTTCATGAGAATAGAGTTAAAAAGATTAGCCTTTCAGATCATAAGGGTAAATGGTTAGTTCTATTTTTTTATCCAGCCGATTTTTCTTTTATTTGCCCGACAGAATTAGAAGAAGCTGCTTATTATTATAAAGAATTCAAAAAATTGGGAGCTGAAATTTTAAGCGTGAGTACAGATACTGTTTTTGTCCATAAAGCCTGGCATGATAATTCTCCAGCTATTAAAAAAATTAACTTTCCCATGCTGGCTGATCCCACGGGAAAGCTCTGTCGGGCTTTAGGTACTTATATCGAAAACGAAGGAATCTCTTTAAGAGCGACTTTTATCATTGATCCTGATAGAATAATTAAAGCTTATGAAGTACACGACAATGATATTGGTAGAAATATACAAGAAATCTTAAGAAAGCTTCAAGCAGCTAAATTTGTTAGAGAGCATAAAGGCCAGGTTTGTCCAGTCAATTGGAAGCCGGGCAAGAAAACTTTAAAACCAGGCCTTAAATTAGTAGGTAAGATTTAACTATAAATTTAAATAATAATCAACGAGAAACTGAAGGTTAAAATATGAGCGTTAAAAACTACAATAAATTTAAATCAGAATGTATTACTTGTAAAATTAAGTTTGATATCTGGGTTTCAATGTCCAGTTTCAGTCTAGAGCAAGAAACAATTATTAAAAGAAATTTCTATTATCATTGTCCAACTTGTAGAGTAATCGAAGAATTTAAAGGACAGTAATAAATAAATTATTTATTCAAACTATGCCAAATGTAACTATTTACACAACGCCAACTTGCCCTTATTGCACGATGGCTAAAGAATTCTTTAAAGACAATAAGATTGAATACACAGAAATTGATGTTTCTAAAGACAGCGAAGCAGCTAAGGCGATGGTTGAAAAATCCGGCCAAATGAGTGTACCCGTAATTACCGTTGGAAACAATGGCGAAGAAAATGTCATCGTTGGTTTTCAACAGGAAGAACTTTCCAGGGCCCTGGGAATTAGTTCATCAGCGAAGATAGACATAGAAGTCGGAGATAAGCTATAATAATTTCGGCCTTACGGAATATTAGTAATATCAATTTATTTTAGAATATAAAGGTCGATTTAATCGCAACTAAAAAGATTTATAAAAATGGAGATAAATAAAGACAAATTAATTGAATTATTAAATAAAGACTTAGAGCTTGAATATTCAGCTGCCATTCAGTATATTCAACACGCTGCCGTAATGACCGGCGCTGAGTTTGGAGACATTATAAAAGAGCTTAGGATTCACGCAAACGAAGAGATTGCTCATGCTATAATTCTTTCAGACCAGATTGATTTTTTAGGAGGAGTTCCTTCAGTTGATGTCGGGCAAATAAGAACCTCTAACGACAACAGAGAAATGCTTCAACAGGATTTAGACGGAGAAGAAGATGCCATAGCAAGGTATAAGACAAGGATAGAGCAGGCAGAACAAATGAAAGAGTTTGCCTTAGCTCAACAGCTTAGGAATATATTGGCCATGGAACAGGAACACGCAATGGACCTAAAGCAAGCTTTAGGAAAATAGATTATCTAAACGAAAAATGTCGAGTGATATTTTAAAAACTACTTCAAGTATGATAAATTTTTTTCCAAAAATTACAGCTCAAGCTCACTGTGATATTCCTTGCTCAATTTATGAGCCCACGCCTGCCAAAATAGCCGCCAAGACCGTTTTAAGAATGGTTGAGCAATTAGAAGTGTTCAGGCCACCTAAAGATTCGAGTGACGCTAAAGCTATACTGCAGTATCATAATACTATTTCCCGTAGGATCGCTATTAAAGAAGAACACGCTCAAATTTGCAAAAAAGAGCTTTACACTTTATGGTCTGATTTTTTTAAGCCAGAGCATCTTGAGAAATTTCCTAATCTGCATGATCTTTTTTGGCAGGCGACAAAACTTTGTTCTAAAAATAAACAGGAAATAAATAAAGGGGCAGCCGAGAAATTAGTTGGGGCCGTTGATGAGATCGCTAAAATTTTCTATGAAGTCAAAAATACTCCAGCAAGATATCGGGCCTACAAAGAGCTCACCGACAAACTTTACTAACCCCGTAAGAAATCTATCTATTTTTAACGGGGTGAAGGGGTTGATTTTTTTAGTTAAAGTTGAAGGAGAGAGCGCTTGGCCGGAACTAATCCCGGAGAAAATTTATTTTGCGACTAATTTATTGAGACTGAAAATCGGCGATTTCGTCGTTTTTAGAAATCCGAAAGATCAAAGAGAAATTTTAATAAAAAGAATAAAATTCATTAGAAAAAGCTTTTATTTTCTTGAAGGAACTCTTCCCTGGTCAAAATCAAGTAAAAATTTCGGGTTAGTCGATAAAAGTTTAATTTTAGGTAAAATAATATCTATTTAATGGAATGGATTACAATAAGAAGTCATTAGAGCTTCATAAAAAGAAACACGGAAAGCTTGAGATAAAATCAAAATTTCCAATCAGGAATCGCCACGACTTAAGCATCGCCTATACTCCCGGAGTTGCTGCTGTAAGTAACGAGTTAAAAAAACACTTTAAAAAGGCCTTTGAGTACACAATAAAAGGAAATACAGTTGCTATTATTTCAGACGGTTCAGCGGTGCTCGGACTTGGTAATATTGGTCCTTATGCCGCCTTACCGGTCATGGAAGGCAAGGCAATACTTTTTAAAAAATTCGCCAATATCGACGCTTGGCCTATTGTTCTGGCTACCCAAAATACAGAAGAGATTATTGATATTGTGAAAGCTTTGGCTCCGGGATTTGGAGGTATTAATCTGGAAGATATAGCAGCTCCGCGTTGTTTTGAGATTGAAAAACTTCTGCAAGATATCGGTATTCCTGTTTTTCATGATGATCAGCATGGGGCAGCAATTGTTATTCTGGCTGCTCTTATTAACGCCGTGAAAGTGGTCAAAAAGCGCTTTGAAAATTTAAAAATCGTTATTCTTGGAGCCGGAGCAGCCGGTACCGCAACTGCCAATCTTTTGTTATGTTTAGATGGTGTTCTTGGGGAACGCTCAATACCAAAAAATGTATGTACTCGGGTGCGAGAAATTATTGTGGTAGATAGACAAGGAATTATTTCTCCTTATGATCGGAAGATGAATCTTTATCGCAAAGCTCTTCTTTTACATACTAATTCTGAGAAGATTAAAGGGGGGATTCATACAGCCCTTAAGGGCGCGGATGTTCTGATTGGAGTATCGGGACCCAATATTGTAACCCAGAAAATGATTCGTTCTATGGCAGAAAATCCCATTGTTTTTGCTTTAGCAAATCCTGTTCCCGAAATTATGCCAGACAAAGCCTTACAAGCTGGGGCCAAAGTGGTAGGAACAGGACGAAGTGATTTTCCTAACCAGATTAATAATGTTCTGGCCTTTCCCGGAGTATTTCGAGGAGCCCTTGATGCTCGGGTAGCACGCATTACAACCGACATGAAAGTTGCCGCCGTCTATGCTTTGGCTAATATGGTCCGTCATCCTTCAAAAGAGCGCATTTTGCCGTCTATCTTTCAAAATAGGGTGGCAGACGTTGTAGCTAAAGCCGTGGAAAAAGCAGTAAAGATAAAACCTAGAAGCCTATAAATATGTCTTCAAAAGAAGCTAAAGGAGAAACTTCAGAGAGCGGTCAGCTGGCCGCCCTTTTTGTTTTAAAATGATATAATGAATAAATGAGAACCCCTTACCTGAAAGAGGAAAAAAGATTATGGAAAAAAGGATACAAAAGGGTGGCCTGTTTAGACGAAGCGGGCCGTGGTCCTTTGGCGGGACCCGTAGTGGCAGCCGCGGTGACATTAAAATCAATTCGGGGAATTGGCGATAAATTGGTGCAAATTCATGAACTCAAGGATTCCAAGAAATTAACATCAGCTAAAAGAGAAAAACTCTACAAGCTTATAACTAAGAATCCAGTAATAGAGTGGCAAACAGCCAGGGTTTCAGAAAAAGTTATTGATAAAATCAATATTAAAAACGCTGCAGAGTTGGCCATGTTTCGAGCTGTCCAGAAATTGAAGCTTCTTCCTGATTTTTTAATCATTGATGGCAAGTTTTTAAAAAATAATGGACTAAAAAATATAAAACACAGGCTAATTATAAAGGCTGATGAGAAAGTATTTTCTTGTATTGCAGCTTCAATTGTTGCCAAAGTTACCCGCGATAGAATAATGCAAAAATACCATGAAAAATATCCTCGTTACGGATTTAATCAGCACAAAGGTTATCCGACAGAGTATCACAAAAGAATGCTGAAAAAATACGGCATTTGTAAAATCCACAGGAAGACATATAAACCAATTGCTAAATTGTCAAATAGTTCAATAGAACTTGATTTTTTGAGTTAACAATGTAACAATGTAGCCATGTAACCACTTTTAATATGGCGGTTCCTAAACAAAGACATACAAAATCTAGAAGAAATAAGCGCCGAATGCATCTTTTTCTTGAAGCGCCAAATTTATCTCTTTGCCCGAAATGCGGCAAAGAGGTTTTATCTCATACCCTCTGTTGGAATTGTGGATTATATAATAACAGAGAAGTAATTGATGTTTTGAAGAAACTGACTAAAAAAGAAAGAAAGCAACGAGAAAAAGAGGAGAAGACAAGAGAGAAAGAAGGAAAAGAGAAGATAAAAGAAAAATCCTTAACTTGGGAAGGATTATCAAAGAAATAGAAAAATGGCCTCTCGACATTTATCACGTTCAATTGCCATACAATCTTTATATGAGTGGGATTTCTCCGGGCAAAAATCCAAAGCCCTTGAGAAAATTGTTGAAAGAAACATTAAAGAATTTGGCCCGGGATTAGAGAATCAGAGCTTTGTCTGGCAATTAATTACAGGAGTTGTCGGGCATCTTTCTCAAATTGACAAAATTATTGGACAGGCAGCTCCTGAATGGCCGATAAATCAGATAACAATTGTAGACCGGAACGTTTTAAGGATTGGACTTTCTGAATTGTTATATGGTAATAAAGAAGAAGTCCCGCCAAAAGTAGCGATAAATGAAGCCATTGAATTAGCAAAGACTTTCGGCGGCGAATCTTCTGGGAAATTTATTAATGGCGTTTTGGGAACAGTTTACAAAGAAATAGAGAAGTAAAATTGTTACATTGTCGAATTGTTACATTGTTACATCGCCGGCTCTTTATATCGGTTTAACAATTTAACAGTTTAGTAATTTAGCAATGAATTTTGTGCACGACTTTTCTCAGCTAGAAAAAAGACTAAACCTTAAATTTAAAAACAAAGATCTTTTAATCCAAGCTTTCTGCCACAGATCTTATTTAAATGAAAATCCAAAATTTCATTTAGAGCATAATGAAAGATTAGAGTTTTTAGGGGACGCTGTCTTGGAATTAATCATTACTGGACATCTTTATCAAAATTACCCCAAAAAATCAGAAGGAGACTTAACTAACTGGAGAGCAGCTTTGGTTAACTCAAAAATGCTAGCCCGGGTTGCCCAAGAGATTGATTTGAACGGTTTTCTCTTGCTTTCCCGAGGAGAAGTTAAAGAAATGGGGAAAGCTCGTCAGTGTATTTTAGCTAACACTTTTGAGGCGTTAATAGGCGCTCTTTATCTTGATCAAGGATACGATGTTTGCCAAAAATTTATTACCAAACATTTAACAGGAAAGCTTCCCCATATCATTGAGGCCGGTCTTTATAAAGATTCGAAATCTCTTTTCCAGGAAGAAGCCCAAGAAAGAACGGGAATTACTCCCATTTATCAAGTTTTAAAAGAGCGGGGGCCAGACCATACCAAGCATTTTATAGTAGGCGTTCTCCTTAATAAAGAATTAGTCGCTGAGGGAGAGGGCTTTTCAAAACAGGAGGCAGAGGAGGCAGCAGCCAAAAAAGCTTTAGAAGTTAAAAAATGGTAATATGCCCCGTTAGAAGCCCGATTATATGGTACGTATATTTATTATCTAGTAAAAAGACTGACCGTTGGTATATTGGTTCAACTAAGGATTTACGAAAAAGAATTTTAAGCCACAATTCAAGTAAAAATAAATCGACAAAATACGGGGCACCATGGAAATTTATATACTGCGAAATTAATCTAAATAAGAAAGATGCCCGAGCGCGAGAAAAGTATCTAAAATCTGGAATGGGCAGAAGATACCTAAAGAACAGATTAAAATTCTTTTTCGCCAAGGGCTTCTAACGGGGTATGTTAGTTATTAGACTCTTAAGAGTTGGTAAAAAAAATCAGCCAGTTTTCAGGATCGTAGTGACAGAAAAAAAGAATGCACCAAAAAGTGGCAGTTTTCTTGAGATTGTCGGTTTTTATAACCCCATAACTAAAGAAAAGAATTTAAAGGCAGAAAGGATTAAATACTGGCTGTCAGTTGGAGCCCAGCCTTCGGGTACGGTTCATAATTTATTGGTAACTGGTAAAATTATTGAAGCAAAGAAAGTTTCTGTGCACAAGAAGAAGAAAGTGGAGGCCGAAAAATCCGCAAAAGAGCCGGCGAAAGAAACCTTAACTAAGAAAGATGAAGCTGAAAGCCCAAAGAAAGAGAAAGATAAAAAACCGGAAGAAGCAAAACCAGAAGACTCCAGGAAAGAGGAGAAACCAGCCGTTTCAGCAGAGGCGAGCCTCGCCCCGAAAGGGCGGGAAGAAAAACCGAAAGAAGAGCCTAAAAAAGAGGAAAAACCAGAAAAGGAAATAAGGGAGAAACCAGCAGAAAAACAAGAGGAAAAATCAAAGAAAGAAAAACCCGAGGAAAAACCGAAAGAGGGAGCAAAAGAAGAAAAAAAAGAGGGAGAACCAGAGAAAAAAATAGAGAGGGAGTCAAAAGGGGAGTGAATAATAAAAATAAATAGGACTAATTAGAAAGCGCCCTAATGATAGGGTGCTTCTTGGTTAAAATGGGGTTCTTGGTCCCGCACCGGCGAAAATTAGTATGGGGGTTGACAAGTTTGATAGGGTATGTTACAATACCATTGTAAGTGAATAAACATGATCTTTTCATACATAGTAAATCTGCTTATTTATTACGTAAATAAGCAGATTGAGGAGAGAGTTAATAATCATCGAATTCGATGATTGGTTATTGCTTTAACAATTGATTGGATAAAGCGCTCTCTTCTCGAGAGCGCTTTATTATTTAGAGGCAGGGAAGTCGCCTCATTGGCGACCTGCCGACGAGGCAAGCACTTTGTAAATTTAATAAGGATTGAAACGATTGTGACGAGAGAATTGGAAGGAAGAAAATTTCTTTCTAATTCTCTTCTCACTATTCCGCAAAATCGGCTTCGGCCAATTGCGGTTCCGGCCACATGCTGGAGAAGTGAAGAGAAAGGAGAATCCAGATGGATTTTTTTGAGATAATGAGGGCGGTGGTGGATCGATTCGTCACCGAGACGAGGCGGGTTGTCGGGGATAATGTTCAGACGAGGGGGACGGCAATACTAAGCTCTATACTCGTCTTCCTCATGGGCGCCGGTGGAATCATGATAGCGAGAGGTTTTGGCAGCCCTATGGTTGCATCAGCATTCTCGATCATCAGCATTCTGGGACTCATGTCCATCGTCGTCCTCTTCCTTTTGCCGGGCAAGCAAGAGGAGAAGCGGCGCTAGCCCGAAATCCCGGGCAATAGTCTCGCCTGAGCGAGACAAGGTAATACTGTTAAGGAGGACCAACAACAACATCAGGTCCTCCGCCACTCAGAGTCCATTAAACCTTAGTGGATTGTGAGTGGAAGGAAATTCAAGAGATTCAAAAGGAGGTGTAGAATGGAATTTCTTCCCGGTATTGCGGCCGCAATCGCGGTCGCGGCGGCAGCGGTGGGAGCAGCAATAGCCGCCGTTGCAGTTATGGCTGTAGTCTCTGAACCCTTCGGGGGATGGAGAGAAGCGATCAAATATCCTCCGGCTCTTGTCGGTTGGATTATAGCAGCCAGTTTCGCGGCATGGCTTGCCGCGAAAATAGTTCTTTTGAATCTGTAAGACGGACAGTCGCTGTTTTTCTTGCAGAGGGGAGGAGGGCTTCATGACTCGAAGCCTCCGTGCAGGACGATGGTGAATCGTTCTCGATGGAGGTCTAGATCTAGCCTTCCTCCCCCCACCAACCCTTTTAAATAAAACTAGTCCTTCCGAAATTTTTCTTGTGCTGAGTTCATCGAAGTACGAGGGAAGCTTCGACGGGAGTAGTAAGAAGGGAGATCTGAATGAAGCATTCTGTCCATGCCCTTGGTGGAGGAGAGACGGAGTTCGAAGAGAGGACTCTTTTCGGCCTTCGCCGGAGAAGGGTTCTCTGTTTAGCGCTTGATCCCGACGAAGACGAAACCATTATGGCAGCCCTGGTAGAAGGGATTATCGTTAACGGGATCCCTTTGCCGTCGGGAACCGCCATGGCGGTTCACCTTGGGGATAAGATCATTCTCCCGGGTGGCAAGGCCTATTTCATGGTTAAACCCGTGGAGTAGGCTGTCTCGTGTCCCACGAGGAGGGAAGATGCGTAATAGTTAGCCCTACCGGCCGGCGGGGCAAAACAACGGCGGGGCCGGTCTCAGTGCTTATTTCCCCGTCTACATAGTGAGGAGGCCTGTCGGTAACACTCATAGCAGGCCTCCTCACAACCCAACTTTATAGCGATGAGAGAATTGGAAAGAAACCCTTCGACCCATTCGATTATACTCAGGGTCGCCCTGAGTTAAACCGAAGGGCGACAGGCTCAGGGTAAACAAATTCTTTCTAGGTCTCTCCTTACTACAAGGAGATAAGGTAGATGAGTTAAATTGTGGCTTCCACGATTTACTCTTGCCAAAATACGAAATGAGTGACCTGCTGCTCGAGAGCCTATCTCACGGGCAGAGGCGCTCTCGTAACAGAAGATAATCTCTCTCTTCGCTATTCTTGCGATTTCTCGCGAGAATAGTTTCTCTGTTATGAGAGCACCTTTGTCCTACAAGATATTGACAAGTATAAAAATATAAGTAAAATAGTAGAATAGTAGCTTTTTACAGTCTTTTTGATTCTCTATTTTCTTGAAGGAAAGAATCGGAAGCAAAGGTCGAGCTACTGACTAAACTGATTGAAACGTTTTAGACGTTTGAGGCGTTTGGAACACAGAAAGATATTATGGCTAAAGTAAATGACAAAGATTTCCTTGAGCACATTGTTAAGTCTTTAGTTGATAATCCTGATGATGTTAAAGTTGACCGAAAGGTTGACGAAATGGGAGTCTTGCTTTCTTTGAAAGTAAACCCAGAGGACATGGGTCAGATTATTGGCCGAGAAGGATCAACTGCTAGAGCAATTAGGAATCTGGTTCGGATTGTCGGGCTAAAAAATCACGCCAGAGTCAATCTTAAAATCGAAGAGCCAGAAGGCGATAAAGCTACTCGAGGAAGAAAAATAACATCAGCTCCGAGCGGAGGAGAAGAGCTGGAAGATTTGAAACTGTAAAATCCGAATAAAAAGGATTTACGACGATAGAAAACGGTGCTACCATATAAATTAAGTAGCGCCGTTTTCGTTTATTTCTCTAATGATTTATGATTAAATTTGATATTATTACTATTTTTCCTGAAATTTTTGATTCCTATTTTCAGGAATCACTTATTAAGAGGGCCCTTAAAAAAGATTTAATTAGAATTAAAATTCATAACTTAAGGAAATGGACAGCTAATCGCCATCAGATTGTTGACGATCGGCCTTATGGCGGCGGAATGGGGATGGTAATGAAAGTGGAGCCGATTTATAAAGCGGTAAAAGATATAAAAAAACTAAAAACTAAAAACTATAAATTAAAAACTGTTTTATTTACGCCTCGGGGAAAGAAATTCAACCAGAAGATGGCCTATCAATTTTCTAAGTTTGACCAGTTGATTTTGATTTGCGGCCGTTATGAAGGCATAGATGAAAGAGTGGCAAAATATATTGCAGATGAGGCAATTTCAATCGGCGATTATGTTTTAATGGGCGGAGAATTGCCGGCAATGGTGGTAGTAGAAACAGTGGCTAGGTTGATCCCTGGAGTTTTAGGAAAACCACAATTTTTGAAAGAAAGAGTACCGGCTCTTCCGGGAAGAGCTGGCAGGGGATTTATTGAATATTTTCAGTATACTCGACCGGAAATTTTCTCGCCCAGGAAGGGAGCAAAATGGCGAGTACCTAAAGTTTTATTATCTGGTGATCACAAAAAGATTATTGAGTGGCGGAAAAAACACAGAAAAATAATCTCGTCCTGAACCTGCTTGCCCTGAGTTTACCGAAGGGATGAAAGATTGAAAAATAATGATTTTTGTGGTAAAATAGTTTTGATTTGATAAAAGGGTAGGTACCTAAGTAGTCAAAAGGGGCTGACTGTAAATCAGCTGGCGTTTGCCTTCGGGGGTGCAAGTCCCTCCCTACCCACTACTTTAGTTATGCCACCCTAGCTCAGAGGCAGAGCAACTCCATGGTAAGGAGTAGGTCGTGGGTTCAAGTCCCACGGGTGGCTCATAATTTAATAAAAATAGATTTCAGATTTATGGCAAAAAAACCTTTTGTTAAATTTAAGTGCCAAGAGTGCAAGAAAATTAATTACTTTGTCCACAGGTCTCGGGGAATAGCCGAGAAGAAGTTGGAATTGAAGAAGTTTTGCAAGTGGTGCAGGAAGCATACTCTGCATAAGGAAGGAAAGAAATAATTATTGATAGGCCCGTAGTTCAATTGGTAGAATGACGGTCTCCAAAACCGTTGGTTCCAGGTTCGAGTCCTGGCGGGCCTGCACTTCGACTTCGTGGAACTTCGCTCAGTGTGAACTAGACTATAATACTAATTTTAAAATGGCTATTTTAGAAATTAAAAAATATCCTGACCCAATTTTACGTAAGAAAGCTCAACCGGTTGAGAAGATAACTGACGAGATTGAGAAGCTTAAAAAAGATATGGTAGAGACGATGATAAAGAATGAGGGAGTAGGATTGGCTGCGACCCAGGTGGGGCAATTAAAAAGGATAATTATTATTCAAACCGAAAAAGACCCTCTCGAGCTTATTAATCCGAAAATTATAAAAAGAAGTAAGAAAACCGAGATTACAGAAGAGGGTTGTTTAAGCTTTCCCGGCCTTCGGTTAAAAATAAAGAGAGCAAAAGAAGTTGAAATTAGCGCTCGAGATAAAGTAGGATTGGAAGTTCAAATTTCAGCTCAGGGTCTTCAAGCTCGAGTGTTCCAACACGAGATTGATCATTTAGATGGAAGATTATTCATTGACAGGCTTAGCTTTTTTCAGAGACTGAGGATAAGGAAAGAACTGAAAGAACTTATGAAAAGATTTTAAAAAGGGGATAAAAACAAGAATCCTTTCTTTTTCTGATTACCCTATATTAGGGTAATTTTTGTTTTTCAGGTTAAATTTCGAGCAAAATAAGAGTAAAAAAATGAACTACCCTTATTACACAGATTATCCACAGGTTGTATTGACAATATTCTCTACGATTATATTATATAGGGTTGCGGCAAAGCCATTAGAAGACAGGAGTAAAGGTTAATTTTCATTCGAAATATCAACCAACCTTGACAAGATCATCTTAGAGATTAAGATTAATGAAACTATCCTAGCCTTTGTTTTTAAAACATTTCGGCAGATAAAAAATAAATTTAAGCTACAATTAATGCCAGAAGAAAAAAATTTCTATCTAACCAAAGAAGGATCAATAAAATTAAAAGCAGAGTATCAACATCTAAGAAAGATGAAATCTCTTATGATTCGAGGAGAATCTCCCAAGGTTTGGCATTCAGAAGATTTAAATCCTGAATATCTTTCTTTTCAAGAAGATATAGCTTTTCTTGAAACCAGGTTGATTGAATTGAATAATATCTTCAAGAACTATCAACTAATAAAGTCTCCACCAAAAGCGAAAAGAGATATTGTTAATCTTGGGGCAACAATTTTAATTGAACTCAATGGTCAAATAGAAGAATTTACCCTTGTTGGAAGCCTGGAGGCTGATGCGTCAAATAACAGAATTTCTGATGAATCACCGGTAGGGAAAGCCCTGATGGGGAAAAGAGTAGGGGAAACCACAAAAATAGTTACCCCGATTGTTAATCATTCCTGTAAAATATTAAAAATAAAATATAATCTACAATAAATAATAATTATCAAAATCCGACTATATCATAAAAAATTATGAAGAGTATTAAAAAATTCAAAATTAGCACAAAAGAACTTTCTCGAAAAGAGAAAGCTCTTTTTCAGAAATTAGTTAAGACGGCTGAACTTATAGCTCCTCTTTATTTAAAACAGAAGAATAATAAATATTTGGGAGCTAATTTTTATCCTCACGATGCTAAGGTTGGGGAGATTAAGAAAGCTGCCAAGAAAGATCCCGCCATTTTGAGTCCTTATACTTTTGTAGAAAGGAATAAATCTGGGAAACTGATAGCTATTCCTTATCACATGAAGTTTAGAAAAGAATTAAAACCGATTGCTAAACTTTTGATCGATGCCGCCGGCCTTTCAGATGACTATAATTTTTCTCAATATCTTATAAGCCGGGCTCATTCTTTGCTTAATGGAAAATATGAAGAGAGTGAGATTTTTTGGCTTAAAGCAGAGCCATTTAAATTGAGTTTTGTTATAGGTCCCCTTGAACGTTATCTAGACAAACTTTTTTTTACAAAATGCGCTTATCAGGCTTGGGTGGGGATTTTAGATGAAAAGCGAACTAAAGAGGCTGAGAAATCTAAAAATATAATTCTAACTGGTCGAAGAAAAATTTTAGCTGGATCAGAAAAAGTCGATATTTCTAAGGTAGGGATAAGGGTTGATAAAACGGCTATTTTCTCTGGCTTAATTGCTGATTTTCTGTTTATTGGAACCAATCTTCCTAATAGCGTTGATTTGATGGAAAAATACGGATCAAACCTTAGTATATTTGATGGTTCTTTAGACTTAAAGTTTAAGAACAGACATTTCCCAATTTTTAAGACAGTTTTTGGCAAAAATTTCCAGAAATCTTATTCTAAAGATCTTCTTCACAAAGGATCTTTAAGATGTATCCTTAGTCACGAGATTTGTCATTCTTTAATACGATATCGAGATGCCGAGAAAAGATTAGGAAGGTTTTTTCCAATACTTGATGAGCTTTATGCTAATATTCTGGGCATTAAGAGTTATGGCCCTCTTTTATTGAAAGGAGTTATTACCCAGAAAGAATTAGAAGCCATTTTGATTATGCATATTTGTTGGAATTTTACCTTGTGGTTTAATTCGTTAAAAAACCCCGAGACTTCACATTCTGCGTTCGGTTCAGCTATAGCTCAAAATTTCTATTTAAAAGAAGGAGCAATAGAGATAAAAAAAGGCATCTCCTGGCCTAATTTTACAAAACTTTTTATTTGTATTGACGAACTTTCTCATATTCTTGAGTATCATTTAGCTATAGGGAATTATAAGGAGGCTAAAGAATTTATAGATGAATATGGTTCTTTTGATATTTTTAAACTTTTCCTTCCCGGATTGAAGAGAGTTTTAAAAAAGAATTAATTATAAATAAGCAATTATCAAGAGTGAGTATAAAAAGCGTTTCAAAGCGTTTTTTTTATTTACCCCGTTAGAGATTTGTTTGCTTTGTGCTTTTTCTCTGCCCTTATAATCTTTAACGGGGTTTATACTAATATTTCATGCTATAATTAGAAAATGTATTTAATAGATTCTTTAATCAGAGAAGGTTACTTAAAAACTCCCGGGATAATTGAGGCTTTTCAGGAAATTAAAAGAGTCGACTTTTTACCGGAAGATATGAAGGACCTATCTGAGATAAACGAGGCTTTGCCCATAGGCTTTTCCCAAACTATTTCCCAGCCCTTAGTGGTGGCTTTTATGTTAGAACATTTACAGCCGGAACTCGGAAATAAAATTTTAGATGTAGGGTCTGGATCTGGCTGGACGACCGCTTTGTTGGCTAATATAGTCGGAGAGAAAGGCAAGGTTTTTGCGATTGAAATAGTGCCAGAATTAAAGGAATTTGGCGAAAGGAATATCTCCAGATACAATTTTATTGAAAAAGGAATAGCTAAATTTATCGTAGCTGATGGTTCAAAAGGCTATCGGGAAGAAGCTCCGTTTGATAGAATTTTAACTTCTGCTTCGGCAAGAGAAGTTCCTCAAGCCTGGAAAGAACAATTGAAAATTGGAGGCAGAATTGTTGCCCCCATTGGTTCTTCAATCTGGTTATTAATAAAAGAATCAGAGAATAGTTTTAAAGAAGTCGAATATCCCGGCTTTACCTTTGTCCCGCTAATTGAAGAAAAAAATTAAGACCACTTGCACAAAATTGATTGAATCTTATGAAAAAAAATTTTCTTTCATTTCTTTTATTTTTATCTCTAATATTAATTTTTATTGGTTTTTTGTGGTACGGAATTTATTCACCAAAAGACGTTAATTCCCAAATAGAAGAAATATTTATAATTAAAACAGGAGAAGGAACAAAAGAAATCTCTTTTAATTTAGAGAAACAGGGCTTTATTAAATCAGGGCCTTTTTTTCGTTTTTATACTCTTTACAAAGGAATCTCAGGAGATCTTCAGGCTGGCGAATATTTACTTTCACCCTCGATGGCTGTTCCCGAAATTACAGAGAAATTTGTTTCAGGTAAAGTGATCAAAAAAGAGATTACTATTATTGAAGGTTGGAATTTAAGAGATATTGGTTCGTATCTTGAGAATAGGGGAATGTTTCAGGCAGAAGAGCTCTTTGAGATAGTTGGTTTTCCCTTGATTGATTATTCAAAAACAACCGATCTGCCAAAGCCAGAAGATTTTTCGATTGAGTTCAGTTTTCTGAGAGATAAGCCAAAAAATTTAGGATTGGAAGGCTATTTATTCCCGGATACTTATCAGACCCAGAAAGGAGAGAGCTTGGAAAGTATTATCAGAAAAATGTTTAATAATTTTGACAAAAAACTGACTCCAGACTTAAGAAATGAAATTTCTCGGCAAAAAAAATCTATTTTTGAAATAATTACCATGGCCTCTTTAATTGAAAAAGAAGTAAGAACTTTTGAAGACAAAAAGCTGGTTTCCGGGGTTTTATGGAAAAGATTAAAGGCGGGAATTCCTTTGCAAGTTGATGCCACTATCGCTTACATTACCGGGAAAAAGACAACCAGAATTTCGAAAGAGGAAACCAAAATTGATTCTCCTTATAATGCTTATAAATACCCGGGGCTTCCCTTGGGTCCAATCTGTAATCCCGGACTTGAAAGCATTGAGGCTGCGTTGTATCCTAAAGATAGCGATTTTTGGTATTATCTGTCTACACCAGAAGGCCAAACCATATTCAGCAGGACCTTAGAAGAGCATAATATCGCCAAAGCAAAATTTTTAAAATAATACCAAAAATCGGTTTCCCCCGTGTAGGAAAACAGTGAGCGAAGTGAGCGTTAGAAATCCTTCGACACTGAGCTCAGGACGAAGTGCCGTGGGTTTCTAAAAGAGGGGGGTCGGGGGAAACCATGTGATCGTGTTTTGGTATTATCTGTCTACACCAGAAGGCCAAACCATATTCAGCAGGACCTTAGAAGAACACAATATCGCCAAAGCAAAATATCTTCAATAACAGATAATAATGAATAACGAATACTATTCTTTGTTTACTGTTTACTATTTTCTGAATTATGCCTAAACCATTAGAAAATAGGGAAATTGCCATGATTATTGCCTTCAGGGAATTTCGAGATGAAGAATATTTTATTCCCAAACAAACCCTGGAAATGGCCGGAGCTAATATTACTACGGTTAGCACTTCTTTGGGTGGGGCCATTGGCAAGATGGGCGGGGAAGTAAAAATAGATTTAACTTTAGATGAGCTCAAGGTTGGTGATTACAACGCCGTTTTATTTATCGGCGGACCGGGAGCTGCAAAATATATTGATGATCCTCAGGCTCGCCAGATTGCCAGGGAAGTTGCTGACAGTGCTATGGTTTTGGGAGCAATTTGTATAGCGCCTGCCATTTTGGCAAGAGCTGGAGTGCTTTCCGGAAAACAGGCCACTGTTTGGTCAAATATAATGGATAAGTCGGCCGTTAAAATTCTAAAGGAAGAGGGCGCCGAATATCATTCAGAACCGGTAGTGATAGACGGAAAAATTATTACGGCCGATGGCCCGGCTTCTGCCAAAAAATTTGCCGAAGCTATAATTGAAGCACTAAAAAAAGAATAATTGGGCTTGCCCTTCACCTTTAGCCAAAGGTGTGGGGGGTTGACAAAAGAATAAGAAAGCTTATACTCAAATTAGTATCCACAGACAGTAGGTCTGCCTCTACGGCAGATAAATCCTACCGAGGATTAAAAAGTTAACAGTTAGCAAATAACAGTTAGCAATTTTGTCTGCGGAAGCAGGCATTTTTTATTTTTTGTTCTCTGTTCTCTGTTCTCTGTTAATTAACTTATGGCCTTAACTAAAGCTCAAAAACAAAATATTATAGATGATTTAAAAGAAAAAATTGATCACCAGAAATCAATTGTTTTTGTCGATCTTAAAGGCCTGAAAGTTAAAGATTTATTTGTTCTCAGAACAAAGATAAAAGAGGTTGAGGGTCAGCTAAAAGTGGCGAAGAAAACCTTGATTAAATTAGTTCTGGAAAAGGCCGGTTTAAAATTAGAGAAAGATTTAAAGGGAGAGATTGCCTTAGTTTGTGCTTTCAAAGATTCACTTTCTCCTCTAAAAAAGACTTATCAGTTTTCCCAAACTAATGAAAATCTAAAGATTTTATCTGGTTTTTTTGATGGAAAATTTATCGACCAGGAAGAGATTATGACTTTAGCCCAATTGCCAAGCAGAGAAGAGTTATTGGCAAGATTGGTCGGAAGCATTTCTAATCCAATTTCTGGTTTAGTAAATGTTTTACAAGGGAATTTAAGAGGATTAGTTTATGTCTTAAAACAGTTAACAGTAAACAGTGAGCAAGGAGCAAACTAAAAATATTTTACTAGAAAAGGCAGATAAATTAGCTTTCCAGGTCTATCAGGTTTCTAAAAAGTTTCCAAAATCAGAACTTTTCGGCTTAACTTCTCAAGTCCAAAGATCAGCACTTTCAATTCCTTTAAATATTATTGAAGGTTTCGCTCGACAGAGACCAAAGGAATATGTGAGATTCTTAGAAGTATCTTACGCATCATTAAAAGAAACAAAATACCTTTTATATTTTGCCCACAGAGAAAAATATATTACAAAAATTGATTACGAAAAAATTATACAATTAGCCGAAGAAATAGGTAAAATCATTTGGTCGAAAATAAATAAACTAAAACAAGGAATAGCGGATAGTAGTAACTAACGAAAATTTTGTTAACTGTTGTCTGTTCCTTGTTTACTAATATTATGGTCGAAGAAAAAAAAGAGGAGTCAAAAGAAGAAAAGAAAAAGGAAGTTAAGGTTCCGGAGAAATTTAAGAAATTAGTCGAAGAAATCGAGAAAATGTCGGTTTTGGATTTGGCCGAGTTAGTTAAAATTTTAGAAGAAAAATTCGGAGTTTCTGCTCAAGCTCCGGTTATGGCTGTAGCTCCCTCAGCAGGTGAGGCCCCGGCCGTAGAAGAAAAATCTGTATTTAATGTTGAGCTGAAAAGCATAGGCAGTCAAAAAATAGAAGTGATTAAAGTAGTCAGAGATGTTACCGAGAAAGGCCTAAAAGACGCTAAAGATTTAGTTGATGCTGCAGCTTCTGCTCCCCAGATGGTTAAAGAAAATGTTAAAAAAGAGGAGGCAGAAGAGATGAAAAAGAAATTCGAAGCAGCAGGAGCCCAGGTTGAATTAAAGTAAATTTTCTTGGAATAATAATACAAGACCCTTCACCTTTAGCTAAAGGTGAAGGGTCTTTTGTGTTTTTCTATTATGAAGCCTTGACAAGGTTCTTTATATTTGATATATTAAAAAATCGTTTTGTTTTCGAAGGTTTTGTATCCTATCAGAAAGGGGGATTAGTATGAAGTAAGAAATTTCGGCCCACAACTCCACGAGAAACCCGCGTTAGAAGCCTTGAAAGGGATCTGTCGGTAATGAGAAGAGCTCAGCGGTCCTGTGACGTCTGTGGTCTTGTGCTGGAGGTGTTCAAGAATCCTTCTGGCCAGAGGGTGGAACGGTGTATCACCGACAACTGCCCTCGCGCTGACAATAAACCAGTTCTACTACCGACGAACGGAAGAAGACCCCGGACACCAGGAAGAATTGTCTCGATGGGGACGAGAGCAACCCATGTGATGCAGGCCGCCGGAGAGGCGACAAGAGGAAGAGGAGGATACCGCCTCTAAAGATAAACGAAAGAATTGTACATTAATATATCCCAAATGGGACATCAAAAGGGACATCTTCGGGTGTCCCTCTTGTTTTAGGATTCTTCGCCCTTCACCTTTAGCTAAATGTGCGGGGTCAAGGCTGAGCCCGTCGAAGCCTTGACAAGGTTTCTTGGTCTGGTAGAAAATAGATATGGGATTAAACCCATTTAACCACCAAACAATGGTAGGTCATTACAGGTAGGACACTTAAAGAATTAAGGAGGGATAAGAGTAACTACAGACTATAATATTGAGAATAGACGTGAAAGGAGGGATAGAGGAGAGCGGTGGTTTTTTCATTTAGTTTAAGATATTTCTAGGAATTAAAAAAAAGAGAGATTTTCTTTGGGCACCGAGTTAGTGTGATTTCCTCCCTAACAAGTGTGCCCAAAGAAAATCTCTCTTGAATAAAGCGAATAATCTGTGGATAACTTTTTATTGACTTAACCGATAAAAAGTGATTATATTATTATAGTCTTGTAAAGTATTTCTGCAACCTATCTAGAGGAGGAACTAGATAGATAAGTAATGCTGTTTTTATATCAGATAAATAAATTTCCTCAATTCACTTCCTCAAATTTTGTTTTTTGTTAGCGGAGCTTAGGCTTCGTTTTTTTTATTTTAAGAAAAGCGAAGCTTGGGCTTTGTCCTGGGCCGTGCCCCGACTCAAAAGAGTTCGGGGCCAAGGTCCCGAACCGAGCATATAACGAGTTATGTGCTTGGGTCGGAGTAGGGTTCAGGTTTAAAAACCAAGCCCTCCCAAGTTTTTCTCAAAATTTGGGAGGATAAATAAAGGTCGAATCATAATAAACCAATTAATAAAAACACAAAAATGAAAAAGAAAATTCTATTAGGTTTGGTTGCTGTCGTGGCCGTAGCTGGTGGAGTAGCAGCTCTTTCAGCTTATGAGGCTCACATCATCAACGTAACAGCCAAGATTGAGAATGCTTTATATGTTGACACGACTCCAATTGACTTTGGTACTGTATTCCCACAGGAATATCTTGAGAAAGAAATTCTTATTTCTTTGAGTGATTCATTTCTAGCGCAAGATAGATTAGATGATGTAAAATATGTCATTAAACAGAAGCCAAAGCCAAAAAATCCTGACAATCCAGTACCAGAAGGATTTGACACTTGGCATGACTATTGTGCCGCAAGCGTTCTTGACCTAGACAACTGTTACCCGACTTTGTGTCCTTATCTTTCGAAACATAAAGCAGAAACTGACAATAGTATGGCAACAGATCAATGTGCCGGAGTACTCGCTGATGGAACTTCATATTATGACTGTGGTATTGATGCTTTCCATAACCCAGACGAAATGGCCTATGGTTATTTAGTTCAGTCAGTAAATGACGACGCTGATCTATGGGTAATTGACTTGGATGTTCCATGTTTTGACGGAGAATGTGCTCAAGACTGGACACATTTTGGTTGGGAACTACCAGCTCAATTAAATGGTGAAGTGTTTGGTTGTGATTTGTGGATTGAAGTATACGATTTTAGTGAATGGACAGGATCATAGGATTAACCTTTGATTGTTAATGGATTCCGCCGGATTCCTTGCCGGCGGAAGGATTAGCGATTAACCCTTCACCTTTAGCTAAAGGTGAAGGGCAGGAAAATAAAAATCTAAAGGTCGAAAAGAAGTTAAAATATTAATTGAAAATTTTAAAAATTATGAAAAAGAAAATTATATTAGGTTTGGTCGCTGTTGTGGCCGTAGCTGGCGGAGTAGCAGTTCTTTCAGCTTACGAGGCTCATGTCATCAATGTCACAGCCAGGATTGAGAATGCACTTTCGGTAGCGGTGGAACACATAGATTTCGGTACTGTGTTTCCTCAAGAATATTTAGAGTTTCCTTTAGAAATTGCTTTGAGCGGTTCTTTTCTGGCGGAAGATAGAGTTGATGACGTTGAATATGTCATCAAACAAAAACCAAAACCAATGCCTATTACAGCACCCACTATTGATGGCGTAATCGACGCAGGAGAATGGGATGAGGCATCAGTAGTAACTGTAGCAAATGGAAAAGGAACTGTTTCCATGATGGCAGATACCAATTATCTGTATGCCGCATTTGATATTCTTGATTCCACAGATGCTCGTTTGGGACAGAATACTAGTGGTAATGATCAGCAGGGTCTTAATATCAATCCTGGCCCTGGTCCATGGGGCAAGCCTTATGACATTGTGTTTCAAACAGGCGCAGATGCTTGCGCGTTTACAACTCCTGTTCCTGATAATCCTTGCGTAAGTTCTGGATTAAGTGATGGCTGGCAAACAGAATGGGTTATAAATGGAACACAAGTGATGAGTTTACCAGGAGACCTTGAAACAAAGACTCTTTTCGGTGGAGGTCGTAGAGTTTCCGAATGGAAGATACCTTTAGCTTCAATAGCTCCAGAAGCAGGAGATGAGCTTAAAATAGGGGGAGCAGCAAATGTAGATGGGACTTATAATCCATATCCAGTAGGATTGGATTGGAATGATGTTAACACCTTTTATGTTCTGTTAATTCCAGCCTATCCTGATTTATGTGCTTATTTGTCAAAAACTCCTGACGGTACTCCAGATAACGACACTGGTGTTCCAGCTTTCCATGACCCAGGACAAGTAGCCATTGGTCGTTTAGCTGAATCAGAGCAGGATATCATAGATAACTGGATCATTGATTTAAATGTTCCTTGTTTTGAAGGGATGTGCGCCCAGGATTGGACTCATTACGGTTGGGAACTTGATCCTGAATTAGAAAGTCAAATTTTTGGTTGCGATTTATGGATCGAAGTGACTGGAATTAGTGAGTGGATAGATTAAGCTTAGTTGATTGTTAATGGATTCCGTCGGATTCCTTGCCGGCGGAGTGATTAACAATTAACCCCCACCTTTTATAAAAGAAATGAAAAAGACATCTCTGTGTGATAGAATGGAATGGTAAAAGGTCGGAGGGAAGAATTAAAAATATTAAAGTGAATATGTCTATAATAAAAAAAATATTAATAGTTATTGGGGTAATTTTATCTTTGATTGTTGTTGTTCAGGTTATCAATGCCGCCAAATACAAAATGGTGATTAATGTGGTGGAAGGGGAGAATATAATGGGATTGAATCCTTTGGCAGATAAATTGGATTTCGGAGATTTATCCAGGAACAACGGCATGACAAGATATGTAACCCTAAAGAGCGGAGGAGGGATTTCAACTTTTGTTGTTGTCTGGCAGTTTGGCGAAATAACTGATCTGGTCAAAGTAAATAAAAACCTATTTACTTTGAAACCCGGAGAAGAAGTGAAATTATCTTTTGAGATTCAAATCCCACCTTCAGCTGAAATAAAACAATATTCAGGCCGGGTTTGGATTTTCAGACTGCCAAAACTATTCTAACCATAAAAAACAGAGACCGGGCCTCTGTCAGCTAAAAATTTAAAGGTTGCGAGGGTCTATGAAAAAGTTTTTGAAAAATATAGCAGGTTGGATTTTATATATCGCCATTTTAGTTGGTTTGGTTTATGGAATTCCTAAGGGTTTAGCTTTTGTCTTAAAAACAGAGCATCCGATGGCTACCATTACTTCTGGCTCTATGTGGCCTTCTTTAAAGAAAGGAGATTTTATCTTAATAAAAGGAATTAATAATAAAGAAGATATTAAAGTAGGAGACATAGTCGTTTATAAAAATCCAAAGGGTTTTACTATCCACAGGATTATACAAATGGATGAGGATACTTTCGTGACTAAGGGCGATGCCAACAACACCAACGATCCTCCCATAAAATACGAAGAAATTATTGGCAAACCGTTAGGCTCTAATCAAAAACCATTTAGAATCCCCATATTAGGAAATATTGGTATTTTCATTGGTCAAAAAATACTATAATGCCAAAGAAAAAATCCCCAACAAGCCAATATTATCAGGAAGTAGAGATTCCGATAAGGATCATTAAGAGCACTAAGAAAGCATTAGATGCAATAGACATGTTAGGTACAGCTTCAAATAAAATAAGACTGGGTTTATCTAAAAGATTCTTGAAAAAGGCCGTTATCTTTGGCTTAATTCTTTTTGCATTTCTTGCCCAAGCTTTTGCGTTATCTGCTTTTGAGGCTCACGTAATTAATGTCACTGCTCATATATGTACACCCTTAGAGACCCGGACAATTGGCTTCTGGAAGAATCACCCCGAAATTTATGTTGATAATAATTATCTGCCTCAATTGCTGGGAGATGATGTAATCGATACACAAGAGAAGGTTGATGAAGTTTTCGAAAATGCTAATGCCGATGAAATGAGAGATATGTTAAAAGCTCAGTTATTAGCAATGAAATTCAATATTGCCCATTTTGGAGTAGGAAATTATGTTGTCGAAAGCGAGAATATAACTATATATGAACTCGTAGTCAGGGCAGATGATATTTTGCGAGACCCTAATTCAACCAGAGAAGAACAGGCGGAAATAAAAAATACTTTAGACTATTTAAATAATCTTGGCCATACGAGACAATGTTTAGGGGCAACTCTTGCGTTTGATACTCCGCAGCCAGAACTAGTTTTTGAATCATTTTTATTAGCAGGAGATAACTTTTTACTAGGAACGCAATCAGCCCAATTAATTAATGATAATCCCGGGGAAGAAGCTCCAAGCGAAGAAATGCCTACCGAAGAACCCTTCGACCCGGCTCAGGGCGAGCCACTAGCAGAGGAACCCCCTGCAGAGGAACCTCCACCAGCCGAAGAGCCTCCAGTTGAAGAAGAACCACCTACTGAAGAGCCTCCAGCTGAAGAACTTCCAGCCGAAGAACCAACCCCAGCAGAGGAACCGTCGACAGAAGAACCGCCAGTTGAAGAGCCTTTAATTGAAGAAGAACCGCCTGTTGAAGAGCCTCCAGTAGAGGAACCCTTCGACCCGGCTCAGGGCGAGCCACCAGTAGAGGAACCTCCTGCCGAGGAATCACCATCAGTAGAAGAGCCACCAGAAGAAGAACCCTTCGACCCGGCTCAGGGCGAGCCACTTGCCGATGAGCCACCACCAGCCGATGAATCTACTTCAGAATCTACCCCAGAACCTAATTAATTTAATAACGAACCTGTTAACGATGAACCTGCTGTTAAGCAATATATTAAAAAAACCAGGAAGGACGATAATTCTACTAACAATAGTAGTTGGTTTCATTTTGGTTTTAGCAAGTTTAGTGGCAGATACTACAAAAGTTTCTGCTCAGATTTTACCAATCTTAGTCCAGGAAGAGAATTTAGATTTTGGTACGGTTTTTCCTGGAGAAGAACATCAGGGCAATTTTACTATTTATTTTGTTGAAGAATACGAGGAAGACGGGATAAATTATAGAATTATTCAAAAGAGAAAACCATTACCGCCAGAACATCCAGAATATCCAAATGGCGGTGATCCGGCAATGCCAGGTTTTTACCGCAACCTTTGCCCTTTTTTAACTAAAGTAAGCATTGAAGGAGAAGGGGATACTGAAAATCAAGCTTTTGTTGGAAACAACGACTTATCTGATGTTTGGATAATCTATTTTGAGGTGCCGGCCATTGTAGGCCATGTTGCCCAAGATCATATTGGTGGAGTTATTGCTTCTAACGGTGAATACGGCTGCGATGTTTCAATTGATATTTTAGAGTGATATCCTGTTGATTTTAAGGGGGGGGGCGACTATTGACGAAAATATTATAGTATATTAAGTTTTATTATCCCGTTAAAGGATAAATTTTTTATAAAAAAGTTTGTTCTTCAGGATATCTAAGGAGGTAATTGTTCTTTATTTGTTCTTTCATAGAGGAGAGAGAAATCATTAACATATAACTCAACGATTAAAAACTAAGCACATTTCACCTTAGCCTTTTTTTGATGTGTTCGAGTTATTTCGTGATTTTATGAACAACTATATGAACGACTTTCTTGTTTTTACCTCCGATGCAAGAACATATTATCTTCAAAAAACTCTTAAATTAATATTTGCTGTAATTTTGGCGGCAGGTCTTGGTTTTACTGTCCTTAGCGTTCCTTCTTCTACGTTAGCTTCCGATAATCCGTATAACGTTGTATTCAACGAGCGGACAACTGACAGCCAAAACAACACTTCAACATGGAGCTATACCGTTGATAAGACGAGTGAGGGTCCCGACCTTTCTCATTGGATTTGGGAGCCCTGTTTTTCTGAATCTGAAGGGGAGCGCGTTGTAAGCACAACTCCAGAGACCCAGTGGGTTGATTCTGACGGATCTACTGGCCATTACGGCGTCAAATGGAACATTGAAGATGGTTTTGAATGGGACACGAATCAGATGCAACATTTACTGTTACTATCACAGGCCAGCCAGCCGTTGATTACATCGGCGCTGTAGCTGTTATTAAGGCCGGCCAAGCAGGAGATCATGATGAAGATCATGAGTATGGTAACCAGCCTCATTTTGATTTAACTGTTCCCGGGCCAAGTTGCCAAGAACCACCCGAACCAACCTATGCTATTTCAGGAATGAAGTTTAATGATGAGAACGAGAATGGCGTCAATGATGAAGAACCAGGCCTCGAAGGTTGGACTATAAACATTGAAGGCCCTGACCAACTTAACGACTCTACTACCACTAACGAAGAGGGTAATTACAACTTCTCTGACTTGTCTTCTGGCAGTTATACGGTTTGTGAAACCCAGCAAGAGGATTGGGAACAAACTTATCCTGCCGATAATAATGGCTGTCATATTATAGAAATAGAAGATGAAGATGCGGACGGAGTAGATTTTGGTAATTATCAGGCACCAATCGAAGAAGAACCTGAAACACTTGGTTCAATAACTGTTTGTAAAATTATTATTGATTCTGAGGAAAATATAGTAGATGGTTCTGAGCTTTTTGGCGCTGAATTTAATATCTCTGGACTTACGCCAGATCCTGAACTTTCAACCGGCTCACCGGCAGGCGAAATACCAACTTCAACATTTACAACTCCATTATTATTCACTGATGATTTAATTGGTGATGATGAAGCTAATGACGCCCAATGTATTACCTACACTGATCTTACCCTGGGCGGTTATTATTATGGAGAGGAAACGAGTCCGGATTCTGGCTGGGAAGAACCTTTATATAATGACCAATTTACTATACAAGTAACAAGCTTGGATGATTTCTTCGAATATGATGATAAGCTCTTTGATGAAGATTATTCAAATGACGGTTCCCGTGATAAAAATGTTGATGGCCACATTGTTTTAACTGAAAACTGGCCAGACAGAACATTGGTGGTTCTTAATCAATATCAAGAGATTCAGCAAGAGTCTTTAACTATTCTTGCCTACAAGGTAGTTTGTGAGAGCGAAGAGGATCTGCCGAATTGGGCTACTTTGGGAGTCCAGTCAGGAAAGCCGGACATAATTACCGAGAACACTGCTCAAGATTATGTGACAGCCAGTAATGGTAAATGTTGGCTTGAAGCTGATTGGGACTTTCAATGGGGATTTAACGGACAAGCCCAAAAGCAGGCAGGCGACCATATTGGTCCAGCTCCCGAAGGAACAGGATGGAATGATTTTAGTTTTTCAACAGGAATAGATATTCCTGCCCAAGTTCAGATTAATGAGATAGAAGAAGGTGTTTCAAAAATTTGGGTTAGAGAGAATCTAAAAGAAAATTATAGTCCTTTTGCTAATTTTTACGGTGGCTTACAAGACGATGTTTCAGCAGAAATGTTATGCCATGATGATATACTGAATTATGATAATTATGACTATATTAGAGCTCCGCAATTAGGAGAAACATATTACTGTATAGCTTTCAATGCTTCCGAAGAAGAAGAGCCAGAAGAAGGCGTTCAACCCGGTGATATTGTCATTAATGAAATAATACAAAATCCAGATACTGTTTCTGATTCGGATGGAGAGTGGTTTGAAATTTATAATACTACCGACAGCGATATTGATCTTGAAGGATGCTTAATTCGAGATGATGACATAAACAGCCATACAATTAATTCTTCTTTAGTGGTGCCAGCTGCCAGCTATGCAGTTTTAGCCAGAAACGGTAATCCCGGAGAAAACGGAGGTATAACCCCGGATTATGTTTACTCTAGCTTCTTTTTGGTTAATACTGCAGATGAAATTATCCTTGAATGCGATGATACCGAAATAGACCGTGTCGAATATGACGGCGGCCCTGACTTCCCGAATCCCACAGGAGCTTCAATGATCTTAGCTGACCCTGTTTTAGATAATAATGTAGGAGCTAATTGGTGTGTTTCTACTTCTTCTTTCGGAGATGGAGACTTAGGGACTCCGGGGGCCGTAAATGATAGTTGTGCAGAAGAACCAGAGCCAGAACCAGAGCCAGAAGACACTATCATTTCTGGTTGTAAATATAATGATATTAATAATAACGGCCAAATTGACCAGGAAGAAGAAAAACTGGGCGGCTGGACAATCGTTTTGGAAAAACAAAACGGCGAAGATTGGGAACAGGTTACCTCTGCTATCACCCCGCAGGAAGGAGACAACCAAGGATGTTATCTTTTTGACGGACTAGAGGCAGGGAACTACAGGGTAAGCGAATCTATGGCGGGTCAGACTGGTTGGATTCAGACCTACCCGGGCAGCCTTTCATACATAGTTTCTATTGATGAAAATGAGACCTTGTCAGATATTGATTTCGCGAATTATTTATCCTGCACAGACAATGATGGCGATGGTTATGCGGTAGAAGGAGGTGATTGCGGTTTAATAGACAGCGATGACAATAACCCGGATGTTAATCCGGGCGTTGAAGAAATTTGCGACAACGGTATAGATGATGATAGTGATGGAAACGTTGATGGAGATGATTCTGATTGTCAAGTAAGTCCGCCTGTCAGTGGCGGAGGCGGTTCGGTTGTAATCTTTGGATTAACTGTATTTAATGAGAAAAACGAGGAAGTCTTAACAGATACAGTTACTGTTACTTGGTTTACTAATATGCCGGCTACCAGCCGAGTTGTTTATGACACCGTTTTTCATTCTACCTTAAATGATTCTCCGAATTATGGCTACGCTTTCTCAATAACTGAAGATGTAAATAAAGTTACTTTCCATACAGTAATAATTATAGGTTTAACTCCAAACACTACTTATTTCTGGCGGGCAATCTCACATAGTTCACCGCCCGAAATTTTAGGCAGAGAGCTGACCTTTACTACTGGAAGTGTTCAAGAAGAAGGTGTTGAAGAAGAAGCAGAAGAAATTCCTCTTGAGGACATAGAAAAAGGACTAAAGGAAATAGGGGATAGGATAGAGACATTAAGAGCAGAGATAGAGATAATTTCTCCTCAGGTTCCAACTGAGACTCCAGTGGTTGAAACCGAGGCAGAAGAGATTGAAGAAGAGATTGAAGAAGAGATTGAAGAGGAAGAAGAAGAGGAAGAAGAAGTTATCACTGCTGAAGCCGAAGAAGAGGGAGGATTAGGTTTCAATCAGTTCTTAGCAGCAATTAGTGGTATCTTCAATCTAAAAGACTTCTCAGGAAATCTCTTTTGGATTTTACTTTTAGCTTTAGTTGCATTGTTTATTTTATTCTACTTAACGAAAAAAGGAATAAAAAAAGAAGATGAAAATACTTGGTTGATATTAATTACTGCTGCAGCAATATCTGTTATTATGGCTTTCCTTATGCAATATTACTGGATTCTGTTTTTTCCAATTATTCTATTGATTATTTTGTTATTTTTCGGTAAAAGAAAAAAAGAGGAAGAAAAGAAAAAAAGACCTTTTTTCTAAGAATATTCAGTAATATCTTGTAAAGTAAAAGCCGGGCTGAGCCCGGCTTTTACTTTATTTTAATCAAAACAATAACTGTCAAAATCCGACTTTATAAACCTTAATTCCGTTTAAAAGATAAATTGTTT
Organism: Candidatus Nealsonbacteria bacterium; assembly: GCA_011050465.1. Classification (NCBI taxonomy): domain Bacteria; phylum Candidatus Nealsoniibacteriota; species Candidatus Nealsoniibacteriota bacterium. The sequence goes on along the minus strand of DRFQ01000009.1, from coordinate 250,456 downwards.
TACCATCTTCTGATACTGAAAAATCTTTTAAATTATTGAATTGGTCTGACTGAAATTGTTGCAAAATTTCCCCCTCTTTAGTTGTAATGATGATTCTTTTTTCTGCCGGCTCTAAAATATAGAGATAAGGAAGATTGTCTGCGGTAAAGATTTTAGTTGGCTTTTCAATGTAAGGAAAGAAATTAAACTCAAGTTTTTCTTCAAAGAAGCCCTTGGTGTATTTCTCGATTTCATACCCTTTAGTTAAAATCCAAATTGAACCATCTATTGCCATTGATTTTGCATCAATTGGTTTTTTCGTCGCTAAGCTAAGCCAGAGACTTCCCTGAAATTCAATCCGATTTTCATTGAAAGAATATTTTAAAATTTCTCCCTTTTTATTATCCAGGAAGTAAAGGTTTAACTGAAAAATAGCGAAATCATTGAATTGATAATCAGGATATGGGTCTTTAAGGAAGAAGGCCCGTCTAAACTGATTTTCTTCAAAAGAAAATAATTTATTGGGCCGGGAAAAAAATAGAAGCATACCCTTTTTTTCTAAGGCAGCCGCTAAATTAAATTTGTCTTCAACCTGAATGGCATCAACTCCTTTTTCTTTTGGTTCTAATCGATAAATATCCGCCAAATAAGGATTAAATAAATAGAGTTTTTCTTTAAATCCAACCATTTTCTGGGGAGTAAAATTAACTGTTCCAAAATCAAAAATTATTTCTGGATTATCGATTATTTCCAGTTTATTTAAAGGAATAAGCTGGGATTCAATTAAGTTTTTTAATTGAAAAACTTTATTTTCTACCGGACTGTCAGTTTTATCTAAAGGTAGAATTATGTCCCAGGCCTGTTGATAGAGTGTATTGGCCTTTTCTCTATTTTCCGAAATTAGAGCTTCTTGGGCTGATTGAATCTTTTCTTCCACCTCAACTAAGATAAGCTGAATTTTTTCGATCTCTCCTTTTCTTTCAAGATTCGCCAAAAATCCTCCTACAGTAAGGACGAAAATAAGGATTAAGATTAATAGTGAATTTCTTTTGGAAGCCTGGGAAATACTGACTTTTGGTAATCTTGTAAGCAAATTGAGAACCGGCAGTTTAAATAAGCTGAAGACAGGAAGTTGGAATTTTAGCTCCTGAGGAATTTTTACTTGAATTTGAGAAGGCTTTAATTTCAACAATAACTTTCGAATTTTTTCTTTTGAAAAGAAGTTCGAAATTTGCCAAATTGAAAAAGGTAATATCTTTTTTTCAAGAGTCACCCTTTCTTTAGCAGTTTCTTCTCCAACCAAATCAACTAAAAAGCAAATTCCAGAAATTTCTGAAGAAATAAATTCTTTCTTTTGAAATATCTTTTTGAGTTCTTTTTCTCCGATTTTTTCCAGCTTAGCAATATCTTCTAATAGATTTTCAGCAGCAAAAAAATCAGAGACTTTTTTGGTTAAAATCACTATTCTATCATCGGAAGAAATTTTTCCAGAAACAGTATTGCTAAAAATTTTTAGCGGATATGGTTCTATTTCCTGCAGCCTTAAGGTTTGATTAATATCGGTTATTTGCCCTTCTCTTAGAATAAAAAGTGAAATATCTCCCGTGGTTGTGAAATTGATAGTATTGTCTTTTAAAGAAAGAACGGCAAAATCAAGATTTCCCAGCCAACTAACATTTCCTTTCTTGGTCTCTTCTGCCAAAAATTCATTAGCTTCCTTTAAACATTCTCCGAGAGAGAGTTCCGGAGAACGTTCTGTAACCCGATAATATTCTTTTTTAATTTGAGCGCTTAATTGTTCTAGGAATCTGGTATTCTGAGGTAAAACATTAGAGAGAGTACCTACCATATAAAGCTTGCCCATTTTTCTTTCCCAGATATTTTCCGGCTCAAAAACAAAGCTATCGTAAATGACATCTTCTTTGGCTTTCGGATTAAAATGAAATTCAAAAACTTGCATGTTTTTTATAAGGCATAATGCCTTAATTTATTATATCCTTTACACATAAAAATAAAAATGCTAAAAAATTGGTGAGGGCGTATAGTTCGACCGGTTACCCCATAGCACAAATGTTTCGTTATTTGACTACGGGGCGGGGAGCGTCTTCTCTTTCTTGGGTGAGTAGCTCAATGGCAGAGCACTGCGGTCACATCGCAGGGGTTACAGGTTCAAATCCTGCCTCACCCACAAATTTTTTCCGGGATGGTAAGAAGAAAAAATAGATAAGTCCCGGAAAACAAAAAAAGCCCTCAATCAGGGCTTTTTGTTAAAATTTTTTGGACTTTGGCTAGTTGATAATAATGCTGAATCTTTCTTCTTGTGCTTGCTAAAATTAATTTGTTCCTTAAAAGAAGTATAAAATTATTTATTTTTGTCTAAGCAAAACTTCCATATGAGGATAAGCAAATTCTATATTTTTGGAGCTCTGAATTTTCTTAAATATTTCTTCGGTAATTAAGCTTTCTATTTTTACTCGAGAGTCAGCCGGGGCATGATACCGGACGATAATATCTATTCCGGAGGGTTGGAACGAAATTCTTAAGTATGATTCCTCTGTTTTTTCGATAAAATCTTTAAGGATTTTTTTTGCAGACTGAAGAGCAATTTCTTTCGCTTTCTCCAGATCAGACTCAAAAGTTATAGAGAGCTTTACGTCATCTAAAATAGTTTCTCCCGTTTTTGTGTAATTGATGACATTTTGTTCAAATAACTTAGAGTTTGGAATTAAAATAACTCTTCCCGATTTTTCTTCAGCTTCTATGGTTCCGCCAATTTCTCCAATATGAGTGTGAGATAGGGTTATACCTAATACATCGCCTTTTACCTCGCCGATACTTATTCTGTCTCCGATTTCAAAGGGCCTGTTAATGACTACCATTAACCAGGCAGCAACCCCGCTAATTGGTTTTTGGAGAGCGAAACCCAAGGCAGCCGTTAGAAAACCTGCAGCTAATCCTATTCCACCCAGAGAGCCGGTATAAACCAGAATGGCAAAGATGAATACTATAACAAAGATAAAATACTTGATTGCCCGTGAGAGAATTTCGATGTTTGACTGTTGTTTTTTTGATTTAGTTCTTTTGAGGATCCTTCGTTTTGCCATTCCGAGGAGAATATTAGATAGCGAAATTAAGATTACAAATATTAAAACCGATCTCAGGAGTTTTATACCAGAATCTAAATTGAGATTATTAATGAAGTCAAGCATTTTTTAGATTTTTTGTTACAATAAGGTAAAATAATGGAAAAGCAACCGTATAATAGCAAAAATAAAGCAATTTCACAAGACTTTCTTCATAAATTTCAGAAGGAATACCAATGTGAAGGTCTGTTTTGAAAGGAACGATAAAGTTTCTCAGCATCGTCCGGCCAGGGGAATTGGCTGTCCGAGAGTTATTCTCGGGGCTTTTTAATTATGGTAAAATAAATCAATGATAATTGTTTTGAATTTTGGAAGTCAATATACTCATTTAATTTCTCGAAGAATAAGAGAGCTGGGGTGTTATTCGGAAATTCTGCCTTTTGACTCCAAAGTATCTCAAATTAAAAAGTTTAACCCCAAAGGACTGATTCTTTCTGGTGGTCCTTTTTCTATTTACGACAAAGACGCTCTTTTTCCTACGAAGGGAATTTTTAAACTAAATATCCCAATTTTAGGAATTTGTTATGGCCAGCAACTCATAACTAAAATGCTTGGCGGAAAAGTCAAAAGAGGAAAATCAGGAGAATATGGCAGAGAAACCATCACAATTTTAGAAAAAAGTAATTTACCCCCCACCACTTTTCAAGGAGATAAATTTGGCCAAACAGACCACACGAAAAGTGGTGGGGGGTTATTTAAAGGGCTTAATAAAAAAGAGAAAGTGTGGTTTTCTCATGGCGATTCAGTCATAAAATTACCTCAAAATTTTAAGAGAATTGCCGAAAGCAGGACCTGTAGAATAGCTGCTTTTGCCGATGATGATAATAAAATTTTTGGAGTTCAATTTCACCCGGAGGTTACCCACACTGTCCACGGATTAGATATCCTAAAGAATTTTATTTATGACATTTGCAGGGAAAAGAAAGTTTGGAAAATCGGAGACATTAAAGACAATATTATCGCCAAGATACAGGCACAAATAGGGAAAAAGCCAGTTCTCATAGGAGTTTCAGGAGGGGTCGATTCTTTCGTTGCAGCAGTTTTATTACAGAAGGCAATAGGGGATAATCTTTACGCTGTTTTTATTGATAACGGTTTGCTTCGAAAGAAAGAAGCAGATGAAATTAGAAAAACTTTCAAAAAAGTAGGATTTAAAAATTTTTCCTTCGTTGATTCTTCAAACGAATTTCTTGCTAATTTAAATAATGTTATTGATCCTGAAAAGAAAAGAAAAATAATTGGCAAAACCTTTATAAAAGTTTTTGAAAGAAAAGTTAAAGAAATAGAAAAAGAAGTAAAAATTAAATTCTTGGCTCAAGGAACTATTTATCCGGACCGGATTGAATCCGCCCAACCTTTTAACAAAGCAGCGAAAATTAAAAGCCATCATAATATTGCCTTGCCAAGGAAATTAAAGTTCCAAATTATTGAACCGATTAAGGATCTTTATAAAGACGAAGTAAGAAAGTTGGGAGAAAAATTAGGACTGCCAAAATCCATTATTAAAAGACATCCCTTTCCGGGCCCAGGCTTATCTATAAGAATACTGGGTGAGGTTACCAAAGAAAGATTATCAATTTTAAGAGAAGCTGACAGTATTTTTATCGCTGAATTAAAAAAAGCCAAACTATACGATAAAATTTGGCAAGCATTTGCCTCCTTGCTGCCGCTTAAAAGTGTAGGAGTAATGGGGGATACCAGAACTTATGAATACATCGTTTCTTTGCGAGCAGTTAGTTCTAAAGATGGAATGACGGCCGATTGGGCAAAAATTCCCGGAGATGTTTTAGAGAAAATTTCAAATAGAATTATTAATGAAGTAAAAGGCGTTAATAGAGTTCTTTACGATATTTCTCAGAAACCTCCAGCCACCATTGAATATGAGTAAAACAGGCTTTCCTCCTTCGCTTAAGCTTCCACCTTCAGTAAACTTTCGGCGGACCAGTCGGACGGACAAGTCCTCCTTCGTTTTCATCCTCGCCGAAGCTACGGCGGACAAGGTTGCCTCGGGCTTAAAATTTCAAAACCCATCGTAAGCAAGATGGGTTTTTAAGGTAAAAATTTTTAAGTAAGGTTTTTAATAAAGACGTTTATCTACAATGAGTCCGTTTTGATCGAGTAAATAGAGCGTATCGTGTAGTTTATTGATAATGTCGCTGCCTATATAAATATACCAAGAATTTTTTAGGAAATCTTCGTCTCTGGAATGATATTTAAAACAGCCGTTGTAATTAAAGCGATCTTGGATATAAGATGTACATTGTGAACTATCAGCTACTTCTGGATTATCAGAATAATCTGGGACTGAGCAGCGAGAAACGCGAAGAACAAAATCCTGGCAATATGGGCCAAGATGAGGAATCTCTTCTAAAGTTGGTCTTGGGCATCTTTTCGAAAAAGAGGGATAAAAACTCTGATAATTCAAGAAATAACCAAAACATTTATTTAAACGGAAACCATTCTTAGTTCCTCCCAGAGGATTGGAGCTACTTAATAGGTATATTGTGTCAGATTTTTTAATAAAAATATTTCCTTTAGGTATAAAACCATAAGGACCTGGAAGAAGTTTCTCTCTGCCTTGAGGAATAACAATTTTTCCTTGCCTTCCTTTAATACGCCAACCGGTAATATTGATTTTCTCTTCTTTCTTGAGCCGAGAGCTTAAAGTAATTAAAGAAGGACGAGAGGAGGTTTTGGCCCTTGTTCCGGAAATTTTTACTTTGCCAAAATAAGGAGAGGTATTTATCTTAAAAGTTCTGCTGGCCGGAGTTAAATCAGCTGAATTTTTTGTTTTTGCTCTGACTAAAAACTTATATTCTTTTGGCCCCGGAGGAAGATTTACCGTTCTTTTTTTGGAAGAGGTTTTTACCCAATCATCATCAAATCCTTCGTATTTTGTTTCAAACGATATTCGTTCTTTAGCTCCACCTATCAAGATCTCTCCATCAAATTCAAAAGTAACTTTATTAGTATCTTCTATAATCTCTCCTTCTTCTGGCCCGGAAGTTATATAGGTGTCGATTAAAATAAATGGTTCTGATTTTAGCGGGACAACCGATGCTGTTCCTACAGATTTTATATTTGTAGATTGAGTTTTTAAAGATTTCTTTTGTGAAGTTTTCGTTTGAATCTGAAAACTAGCAAGGTAGTCTCGGACATTTTCCCATTCACCAATTTCCTGAAAGGAAGTCTTTCCAAAAGAGTAAAAAATCGCAATGACAGCAATAATAGTTAAAAAAGCAAAAATAACTCGCATGAGATTATTAGGTTAATTTCGCTTTTTTATACCATTAAAACCAAGCAATAGCGAGTTTTTATTCCTTGGATGCTGTTTTTTTATTTTTTATGTTAATATACCAAAAGAGCTTATGAAAATATCTATCTTAGAGGATAATATAATTTGGCTTTGGTTTTTCTGGTATTTCTTTGAAATACCAAAAGAAATTTTGAAGGGCTGGAGAAATTTTCTCTTGTTTAATTTAAATTATTTTTCCATTCCTTTACTTTTAAAAACCCTCTTTTCTCATTGGAAAAGATATTATTGGATAAGGGGCAGGGGTTTTACTATTGGGGAGTATTTTAATGTTCTTTTGTCTAACTTGATGTCCCGATTTTTAGGGGCTTTAATAAGGATAGCCTTGATTATAGTTGGTTTAATTCTTGAACTTTTTATAATTATTGGCGGATTTATTATATTTCTGGGATGGATTTTATTGCCGGTTTTATTGATCTCAGGACTAGTATTGGGCACACTTTTAATTATTTCGTGACAAATGTTTTATTTTAACTTAGAGGCAGCTAAAATTTTTCAGGCGGTAAAATGGGAAAGACATCCATTTTTTAAGTATGCCAGAAATCTTAAAAGAGTTTCTTTTTACTTTTTTCTTTTTGTATTTTTATTCTTTTTAGCCGGACTTTTGGGACAACTTTTTTCTGATGAAATTCTTTCTTCAGCCTTAGGATTATCAGTAATCTCTTTGGTTTTCTGGATATTTTTCCGTCTTCAAGAAAGCTTTTTTAATGTAAAATTAAAGAAGCCCCGTCTTTATCCTTTAGACTTAAACCTGCAAGTAAAGATTATTGAAGGGTTAATTGCGAAATCTGAACAATACAATTTAGCTGAATTCTTAAGTTTTGAGATAGCCAGGGCAGTTTCAAAATCTAGTAATTTTACTAAATCCAGAAAATTCTCCAAAGTTACTTCAGATCATCTTTTTTATTTTCTTTTAAAAGACAATCCAAAATTAAATTTTATATTCTCTCGAGCTATGTTGAATCTGAACGAAGTTAAGGCGGCACTAAAAAAAGAATTAAAAACAGAAAAACTTTCTCCGGAGAAGGAAACTTCCGGCTATTCCATTGATTTTCAAGAAACAATTTTTGAATCTTTCAGGATTGCCCAAAAAAAAGGACATCAAAGAGTTGAATTGGGGGACATGTTAACTGCTCTTTCTAAGTATAACCAATTTTTTAGGAGGATTTTGATTGAAACTAAGCTTGTATCCCAAGATATTGAAAATTTGACCTGGTGGTTAGAATCTTTAGAAAAAAGATCAGCTTTAGCTGAAAGATTTTGGGAAATAGAAAACTTAAAAAGGAAAGGATCTATTGCCAGAGATTGGGCGGCGGGCTATACGGTTACCTTGGATCGGTATTCAACAGACTGGACAGAAGTAGCGAAAAAAAGAGGTTTTGAAGAAATTATTGGCCATCAGGATGCTCTGGAGGCGATAGAAAGAGTTTTGGCCCGTACAGAGATTAATAATGTATTGCTTATAGGAGAACCAGGGATTGGCAGAAAGAGCATTATTCATGGTTTAACTTTGAGAGTTCTTTATGGCCAAAGTCTGCCGGAATTGAATTATAAAAGGGTAGTGGAGCTGGATCTTACTTCTCTTTTATCGGAGATAACCTCCCTTGAAGAAGTTGAAGCTGTTTTAGATAGAATTTTTAAAGAAGTAGTTAGAGCAGGAAATATTATTCTGGTTATTGATGAGTTTCACAATTATATTGGCCAGCTTGCCAGGCCCGGAATAATTGATATTTCGGGCGCTCTTTCTTCCTATCTGCGTTTACCTTCTTTTCGAATCATAGGAATAACTTCTTTTACTGGTCTTCACAAGTATATAGAGCAAAATCCTTCTCTTCTGAATCTTTTTGGCAAGATTGAAGCTTCTGAACTTTCGGAAACAGAGACGATTTTAATCTTAGAGAGTTTAGTTCCATCATTCGAGAAAAAATATAAAAAGTTCATAAGCTATCTGGCCCTTCGGGATATTATTGTTTATGCTAGTCGTTATATCCAGACAGTCCCTTTTCCCAAGAAAGCAATTGACCTTTTAGACGAAATAATGGTTTATGTTTCCCGTTATATAAAGGGAAAGTTAATTTTGCCAGAACACATAGCTAAAATTGTTTCTGAAAAAACCCAGATTCCGGTGGGAGAGGTAGCAGCTCGGGAAAAAGAAATTTTATTAAATCTGGAAAAACTAATTCATCAAAGGATTATTAATCAAGAAGAAGCAGTTAGGGCAATTTCAGAAGCTTTAAGAAGGGCTCGGGCCGATATTACAGTTAGGAGGGGTCCTATGGGTACTTTCCTGTTTTTAGGGCCCACCGGAGTTGGCAAAACAGAAACCTCAAAGGCGTTGGCTGCAACATATTTTGGGTCTGAGAAGCGAATGATAAGGCTGGATATGTCAGAATTCCAAGCGATTGAAGATATTTCCAGGTTATTGGGTTCGGCCGGTGAAGAGGGGCTCTTAACCACTCCTGTCAGAGAGAATCCTTTTTCTTTGGTTTTATTAGATGAAATTGAGAAAGCTCATCATAATATCTTGAATTTATTTTTACAGATTTTAGATGAAGGTTATGTGACAGATGGTTTGGGAAGAAAAGTTAGCTTTTCAAATACAATCATAATTGCCACCTCCAATGCCGGCTACAAGATTATTTTAGAGGCAATTAAAACCAAGACAGCATGGCAGGGTGTAAAAAAAGAACTCTTGGATTATCTCTTTGCTAAAGGAATTTTTCGGCCAGAGCTTGTTAACCGATTCGATGCCATGGTAATTTTTAGACCTCTAACCCGTCAGAACTTACTTGATATTTCAGAGATTTTGTTTTCAAGGTTAAAAAAGAATTTGGCCAAAAAATATATTGAATTCATAATTACTCCTCAACTAAAAGAAAAAATAGTTGAACTAGGTTATAATCCCATCTTCGGGGCCAGAGAAATGAGACGAGTTATTCAAGATAAAGTAGAAGATGTTTTAGCCGAAGCCATTTTAAGAGATGAACTAAAGAGAGGAGATAAGGTAGAAATAGAACCTAAAGAATTTAAGTTAATAATTAGATAAAACATCACGGGAACAGTTCTCGAGAACAACAATTCACATAGGAATTATCCACTGTTTGGTTGTTTAATGTCGGGTGTTAAACATGTATAATAATGTAACATGCCCTTTATTACGGAAGGTAAAACTAACTTAAAATATATATTAATTGTTGTTGTGCTGGCTGTTATTGTGGGCGGCGGGATTTTAGGTTATCAGTACTTGTCCTCCAAAGCTTTAGCGCCGGAAGGTTGGTGGTCGCCAAAAGAAGAAGCTAAAGTGCCAGGAGTAAAACCCTCCGTAGAAATTCCAGGAGAGGTAGAAGTCCCAGAAGAAAAGGTTCCAGTAGATGAAACAGCCAATTGGAAATTATATACTGATAAAAAATTTGGTTATACAATTAAATACCCAAAGGGTTTAATTGTCGAAGAAAGCCTTTCTGGAGATTTAAGCGACGTAAATTTTTATTTACCCGATTATACGGAAACGGAATTGCAGAGAGGTTATGGGCTTTCCTTCCTAAATACCGCTTTCATGCCCGAAGAGCTCTCCTCTACCTTTAGAGGGACCGTATTAAATAGATTACAACTTATGGGTTTGAAACTTATCTCAGAAAAAAATGTAATCATTGACAATAGAGAAGGGATTTATATAGCAACTGAAATACCTGGGCTTACGCCTTTATACATTATCTATTTACCATTTCCTGAGTTTGTACCAGATTCTGAGCTATACCCTGGGTGGGAGGGGGCTTTAGAAATAGATTTATACTATGGGTTGGCTGAAGGTGAAAGGGAGAGACACTTAGAGGTGGTTGAAAAAATTTATACAAGCTTGAAGTTTTAGAGAGAATAGGAATTTTCTAGGAAAAACATCTTGAGTTTAAAAACTCAAGGTTTTTTATTTGGGTGCCTGCACCGCACTAATTTTTTTGGGTGTGTCCCGCCTTAATTTTGCGAGAAAAACTATGGCGACACTCTCTCCACGGGAAAGGCCTCTTAATTGCGAAGCAATTACAAGGAGGGGCGAAGCACCGACTGGTTTGATCCGATCCCGATCGTCGCGAGAGTTTTATAGAGCTTATATTTCTAAAAACGGGTGTTATTTAGAATTAACGGTAAAATTGGTGCGGGGTGTTAATAACCTGTGGATAAATTATAAGACTCAAAGCTATTTTAAGCAGGGTTATTTTATGTTGACTTGTGGTAATGGAGTGGGGTATAAAGGAAGTGGAATGGAGGATTGTGGATAACTGTGGGAAAACTATATGTAATGGGGGATAACTTCGAGTGAGCGTAGCGAACGAGAACCCCGCCTCCTATGTAATATTTCATTAAGCTTAGAGGGCGGGGTATTAACCGGCTCGCTCCCGAGCTCACTATCTAACATGTTCATAGGCGAATATACATATTCAATTGATGAAAAGAAAAGATTAGCTATACCGGCAAAATTCCGGCAGCTTTTAGGAAAGCAGGCAATTATTACCAGGGGATTAGACAGTTGCCTTTTTCTTTACCCCAATAAAGAGTGGCGAACTTTAGCTCTAAAATTAAGCAAACTTCCTTTGGCTCAGGCTGACGCCAGGGGATTTGCCAGATTAATGTTGACAGGAGCTATGGATGCAAAATTAGATAGTCTGGGAAGAATTCTAATTCCCGATTATTTAAAAAGATATGGTCAACTAACAAAAAAAGTAGTTATTGCCGGAGTTTATAATCGAATTGAAATCTGGGACGAAAAGAAGTGGCAGGAATATAAAAAGAAAACTGAGATGGCAGTAGGTGATATAGCCGAAAGGTTAAAAGAGCTCGGCGTCTAAAATATAATTAAAATTTAGAATTTAATGATTCATATCCCTGTTCTCCAGAAAGAAATTCTTGAATATCTTGACCCAAAATCAAACGAAAATTTTATTGATTGTACGTTTGGCCAAGGAGGACACAGTTTAGCCATATTGGAGAAAAATGGACCCAGAGGAAAAGTATTAGGGATTGAAATAGACCAGGAATTATATAAAAAGTTGAAAGCCACAGGAATTAGGAAACGATTAACTTTAGTTCGAGACTCCTATATCAACCTAAAAGAGATCATTAAAAAAATTAGGCCAATCTCTGGAATTTTGTTTGATTTAGGAATGTCCAGCTGGCATTTGGAAGAGTCGGGTCGTGGATTCAGCTTTTTGAGAAATGAACCCCTGGACATGAGATACAATCCTCAGAATCCTTTAACCCCGTTAAAGGTCAACGGGGCTTGGCGGAAGCACAAAGAGAACAAACCTCTAACGGGGTTAACTGCTGAGAAGATTCTCAATTTTTGGTCAAAAGATGCAATAGAGAAAATCTTAAAGGACTATGGAGAAGAAAGATATGCCCGGATTATTGCCGAAAGTATTATTGAAAAACGAAACATAAGGCCTATTAAAACCACCTTCCAGCTGGCAGAAACCATAAAATATGTTGTGCCAAAGAGATATTTGAGGAACCGTATCCATTTTGCCACTAGAACTTTTCAGGCCTTAAGGATCGCCGTTAATGACGAATTAAATAATCTAGAAAGAACCCTTCCTCAGGCTCTGGAAAGCATAAGGAAAGGCGGAAGATTAGTTATAATTTCTTTCCATTCTTTGGAAGATAGGATTGTAAAAAATTTCTTCAAAAAAATGGCTAATCCTCTCAAAGTTTGCGAAACAAAATTTGAGAAAGCTAAGGAGGGCTTGCCCGCCGACTTGTCCGCCGAAGATTTATCGAAGGCGGGATTGCCTGCCCCGTACTTTCGCCAAAGGCGAATAGTATCGAGGCTTAGAATTTTAACAAAAAAGCCGGTCAGGCCAAGCCCTGAAGAAATTCGAGTCAATCCTCGATCAAGGTCGGCTAAATTAAGAGCAGCAGTAAAAATATAGACATACTAAAATATATTATGATAAAAAAGTTCTTAATAGCTTTACCAGTAATTCTTTTTCTAATCTTCGGTTCCTACTTTTTAGCAATTATGAATATTGGGGTAGGTAGTAGTCCAGAAGCTTTAGCGAAAAAGGGAGATATACTCTATGTTTTTGATAGTGGTGTGCACTACTCTTCAGACTGCTTTTGCGTTTATCATGGGAAGAGTACTTTTCAACCAACCATCTGGCTGATAGACACAAAAAACTGGAAAATTTTAAGGCATATTAAAGTATCTGATTCAGAATTTAATTCCACAAAAAGATGGATTTTGGATAATGAGGAAGAAAGATTGTATTTAGACGAACTGCCATCTGATATGATTTCTTTAATTGAAACGACAGACGAATCTCTTTCAAAGAAAATTTTTTCAGGGGCAATTTACTCTTATGATACAGGAAATGAAATTTTTATTTTTCCATATGGAGTAACCAGAGGGAAACCATATGGGCTATGGCTAACAAGCTTTCCGGTCAAAATTACTGCTGTAAATAGGGAAAGTTATGAAATTCGTAAATTTAATTTATCTGAGGATCCTTTTTATCAATTCCATATAGATTTCGTTCCACATTTTGGTACCTTTGGTGAAAGCCTCTGGGTTGACGCCTCTGACATAGTCTATGTCACTGGACGCAGTCATCGGGGTGAAAAACCTGGAGTTTTATTTGTATTTGATTCTCAAACAGGAAATCTAAAAGCAGCTTTAGAACTTGATTCACCAATCAATAAAATAGTGCGACTAGCTGTTTCCTTAGGAAACTTCTCAATATTACCCCTCTTCTTCTGATAGAAAAAGTGTCAACTTATAAGTCTTAGAAAAGGCTAAGGAAGGACAGCTTCAGATTTTAACAAAAAAGCCGGTCAGGCCAAGCCCTGAAGAAATTCGAGTCAATCCTCGATCAAGGTCGGCTAAATTAAGAGCAGCAGTAAAAATCGTATAAACATATTAACATATTAATACCTAAACATTTAAACATCTTGGATTCTACTTAATACTTGGATGTTTAAATATTCAAATAATGTATGAATAATATTTTAGCTATTAATTCATTTATTTTAACCATCCGTCCTTTTATCCCTGGTTTAAAATGGAAGTTCAACCTTAGAATTTTTTATCTTTTATGTTTTGGTTTAATTGGCATCTTTTTTGTCCTCTATATTTTTCAGATTAATTCAGTTATTCAGAAAACTTATCTTCTCAAAAATTATGAAGCAGAATTTAACTTTCTCTCCGAAGAGACTCAAGCTTTAGGGGTAAAATTTGCCCAAGCAAATACCTTAGAAAATATTGAATCATTGATTAAAGATTTAAGTTACGAAAAGATAGAAGAGATAAGATATATTCAATTAGTAGGATCTCAAGTAGTGACAAAATAAAGTTTCTTTTCTCTTTTCTTGATTTTTTTTATGAAGCAATGGCGGATTAATTTAATCTTTATCTTTATTATTTTTTTTGGAGCGGTAATCATTAGCCGCTTATTTTTTCTTCAAGTTTTAAATCAAGATTATTGGCGGGCCTTAGCCAAGGGGCAGCAAAAAATTTTTTTAAAAATTCCCAGCACAAGAGGGGAAATTTTTTTAAGAGATAAGAATGACAATCTTTATCCTTTGGCAATCAATAAAGAATGGTCTTTGGTTTATGCTGCTCCAAATGAAGTCCAGGATAAAACAGGCATAGCTCAACAATTAAGCGGAATTCTTGAATTAGATCAAGACTTTATTTTAGAAAGATTAAGCAGAGAAACTTTCTATACAATCATAAAAAAGAAATTAACAGAAGAAGAATTAAAAGAATTAAAGGAATTAGATTTAACGGGCGTCTATCTGGAGAAAGAAAAAGGCAGGTTTTATCCTCAAAAGTTTTTAGCTTCCCAAACAATAGGTTTTTTACAAGCAGATGGAGGTGGAGAATACGGAATAGAGGGTTATTATAATGATATTTTAGAAGGCAGGGAAGGTTTTCAAGAAGGAGAAAGAAGTGCTCAAGGATTTTTTTTAGCCTTTGCTGAAAAATTTCTGCCGGCCGAAGGAGGCTCCGATCTTGTTTTAACTTTGGATTATAATATCCAATTTATGGCAGAAAAGTTATTATGGGAAGCTAAAGAAAATTTCGATATCGAGGAAGGGACAATTATAGTTGGAGATACTATCTCCGGTGAAATACTGGCAATAGCTAACTTTCCTAATTTTAATCCTAATCAGTATTCAAAAGTTGAAAATTGGGAAATTTTTCAGAACTCAGCTATTCAAAAAATCTTTGAACCAGGCTCTGTTTTTAAGCCTATAGTCATGGCCGCCGGTTTGAACGAAAAAAAACTGACCCCACAGACAACTTATGAAGATAAGGGATTTGTTAAGGTCGGAGGTTATACAATTTACAATTACGACAATAGAGTTTGGGGTCAAAGAACAATGACCGAAGTCTTAGAAAGATCGATAAATACCGGAGCAGTTTTTGCTGAAAGTCAGGTTGGTCATGAGCTTTTCTTGAAATATCTTGAAAAATTTGCCATTTTCAAACCAACCGGAATTGATCTAGAAGGAGAAGTTTTTTCAGAAAATAAGGAGTTTAAAAAAGGGTATGAAATCAATTTCGCTACAGCTTCTTTTGGTCAAGGAATCGAGATGACACCCATCCAACTTTTTAGAGCCTTTTCAGCTATCACCAACAAAGGAAGGTTGGTGAAACCCTATATGGTGAAAAAGGTTTTAACCAATGGGGAAGAAAAAGAGACACAGCCTGTCATAGCAGGCTCTCAAATTATTTCCTCTCAAACCGCCTCACAATTAATAAAAATGCTAGTCAATGTGGTGGAACAAGGTTATGCCAAGAGCGCGAAAATCCCCGGTTATTATATTGCCGGAAAGACCGGTACTGCCCAAATTGCTTGGTCTGCTTTGGGAATGAATAAATCAGGCTATTCAGACAAAACCATTCAGAGCTTTGTTGGATTCGCTCCAGCCTATAATCCTCGTTTCCAAATTTTAGTTAAACTTAACAACCCAAAAACTAAGACCGCTGAATATTCAGCTGTGCCAATTTTTCACGATTTGGCAAAATATATCATTGATTATTGGCAAATTCCTCCAGATTACGAATAAAATAAAATAGTGTATTCGAATATCCTTATTTTTGGTTGGGGCTTGACAAAACAGAGTTGATATTCTAAAAAGAATATGGGGGGTGGTTGCTGAAAGATTAAGAAAGGAGGTGAAACTATGGAAGCCCTATTCTGGAGCTTGGTAGCGCTAGGCGTTACCTGGATTCTGGCAGACTTCCTTAACAGCCGATTTGTGTATGTTTCTAACATTGCGCATTGGTTGGTGTATCATGGTTTCGCCCATGATTCACAAAGGTGTGCTTGCCATGAAAATAGGGTTAGGACGTCGATCCAGAATTCTCCTGTCCGCTTCTGGTTCAGGATCGGTGTCTTTGCGGGGTGTATCAGTCTTGTTCTCACCCTGCTGCTCCTCGCCTTAGCTTCTGTCATTTCCAGCCTTGCTGAATTGATAGAAGCTATCGGGCGACTTATCGCCTAGCAGTAACTACCACCACAGGCCTCCCTGACTTTGGGTGATTCCGGTCAGGGAGGCTATTTCGAGCTATTCATCAGAAGATTGGTTGAGTTGTCAATTAAAATATTTTGAAAGCTCAACCGATCATCAGAATCGGCCTTTTAATTTCAGGTTTGCCTGATTAAAAGGAATGGCTCTTTCGTGATAGTTGGTCATCTGAAGGAGGTATAAAGGTGACAACACAAGAAGAGGGGATGACAGAAGAAGAGGCCCTAGAAGCGATAGAAAAAAGAGCACCAGTGATGTTTTTATTTAGAGGTAAAAGATATTTGGGCATTTTTATTAGCAAATCCAAAGAGGGATCCTTTCTATTTGAAGGAAGAAACGGAACCGAGTTTATGAGGTCTAAGGTTGACCTCAAGCATGCTCAGATTAGTCTAGTTGGCAAAAAGAAGTAGATCCTAGATAAAGATTTTATCCCCCAAAGCCAGGACCATGTCCTTGGCTTTTTGTTATAATCGTGTTAATTTCAAGATAGAACATTCAATTTCAAATTGTCGATCTCGACAAGAAAGGAGGTAAAAAAAGTGGCTAGAGTTAAATCGACCAAACCCAAGAAGAGAACGAAAACAATGAAAAGAGGTCTGAGACTATTTTCCGTTCCATCTTTAGATAACAACTTTCCACAGAGAACAATTCAGAAGATGGAACAAGTCATTGAAGATATTCTCAGCAATAACCAAGTTTTAGACGAGATAAGCAGCTGGATAATAACACAAGCTATTTTGGCAGCTAAATTTCGACAGGCATCAATTATAGAAAAAAACACAGTAATGATAGTTATTCAGAAACACAGAAAGAAAGGACACCGCCTGGGATTCAGCGAGAGACAAATGCAGGCCATTAATCGTATAGTTTTACAGAAAGACCAGACCGGTCAATTGGAAGATTTTGCTCAGCGACTATTTAAAAAGAGGAAAGAATAGGGGATCAATCCTCTTTTTTTATGGCCCTATCGTCTAGAGGCTTAGGACGCCAGGTTCTCAATCTGGTAACACGGGTTCAAATCCCGTTGGGGCCGCAAGAAAATCTCTAAAAAGGCGGCCCCGTACAGAAGCAGAGGCATAGCCCAGCACCAGAGCATAGCACGGTGCCGGACTAGTCCCGAACTGAACTTCGTTCTATTTCGGGGCTTTATACGGGGTAAATGTTTTGATAGAATAAAGTATATGGAAAAATACGACTACGCTATTATTGGCATGGGAATAGGAGGATTAACAACAGGCGCTTTGCTTGCGGAAGCAGGAAAAAAAGTGATTATTTTCGAACAGCATTATCTTCCGGGAGGTTATGGCCATACTTTTAAACGAGAAGGTTTTTCATTCTGTCCCGGATGGCATTATGTTTGGAATTGCGGAAAAGGCGAGGCAGTCTATAATATGCTAAAAAAATTAGGATTAGAAAAGGAAGTTACATTTGAGAAACTTGACCCAAAAGGATTTGATAGAGTAGTTTCAAAAGGAATCGATTACAAGATTGGCAGTGGATTTGAACGTGAATGTTCGCGATTATCAGTAATGTTCCCCAATCACGGCAAACAAATAAAAAAATACTTCTCTATAATAGAGAAGTTTAATCAACACAAAAACAACGTCGAAAAACTATTATGCTTCGCTTATATTTATAAGTACCTTAAATGGACGCTCCAAAATCTTTTTGACCATTTTCAATTTCCTCCTAAGCTTCAATTAATATTATCGGGTCAAAGTCCAGTTTTTCTTTTGCCGCCTAATAAATTATCTTTAGTTGTTCACGCGTGGGGCATTGCCTCTTATGACTCCGGAGCATACTATCCAACAGAGCATTTTGAAAAGGCGGTAAATGGCTTGTTTAATAAAATCAAAGATAGTAAAAAATGCAGTACACATCTTTCTACAGAAATTGTAAAATTAAATTTAAACGATGATAATACAAGAGTTATTTCAGCAGAGACTAAAAATGGAGAGATGTTTTCGGCAGATAATTTTATTTTCAATGGAGATCCAAAGCTCAGCATGGATTTAATTGGTAAAGAATATTTTCCTGAAAAATTTCAAAAAAAATTAGATTATGATTATTCATCAGGCGTGTTAAGCGTCTTTTTAGGCTTGAAGGATATAGACTTAAGTAAATATATGGGCAAAGAAAATATATTTTATTATTCAGATCCAGATATAAACAGTCTTTATGAGCAGCACTTTGCCCAGGGCATTCCCAAAGAACTGCAGCTCTTTTGCAATGCGCCATCTTTACGTTCAGATGCTTTATGTCCCCCGGGATGTCATCAATTAGTTGCCATAGCTCCTTGCAATTATCAATATTTTGCTGATTTAAGGTCTAAGAGCAGAGCAGAATATATTAAAGTGAAGGAAAAATATGCCGATAAACTTATAGATACAATAGAAGAAAAATTTGTCCCTGGATTAAAATCCCACATTGTTTTAAGAATAGTCGGTACTCCGACAACAAGCGAACATTTTGTTTTTGCGCCTCAAGGAAGCAGTTATGGCACTAGTTTAGATCCGGCTAATGTTAATATAAACCGTCTTAGACATAAAAGTCCCTTCAAAAATATGTATTATATTGGCGCGGCAAGCTTTTTGCCTGGTTTTGCTCCAATAATATCCTTTGCTTCAAATCTCTATGAAAAATTAACAGGAGATAAAGTACAGTAACTCTATATTGCATTTTATTTAATATTGATTTAAGATAAATCTACAAAATTACAAATTTAATTACTAATTCGTTAATTCATAGATTTATGGAATTTTTAAAAAAGATCTCCGCATTTTAAGTTCAAATTTGCGGACATCGACACAGCCGATACCGATTGGCTTTCAAAAAGTCAATTTTTTATTTACAATAAGATAATGATTAAAGAAACATTTTGGCACAATCTCTCAATCAGAGAAACGGGGATAATTCTAAAGACCGATTTGAAAAAAGGCTTAAGCGAAGAAGAAGCAAAAGATCGTCAAAAGAAAGTTGGAAAAAATTTACTCCCCACAGAAAAACCTTTATCAGGTGTTAAGATATTTTTGGAGCAATTTAGAAGCCCCTTAATTTATATTTTAGTTATTGCCGGAGTAATAACCCTATTTTTAAAAGAATATACAGATTCTATTGTTATTTTCGGCGCTGTAATTCTGAACACAATTGTTGGTTTTTTTCAAGAGAATAAAGCTAATCAAGCTTTAAGGGAACTTAAGAAAACAATTATGCCGGAAGCTAAAGTACTCAGAGGGGGAAATGAAAAAGTTATAAATTCATCAGATCTCGTTCTGGGAGATGTTTTTATTTTAGATCCGGGAGACAAGATTCCGGCTGACGGAAGGCTAATCGAAGCTTATAATTTGAAGGTCAACGAAGCCACCCTGACCGGAGAATGGATATCAGCTGAAAAAAAAATAGATATTTTTCCAAAAAAGACACCCTTAGCCGACAGAGATAATATGGTTTATATGGGAACAATTATTGAAGAAGGAAAAGGAAGGGTAGTAGTGAGTGGTATTGGAATCCAGACTGAGGTTGGGAAAATTGCCCAAATGGTTAAAGAGACAAAAGAGGAAAAAACTCCTTATCAAAAAAGATTACTCCATTTCACAAAAATTATCGGTCTCATAGTTATAATAATGTCCATCTTTATTTTTCTTGAAGGAATATTGACGGGTGGAAAATTCATAGAAATGTTTACGGTGGCGGTAGCTGTAGCAGTAGCTGCCATTCCAGAGGGCTTGCCGATTGCCATTACTGTTGTTCTTTCTCTGGGAATGCAAAGAATTTTGAAAAGAAGAGGATTGGTCAGAAAACTTTTAGCAGCTGAAACCCTAGGTTCAACTTCTGTAATTTGCACAGATAAAACCGGAACTTTGACCGAAGGAAACATGCAGGTGGCTGGAATTTATACCGGCACTAAAGAACTTTTAAGCGACGGACAAAAATATTCAGAACGAGTTGATAGAGATGGGGTTGAGTCTCATATTTTAGCTCTAAAAATTGCTACTTTATGCGGCGAAGCTTTCATTGAAAATCCTGATAAACCCCTGGAAGAATGGATTATTCGGGGCAGGCCAACCGATAAGGCTTTATTAGTAGCCGGCATCCAGGCTGGTCTGGATAAAAAAGAGTTAGAAAAAGAGCAGCCAAAAATTATAGATCTTCCTTTTAGTTCAAGCCTGAGACACTCTGCTTCTCTCCACCGTTTTTCAGAGAGAGAAAATATCCTTTATATTTTAGGAGCCCCGGAGAAAATTCTAGAGAAATCAAGATATATAGAGATAGATGGAAAGCAAAAATTATTATCAGAAGAAAAAATCAGAGAATTAAACAAAAAATATGAGACATTAGCTGTTCAGGGACAAAGGATTTTAGCTACAGCTTATAGGAAAATAGCCGTCTCTAAGGAAAAAGCGCCAAGCTTAGAATCATTTGAAGAATTTTCCCAAGATTTAATTTTTGTAGGCTTTATTGCCTTAAGAGATCCCTTAAGAAAAGAAGCGAAAAGGGCAATTAAAATTTGTCGTCAGGCAGGAATAAGGATTATTTTGGTTACCGGGGACCACAGGTTAACCGCAAAAGCCGTAGCTACTGAGATAGGATTTAAAATCTCAGAGAAAAATATTTTTGAAGGAGAAGATTTAGATAAACTATCCGACGAAGAGTTTGCAAAGAGATTAAAAGAAATTCAGATTTACGCCAGAGTTGAACCTAAACATAAGATAAGAATTATTAAGGCCTGGCAGGATAAGGGAGAGGTGGTGGCAATGACCGGCGATGGTATAAATGATGCCCCAGCCCTAAAAAAGGCTGATATCGGCATAGCTTTAGGCTCAGGGACCGATGTTGCCAAAGAAACCTCTGACTTAATCCTTCTGTCAGATTCTTTTGATATCATTGTCGCTGCAATTGAAGAGGGAAGAGCAATTATCGATAATATCAGAAAGGTTATTACTTATGTACTTTCTGATAGTTTTACTGAAGTGATTTTAATCGGAACAGCTATAATGATAAGCAGGATTACTGGCAATTCTTTCATTCTGCCGGTTACAGCCGTCCAGATTTTATGGGTGAACTTGATTGAAGATGGCTTGCCAAGCGTAGCTTTAGCTTTTGAGCCAAAAGACAAAGACTTAATGGAAAGAAAACCCTATGGACATCGTATTCCATTAATGACCAAGGAAATGAAAGTTTTAATTTTCATTATCGGCATTATAACCGATATTATTCTTTTGGGATTGTTTTTCTGGTTAATTAAATATTCGGGATACAGAATCACTCATATTCAGTCAATGATTTTTGTTGGATTAACCATAGGTTCACTTTTTTATGTTTTTTCTTGTAAAAGTTTGAGAAAGAATATTTGGTCTATCAATATATTCTCTAATAAATTTTTGATTTTTAGTTGGTTTATTGGAGTAATAGCTTTACTGGCCGCTCTTTATCTTGAGCCCCTTCAGAAACTTTTAGGTACAGAACCTTTATTGAATCCTTTCGACTGGGTACTTCTTTTAAGCTTGGGGTTATTGAATCTGCTGTTAATTGAGGGCGCTAAATACTATTTTATAAGAAAGAAAAAATTTGATTAAAGAAAATAAATGAAAAAAGTAATTTACGCTATATCTATTCTTTCTGGCACCATTATCGGAGTCGGTCTTTTTTCTTTGCCTTATATTACTTCAAAAGTTGGGATTTTTGTAATGTTGGGCTATTTTTTAGTTTTGGGGGCTTTGGTTATTATTTTGCATTTATTTTTTGGCGAATTATCTCTAAGAACACCAGATTTTAAGAGATTACCTGGCTTTGCTAAGATTTACCTTGGAAAATGGGGTCAACTCGTAGCCTATATCTCAACAATCTTGGGATTATTTGGAGCACTTCTGGCTTATTTAATTATTGGCGGACAGTTTTTAGAAAGTTTATTGTCACCATTCTTGGGCGGTAATTCGTTGTTTTATACTTTTTTCTATTTTGCTTTCGGGGCTATTTTAATTTTCTTTGGAATTAAAGCTATCTCTAAAATAGAATTTTGGGGATTAATTTTATTCTTTATTGTTTTAGTTATTATATTTTTACGTGGCCAGCCTTTTTTCGAAATGAAAAATCTTTTTATTGCCCCGACTTTAAATTTAAATAATTTTTTCTTGCCCTACGGTGTTATTCTTTTTTCTTTATGGGGGGCATCCTTAATTCCCGAAGTAGAGGAGATGTTGGGAAGAAGAAAAGACTTGCTGAAAAAAATAATTCCCGTTGCCATTTTAATTCCAATTTTAGTTTATATTTTTTTTATTTATATAATTTTAGGAATTACCGGACCTCAAACCACCGAATCTGCCTTGCTTGGCTTGCGGAATTTTTTAGGCGATGGAATAGTTTCATTGGGGCTGCTCTTTGGCGTTCTGACGACTTTTACTTCTTTTATTGCTTTGGGGCTAACCTTAAAGAAGGTTTTTTGGTATGATCTGAAAATAGGGAAAAACTTGGCCTGGGCAATTACTTGTTTTTTTCCTTTGGCCTTTTTTTTAGTTGGTATTAAAGATTTTATCCCAGTAATATCTTTTGTTGGAGGAATAATGATTGGCATCAACGGAATCTTAATTCTTTTAATGTACCGGGCCTGCAAGAAAATCAGTCGTTTCTCCCTCTTTTATTTTTTAACATCTTTTCTAATTTTAATTTTTATTCTCGGAGTTTTATATGAAATATTTTATTTCTTAAAGGTGTTTTAATCTACAACATGACTTTTGTCTATATTTTAATTTTCATTATTTCCGTTCTTTTGCTTTTCTGGGCAGGCACTTTTATTATTGATAGTTTAATGAGAATAGCCAAATTTCTAAGATGGAAAGAATTTGTGGTAGCTTTTTTTGTTATAGCCATAGCCTCTTCTATTCCTAATTTTTTTGTTGGAATAAGTTCAGCTTTACATGGAATTCCTCAACTTTCCTTTGGTGATGTGGTTGGGGGCAATATAGTCGATTTAACGGTGGCTGTTGCTTTAGTGGTTTTAATCACCAAAGGTTTGCCAACTACAAGCAATTTAATCCAGGTTTCTTCATTATTCACAATCTTAATTGCCATATTGCCCGTTGTTTTGATTTTAGATGGGACATTGGGCAGGGTAGACGGGATCTTATTGATCGGATTCTTTTTCTTTTATGTTTTTTGGCTTTTTTCCAAAAAAGAAAGATTTATTAAAGTATATGATGGACAGAAACTCCCCATTGTGAAAGAACTAAAGACCTTCTTTAAGGATATTGGGAGAGTGGCTATCGGTATAATATTGCTATTATTGGGAGCAGAAGGAATTGTTAGGTCGGCCAGCTTTTTTGCCATCAGTTTTAATTTATCTTTACCAATAATTGGGGTTTTGATTGTTGGCACCGGAAACGCGTTGCCTGAAATCTATTTCGCCATAGCTTCTGCCAGGAAGGGTCGAACCCGGATGATTTTAGGGGATTTAATGGGTTCTGTTATTATTGCAGCCACTCTTGTTTTGGGAACCGTGGCTTTAATCCACCCCATTGAAATTTCAGATTTCTCCCCATTTGCCATTGCCAGGCTCTTTCTGATAATTTCAGCCATATTCTTCTTCTTCTTTATCCGAACTGGCCGGAAGATTACCAGAAAAGAAGCCCTATTTTTACTTCTGATTTACTTGATTTTTTTAGTCTCCGAAATATTTTTTACATAAACTCAAGCATCGTTCGTTGATTTTTTCTTTAAATTATTATAGAATAATTTAATGACAGAGATAGTAACTGGCCTTTTAGTTTTAGTTATTGTAGGATTGATGATAGTGATTTTTCTGGTATCAAGGAAAAAACCGGAGAAACAGTCAGAATCATTCGTAATACTCCAGCAACAGTTAAATAATATTGCTCAGGTTTTAGATAGCAAATTATCCGAATCAACAAAAGCTATTCAGACTCAATTCGGCCAAAGTACCAAAATTATTCAGGATGTTACCGAGAAGTTAACAAGGCTAGACGAAACCAATCGTCAGGTTGTAAGCTTTGCCGATCAACTGCGCAACCTTCAAGATATTCTGAAGAATCCCAAACAACGAGGTGTTTTGGGCGAGTATTACCTGGAGACTGTTCTGAAAAATGTTTTACCGCCAAGTTCTTATCAAATGCAATATTCATTTAAGGATGGCAGTATAGTTGATGCTGTAGTATTTGCCAACAAACGGATTATTCCTATTGATTCAAAGTTTAGTCTGGAAAATTATAACCGTATACTGGAATCGCATAATCCCGAAGACAAGAGAAGATATGAATTGTCTTTTATTGGTGACCTTAAGGCTCGGATTGATGAAACGGCCAAATACGTAAAACCGGAAGAAAACACAATGGATTTTGCTTTTATGTTTATTCCCTCAGAGGCCGTTTTCTATGATTTACTTATTAATAAGGTAGGAGTAGTTACCGACGACACAAACAATCTAATTCACTATGCCGGAAAGAAAAAAGTTATAGTTGTTTCTCCGACATCCTTTCTGGCGTATTTACAAACTGTTTTACAGGGCCTGAGAAATCAAAAGATTTCCGAGCAGGCTCAGGAAATCATCAAAGAAGTGGAGAGACTGGGCAAACATTTATCGACCTATAGCGAATACATGAAAAGACTTGGCAATCATCTGGGAACAACCGTGGGTAGCTATAATAAAGCTGGTAAAGAATTTGAAAAAATTGATAAAGACGTGGTGAAAATTGCGGGTGGGAAATCGCAAATAAAGATTAAACAATTAGATAGACCAAGAGAACAAGATTAATATAATATAAGAACATACTGGCAGTCATTAAAACGGCAGTAAGCCCAAAAGGTATATCCGTTTTCGACGGCTTACTGCACGGGGCAGGCAGTATCACAAAAAATATGACCTTAGCAGTGATTAAAACAGGAGGTAAGCAATATATTGTTTCCCCGGGAGATAAAATCAAAATTGAGAAATTAGAGGTTAAAGAAGGAAAAGAAACCACTTTCAATGAAGTTTTGTTATTGGAGAAAGGCAGAAAAATAGAGATTGGCACTCCATTTATAAAAGGAGCAAAAGTGACCGGGAAAGTTTTATCTCACGGCAAAAGGAAAAAAGTAATTATTTTTAAATATAAATCCAAGAAACGATATAAAAAGAAAAAAGGCCACAGACAGCCTTTTACCGAAGTAGAAATAACCAAGATTGTACTTAGCCAATAATGATTATTGGCTAATTTTATTTTCGCCCTTCTAAAGCGCTCTCAAGCGTTTCCTCGTCAGCATATTCTAATTCTCCTCCCACTGGTAGCCCCCGGCCAAGCCGGGTGATTTTTTTATTTAAAGGTTTAAGTTTTCTCTCAAGGTATAAGGCCGTAGCTTCTCCTTCCGTGGTTGGATTTATAGCTAAAATGATTTCCTGAAAATCAGCGTCTCGAAGGCCAAATTCTGCAGGATTTTTTATTCTTTCTATCAGTTTATTTATCTTTAATTTTTCAAAGTCTTTTTTCCTTAAACTGGAAATATTTCCGCCTAAAATAAAATAAAGACCTTTGTATTTTTTTATCTTTTCCAAAGAAGCTAAGTCGGATTCTTTCTCTACGACACATAGCAGGGATTTTTCTCGGGAAGGATTCCGGCAGATCAGGCAAAGATTTTTTCCTTCTTCATCCGCAGAAATTTTGCCCGGCAAAATTTGGACGGGCTCAAAAGGATTAAAACAAAAAGAACAGGATTTTATCCTTTTTTTAAGTTGAGAAATTAAAGAAACAAACTCTTCCACTTCTGTTTCTCCCATTCTTAACAAATAAAAAACAAAGCGGGTAGCTGTCCGTGGCCCTACGGTAGGAAATTTTGAGAACTGTTTAATAAGCTTTTGAATTAAAGGAGGATACATGTTCAGATAGCCCAAAGGGCTAGATGGACACCCCGCCCTCTAAGCACCAATTCTCTTTCTGAGGGCTCGCCAGGCACTTCCATAATGTTTTAATCTTCTTTCTCTTATCCTTGCTATTTTTTCTGACAGATAAGCTTCGTAATAAATTAACCGAGATTGATCTTTTCTTTGGTGTTGTTTAACCCTCTTTTTTAAATTATTAGTATAACCTATATAAAAATGACTGTTTCTTTTTCTTTGCAAGATATAAACATAATACATATAGCATAGAGGGCGGGGTTCTCGCTCGTTACGCTCGCTCGAATTATTCTTCGTAAGTTTTTTCCAAACTTCGGAAACTTACTTTTCCTTCGTCAAAATAAAGTTCAGCCTTACCAACGGGGCCATTGCGGTGTTTAGCCACAATAAGATCAGCAATATTTTTCTTCAAGGTTTCGGAACGATAGCGATCTTCACGATAGATAAATAAAACAACGTCGGCATCCTGCTCAATGGAACCCGATTCTCGTAAATCAGAAAGTCTGGGGATTTGGGGAGACCTTTGCTCCACCGCTCGAGATAGTTGAGAAATAGCCAAAACGGGGGTATTTAGTTCTCTGGCTAAAGCTTTCAATGAACGGGAGATTTCAGTCATTTGTTGAACCGGACTGGCAGCTATATTTCTGGGATCAATTAACTGAAGATAATCAATAATAAGTAATCCTAAACCCTTAGATGCCTGCAGCCTTCTTGCCATTGCCCTCATCTGTAAAATATTTGAAGTAGCAGCATCATCAATATAAATTGGAGCTTCAGATAACACTCCCAAGGCTTGTTGGATTCGTGAAAAGTCATTTTCTTCTCCTTCGCTGGAGAGCCGTCCTGTCCTCAATTTCCACAAATCAACATTGGCTTGAGCGGCAATCAACCTATCAACAACCTGATCTTTTGCCATTTCCAGAGAAAATATTCCCACCGGTACTCCTCCATCAACTGCTGCATGTCTGGCAAAGTCTAAAGAAATAGCAGATTTTCCCATTGTGGGCCTAGAAGCCAAAATAATAAGATCAGATTTTTGAAAACCAGAGATTAAATTATCCAACTTAGCAAAACCAGTTGGCAATCCTCTTATTCCTCCTTTTTGTTTGGATAATTTATCAATTCTTTCAAAGGCTTCTTCTAAAGTAGCTTTTACTGGCACAAAATCTTGGCTTAAATTTCTTTGGGCAACACTAAAAATTCTTTTTTCGGCTTTATCAAGCAATACGTCTATATCTTCTGTCTCGTCGAAACCTAAAAGTCCAATCTCATGGCTGGCATCAATTAAGTTTCTCAGTAGTTTTTTTCTCTGGACTATTTTAGCATAATTCAAAGCATGAGCAGCCGTCGGAACAGAGTTGATCAACTCTGTTAGATAGCTATTTCCTCCAACTACTTCTAGTTGGTCTTTTTCTTTAAGGCGGTTAGAGACCGAGAGTAAATCAATAGGTTCTCTTTTTTCGAAAAGATCGTTTATTGCCTGATAAATTCCCTGATGAACCGCCTGATAGAAATCACGGGCCTCTAAGAAGTCAGCTACTCTTAGGATGGCTGAATTATCCAGCATTAAAGAGCCCAAAATACATTTTTCAGCCTCAATGCTTTGAGGAGGGAGCTTATCTGGCAGCTTAAGGTTAGTGGTAGAATTTTGTTCCATTACATTTCTAATATAGCAGAGGTTAAAAACCGTGTCAAAGTTTTGACAAATTCTTTGATAACTTGTATAAAATTAATATCAAGAGGAAATAGCTATTTAACAAAAGAGGAGGGGAGATAATGGGAGAGACCGAATTTTCAGCTGAAGAGAAATATCAGTTTTATCAAAGACTGATGATGGCCATCTTTAGAATGATGCGTGATGCCCGTTTTCTAATTTGTTACCCTTATATTATCGAAGAAGAAGAGGAAGTATCTTTGGAAGAAGGAATGAAGAAGGTTTTCGAAACCCTGCCTGATTTTCCTTCTTGGCCAAAAGAAAAACAAATCCAATTATTAAATCTTAGATTTGGCCTGGAAGATGGGGAAGCACGGAGATTGGCCAAAGTTGCCAAGGAATTTGAAATAACTCGCGAAAGAATTCGCCAGGTTGAAGCTAGGATTCTTCGGGTGTTGCGTCATCCAAGCAGATCAAGGTTTCTCGTGAGATTTCTTCTTCCCACACCAGAACAAGAAGCAGAAAATCTCCGAAGATTCAAAGAACTGGAAGAGAAAAAAGAAGGATTAGAAACAACAATTCAAACACTAGGAGAGGAAATTAGAGATATAAGAGAGGAAAGGAAGAGACTGGAAATCTTCTTAAAAAGATTTAGTCTTACACTAAAAGATCTTGATCCAAGAACTAGAACAAGAACTAGAAGCGGACTTCGGGATGCCCTTCAGAGAGCGGCTTTACGCCGCCCCGGAACTACTCCAAGACTTGTAGTTATAGCCTACAACAGACTAGTGCAAAACGGAATTGACTCCCTTTCTCAGTTAAGAGCGATAATGGACTTTAATGAAGTGAACATTGCCGCAATCAGAAATCTCGGTCAAAAATCATTCTTGTTGATCAGCCAGGCCCTAGAAATGACAAAAGAAGAAACTAATTAACAATAAGGCGCCCCGCGTGGCGCCCTTTCATATTGTTTATAAGTTAAAGTTTATAGTTTTTTAACTTTTGGTCCCTTTTTAGTGTCTTTAAGCCAATAACCTTCTTTTTTTATTTTTTTTCTTATCTGGTCAGCTTTTTTATAATCTCCTCTTTTCCGATATTTTTCTCTTTCTTTGATTAATATCAAAATATTTTCAGGAACTTTTTCTTTTTTAGATTCCTTCCAAAAGATAAAGTCGAAAATTTTATCTATTTCTCTTAAAAATTTTAAAATATCTTGGGCATCTGCAAAAGTTAATCTTTCTTTGTCCAGGAGATAGTTTCCTTGAGTGATGAGGCGGAAAAGTGAGGCTAAGGCAACCGGAGTGTTAAAATCATCATTCATTGCTTTTTCGAATTCTTTCTGAGCCTGCAAAGCTGAATTTTTAGCCGGTCGTTTTCTACCTCTTAATCTCTTTAGTTTGTCTAAAAATTCATCAATTCTTTCTATCCCTTTTTGGGCCTGCCTCAATGCCTTTTCATTAAAGTCCTGGGGAGATCGATAATGGCTGCTAATTATAAATAGGCGAAGAACTCTAGTGGGCCAATTTTCGAGAGCTTTTTCAATAGTAATGTAATTTTTCAGAGATTTTGCCATTTTTTGACCCTTGATAGTCAATAAACCAGAATGCAGCCAATATTTAACAAAAGGTTTTTTTGAAATTAAAGACTCTGATTGGGCAATTTCGTTTTCATGGTGAGGGAAAATTAAGTCTTTAGCTCCCCCGTGAATATCAATCTGTCTTCCTAAATATTTCTGAGACATTACAGAACACTCAATATGCCAGCCTGGCCGGCCTTTTCCCCAGGGACTTGACCAGCCTGGTTCTTTAGAGGATGATGCTTTCCAA
This sequence comes from Candidatus Nealsonbacteria bacterium, assembly GCA_011050465.1. Lineage (NCBI taxonomy): Bacteria > Candidatus Nealsoniibacteriota > Candidatus Nealsoniibacteriota bacterium. The sequence goes on along the minus strand of DRFQ01000009.1, from coordinate 221,136 downwards.
AGGGCAAAGTCCGAAGCTTCTTCCCTCTCATATTTATCGGTTTCTACCCTGGTTCCTGCCAAAGTTTTCTTCAATTTAATCCCCGAAAGTTTGCCATAATCTTTGAATTTTGAAACATCGAAATAAACAGAATTTTTCTCTTTATAAGCGCACCCTTTCTCGATAAGCTTTGTAATGAATTTAATTATTTCTTTAATATGTTTTGTTACTCTGGGATAATGATTTGCTTCTTTGATCCCGAGAAGGCGCATATCTTTCAAAAATAATTTTGTATATTCTTCAGATAAATTTAAAAAGGGGACTTTTAATCTTTTCGATTCTTTTATTACATCATCGTGAACATCAGTAATATTCATTATGAATTTCACTTTATATCCCTTATGCTCCAAATATCTTCTAATCACATCAAAGGCAATATAAGTCCTAGCATGGCCAATGTGTCCGGGACCATAGACCGTAGGACCACAAATGTACATTCCTATTTGAAGCGATCCACTTGGTTTAAAAGCCTCTTTTTTTCGAGATAGGGTATTATAGAATTTCAGCATATTAATCTATTTTATCATGCTTTGATTTTTTTGGAAATTCGTGATAAAATAATTGAACATGAAGAAAATTGATATTTTAGCAGCTTTAATTATCGGTGAGGCATCGGCCTTATTGGCTTTGGTTATCTTCAAAAACATTCGCTTGGAAATACCTTTTTTCTGGTCTTTAATAATTATTCTGCCAATCTTGACGTTATTCGGGCTTTGGATAGCTTCTTTAATCGGCAAGAAATTTCTCATTTTATGGCAGGCAGCAAAATTCGCTTTGGTGGGCATTCTGAATACTCTTGTAGATTTAGGAGTTCTAAATGTTTTGAGCTTAATATTAGGAATTACCACAGGTTTTGGTTTTAGTGTTTTAAAAGGGATTTCTTTCATTGTTGCTGTAACTAATAGTTATTTTTGGAATAAATTTTGGACTTTTAGAAAAAAAGAATCAACTGAACCAAAGAAAGAATTTACCCAGTTTTTTATTGTTAGCTTAATAGGGTTTGGGATAAATGTTGGAGTAGCTTCTTTGGTTGTGATTGTAATAGGCCCGCAATTCGGTTTATCAGAAAAGATTTGGCTGAATATTGGCGCAATAACGGCTGCTTTCTTTGGTATGGCCTGGAATTTCCTCGGTTACAAATTTATCGTTTTTAAATAATATGGGTTTGGTTCTTTATCGCAAATACAGGCCAAAAAGCTTTTCTGACATTATTGGCCAGGAACATATTGTTCAAACCTTAACTAATGCTATTTCTGCTGGGATGATATCCCATGCTTATTTATTTTCCGGTCCCCGCGGCAGTGGAAAGACCACCATGGCGAGACTTTTTGCCAAAGCGATTAATTGCGAGAATAGGAAGCCTGCCCGCCATGATGGAGGCGGGAACTTTGAGCCTTGTAATCAATGTTCAACCTGTTCAGAAATTAATCAAGGAAAATTAATTGATTTAATCGAAGTTGATGCGGCCTCCCACCGGGGAATTGATGAGATAAGAGAATTAAGAGAAAGTACACGATTTGTCCCGGCAAAAGCAAAATATAAGGTATATATAATTGATGAAAGTCATCAGATTACAAAGGATGCAGCTAACGCTCTTTTGAAAACATTAGAAGAACCTCCGGGTCATGTTATTTTTATTCTGGCAACAACCGAAATCCATAAAATGATTCCAACGATTCTTTCTCGTTGTCAAAGATTTGACTTTAGAAGATTAACCTTGCCGGAGATATTGAAAAGATTAGAAATAATTTCTAAAAAAGAAAACGTGAAGATTGAAAAAGAAGCATTGGAAATAATTGCTTTAAATTCAGGAGGTTCTTTAAGAGACGCAGAAAGTTTGCTGGATCAGTTAATTACTTTCTCTGGTCAAACAAAAGAAATTAAAAAAAACGACATTAAAGAGCTTTTGGGTATTGTTGATATTGCTTTAATCAGCCAATTTTTAGATTTCATCTCAAAGAAACAACCCCCCCGGGCCCTCCAGTTTCTACAGGAAAAAATAGAGCAAGGATTGGACATTCAAGAGTTCACCAAACAGTTTATCAATTACTTAAGGCAGGGATTGATCTTGAAGATTAATCCTGATTTGTCCAATCCAATAATTTCCGGCCTGTCTTCGGAGGAGAAATCGAAACTCCAGGCTCAAATAGCAAATTTTAAAGAACGGGATATTCAGAATATTTTAAATCTTTTTCTGGAAGCTGAAAATAAAATAAAGTATTCGTCAATACCGCAATTACCTCTGGAATTGGCAGTTATTGATGCCTGTAGTGTTGTTTAAACGGTGCGGGGTCGTCTAAAGGTAGGACAGCGGCCTTTGAAGCCGTCAATCTTGGTTCGAGTCCAAGCCCCGCAGCAGTCTTGTGCTCGGTATCGGTCGACCGAGACGGGTCATTAACATTAAATCGTTATATAATCATGGCTAAAGAACAAAAAAAATATAGTAAACTAGATAAAAAAACTAAGGAAACTACCTATGGTAATCCACAGTTTCCTTATTGTACGGTTCCTAAGTCGCTACGGAAATTTCTTGAAATGATTCCAGGAAAACCAAAACCACCCAAAATTAATGGTGGGACCCTAAAGGTATGGGGGCTCAGAAACGCAAACGACCAATCAATTTTACGCGTTCTTAAAAAACTTGATCTTTTATCGGCTGCAGGTGAACCGACTACTCACTATACGGAATTTATGAAAAAAGAGACTGGTGCTTCTGTACTTGGCGAACGAATTAAAGTCGTTTACGAGACCCTCTTTCAGAATGTGAAGAATCCAGAGAAGGCAGCAACTGAGGAACTGACAAGCTTTTTTAATATCAATTCTGGTGGCGGAGAAAAGACAATTCGCTTTCAAGTTGATACCTTTAAAGCGTTAGCTGATCACGCCACGTTTGATGGTGTCAGTCAATCGGGACAATCAAGCGCTCCCACCGTAGGCGATAATGGTGTAAGTAAGTCTACAAATGAACCAGTTTTAAGAATTGATCTACACATTCATTTACCAGAAAACAAAAGCAAGGCCGATTACGATGCAATTATAGAGAGTATCGCAAATCGTCTTTATAAGATTAATGGTGAATAAAAACATAAAACAACAAGCGGAGATTTGCGCAAGTTTAGCAGAATTCCGGCCTCACCTCGAGGAAAAATTAAAGACAGAATTATCTTATATAGATATTGTGTCTGCTTTAGAGCAGTTTACGGAATGTGTCCGGTATTTAAATACTCGGCGTTCTACTGGTGCAAAATTAAATCTTGAAGGGGAAAATGATGTTCAAGACGCGATCTATCTAATGTTACGTCCTTGGGTAACTGACTTGATTTATGAGAATCCAACAGAAAAAGTAGGTAACAGATTTGCTATTAAAGATTTTCTTTCAAAATCTGCCAAAACAGTTATTGAGGCAAAGTTTATTCGCGATAAGGTACATGGAAAACAAATATCGAAAGAACTTCATGATGATATTGAAGTATACCGTCACCATCAGCATTGTGAGCATCTAGTATTTTTTATCTACGATCCAGATTCTTCAATCCCTGATGTCGTCGCCCTTCGTGAAGAAATAGTTAGCGATAGGATTTATAGTGGTCGGCCACTCTACTGTCATTTAATCGTTCGACCATAAAAACATACTTCATAAAGCACTAACATCTTTTTAATTTAAAAATATTCCGACCGAAACACATCAATGAAATAGAACAATTGTTTTATAAAGAATATGGCAGAAGAAACTACAACTGAAGAGAATATAATAAGTAAACATAATTTCTATTTTGAGACTCCTTTGTATGAAGAAGTGGTTTTAGCGCAACTCGAACAAAATACATTCAATGGTGACGTAGACGCGTATAGTGCCAAGAATAGTTCGGAAACTACATACAATATAAATATGGATGAAATTGATACTTGGGATATATGGGCTAGTGATATCCGTGAACATGTAAACATTGGATTTTATCTAATAACTCTCACTTGCAAGAGAAAATCAGAAGATATTCTGAGATTCATTGTTTATAAAAATAGAGAAATCATTTTTAAGGTTGGGCAATACCCGTCGCTTGCGGATTTACAGTTCTCCGAGATTGGTAAGAAATACGACAAAGTACTTCTAACCGAAGACTTAAAGAATCTGAAAAAAGCAATTGGTTTGGTTGCACACGGTGCTGGTGCGGGGTCTTTTGTGTATTTACGTAAGATCTTCGAAAACCTCATTTTCGAGACGTATACAAAAAATGCAGTCTCTATCGGAGTTGCTGAAGCTGATTTTAAACAACAAAGGATGATGGATAAAGTGGAAACACTTAAAGCATTTTTACCAAGTCAACTTGTGGAGATGAAAAGTATTTATTCAATTTTAAGCAAAGGTGTTCATGAGTTGACCGAGGAAGAATGTTTGAGATATTTTGCACCAATTAAATTATCAATAGAGCTCATACTTGATCAGAAAATTGAGACACTTCAAAGGCAGGAAAAAGACATAAAGGTTAAGAAACAGTTGCAAGATATCCAACAAGAGCTCGCGTAAGATAGAAAAATTCTAATAAAAAAAAGATTACCCCCCGACCGAGACGCGTCAATGAGACACGCCTCAAACCCCCTAATTTCCCTTCAAAACACAGGTTCTAGACCGAGGATGCCAGTATTGAAAACAGAACACCCTTTATGGGTGTTACTGGTTTGAATTAATGCGTAGGGGATTGGATGAGAACCGCACAGAGGGGGTCGGGGAGATTGGGTATCTCCCCGTGTAGGAAAACAGGCTTCTGCCGTTGAGGCAGAAACGTTTGGGGTCCCCGAAATTCTAGCGAAGCGAATTTGGGGTAATACTTAGAACCCGTGGGTGTCTAAAGCGCAGCGAAGCGAGCAGTGAGATTCCAAGCCCCGCAGCCCTTCTTCACTTCATTCATCAGGGCCTTTGGCACTATAAATAATATTGAAGAAGGCACTGAGGCCGTTCGGCTCTGAGAGCCTCAGGCTCGAAGAGAGGAACGACGAAGTGACAAATAGTATGGTATTTTACGTTTACATCCTTGAATGTTCCGATTATTCTTTCTATGTCGGTTGTACTAATAGCTTAGAAAAACGTGTAAAACAGCATAACGAATCGAAATGGGGAGCTCATTACACTAAGATTCACAGACCAGTTGTTTTAAGATATTCAGAAGAATTTGAAACATTAAAAGAGGCTATGCATCGAGAGTCTGAAATTAAGGGATGGAGAAGAGAAAAGAAATTAAATCTTATTAAGTTCGGCAAACCAACCCTTCGGTAAACTCAGGGTTGTCCTGAGTTAAATCGAAGGACAATTATTTTAATCGAGCGAGCAGTGAGACTCCAAGCCCGGTATAAATCAATCGCCAACCTGTCCGCCTATGGAGGAGAAGGCGGTTTTTCATTGACGAATAACTAAGGATGTAATAGGGTTAAGTATCAAATAGTTCTTATACAACTCGGGAGGTGAAGAATATGACGGAGATAGTCGATAGCTCGAAAGAAAGAGCGAAATTCTATATAAGGATATATGTTATCTTGGCGGCCGTTTTCTTGTTTTTTCTTGTCATGGCAATTTTGATGGTAACTGGCACAACGGAAACAAGAAACCTTACTGCCTCTTATGGGATTCTTGCGATATCATCTTTTATGACTTTGTTCTCTCTGTGGCGAATGACAATATATCTTCGTGTTCTTCTTGAAAAAGAGAAAGAAAGTTAATTTTGATATAGTTCTTTATCATTCATAGCCTCAGGCACCAGCTAGAGGCTCTTTTGTTTTGCGGGCTTGACAAAACGGAAATGTGGGTGTATAATAAAGGTAAAAGGAGGGCAGCATAATGCATTGGCTCATTTTAGGCTACGCGGTTATCGCGGCCATATACTTCTCCGTTGCCATGGGGTACATTTCGGCCGTAGGGCTGAAATTAGAGGATGGTTCAACACCTTCGAGATGGCACTGGATTATCCTTGCCGTGGCAGGAGCGATATGCGCCGCTGTCTGGCCAATCAGTCTCTACTTGGGACTGTCTCAGGAGTCCACTAAATCGTAGCCATCATTAAGGGCTTCGGCCCAAGCCACCCGATGAAAAGAGCACAAACACTCTTCAACTACGGTGGCTCTTTTCTTTTTAAACAGCCAATAATTCCCTAGAAATGAGACACCAGAATATACCCTTAAATAGTGTCTCATTCGTCTCATCCCGGCCCTCTATGCTGTATGTTTATCTATTTGCTTAGAGGGCGGGACACCCCGACCGAGACGTCGTTCTTCACCTTTAAGGGAGGGTGATTTTTTGGTAGAGTAAAATTATAAAATATGACACAAAAAGAAGCATTAGATATATTAAAATTAGGGTATAATGTTTATCTAACGGGTCAGGCTGGAAGCGGCAAGACTTTTTTATTGAACAAATATATTTCGTATCTTAAAAAAAATAAAGTAAAGGTAGCTGTAACAGCATCAACTGGAATAGCCGCAACACATATGGATGGGGTTACCATTCATTCATGGTCTGGGCTAGGCATTAAAGAAAAACTAACAGACAGCAATATACGAAATTTATTGAAGAGGAGCTATTTGCAAAAGAGATTCCGGAATACTAATATTATTATTATTGATGAAATATCTATGCTTCATTCTTTCCAGTTTGATCTTATAAATAATATATGTCAGGCATTTAAAAATAATTTGACACCATTCGGAAACATGCAAATAATCTGTTCGGGGGATTTTTTTCAATTACCCCCTGTGCAGAAAGGCGGAGGTGATGGGGCAAAATTTGTTACAGAGTCCGAGGTGTGGCGAAATATGGACATGAAAGTCTGTTATCTACAAGAACAGCACCGACATGTAGATCCAAGACTATCAAAAATACTATTTGACATAAGGAACAATAAAATAAGAGATGAATCATTTCAGTTATTGTCGGGTAGAGAAAACAAAGAACTATCATCTGTCATTAAACCGACCAAGCTATATACTCATAATATAGACGTTGATGCCATAAATCATCTTCAGTTAGATAAAATAGAAGGAAAAGAGTTTGTATATGATATGCATTTGAAAGGAGAGCCTAAACTTGTAGAGTTATTGAAAAGAAACTGTTTGGCGTCTGAGGAACTAACGCTTAAGAAAGGCGCTAAGGTTATGTTTTTGAAAAATAATGTTGACAAAGGGTATGTTAACGGCACACTTGGCAAGGTAGTTGGGTTTGATAATAATGAATATCCTATAGTGAAAATATTTTCCGGTAAAAAAATCATCGCTACCCATGCGAGTTGGACAATCAAAGAGGACGATGTGGTAAAAGCTGAAATTAGTCAAATACCTCTTCGGCTTGCCTGGGCGATTACCGTTCATAAAAGCCAAGGGATGACCCTAGATGCTGCCGAAATTGATCTTAGTAAAGCATTCGAAAGAGGAATGGGATATGTCGCTCTATCAAGAGTAAAAACATTAGATAGTCTAAAACTTATAGGTTTTAATGAAACAGCGCTAGAGGTAAACCCAAAGGTCATTGATCTAGAAATAAATTTGATTCGACAATCAGAAGAAGCACAGCAACATATTAAAACATTGAGTATTTTTAGGAAAAGGAGACTACAAAAAGAATTTATACAGAAATGTTGATAGTTGGCTACAAATTTCTGAAATAGCGAAATATCCCTTCAGGCATCAGTAGGATAAGCTAAAAATGAGACACCAAAATATACCCTTAAATAGTGTCCCATTTGTCTCATCCCGGTCCTCTATGCTGTATGTTTATCTATTTGCTTAGAGGGCGGGACACCCCGACCGAGACGCGTTATTTACGAATTTTAAAATCGTCTAAAAGGCGATTTTTTTAATATCCATGAATTCAATCCTCAAGTGTTGCATTTCGGGGTTGAATATAGGTAGCAGCGGATCAACAAAATTCCTAGGCAGTGGTATAATAAAATTACTATAAGCCACACTTTTATCAATATTTTTGAAGATTCAGAAAAACAATTGGAATGATGAAGAAAACTCCACAATTTAAAATCAGTTTGAAAAAACTATTTCTTCCGTTGCTGCTTTTTATGATTTTCTTCATATTGACTGGTTTTGCCTGGTATAAAACAAAAGAAATTTTGAATCTGGAAAAGGAGGAGAAATTTATTGCGATAGTTACAGAGACCCATATCCATATTCAAGAAAGTATTGATAAATATATAAATATACTGTATGGCATGCGCGGTCTTTTTGCAGCAAGCCAGAAAGTTGACCGCAATGATTTTCGTGCCTACGTAAACTCTTTGTCGATTGAGGAAAAATTCCCGGGAATCCAGGCGCTTGAATTTATCGCTCGAGTGCCCCTAGAAGATAAAGAGACCTTCATGCAAGATGTGCGGGATGATATAGAAGGTATGATATCCGAAGGCTATCCTGATTTTATCATTTATCCTGAAGGAGAGCGCGAAGAGTACTTTGTAGTTACATACATTGAGCCTTTCAAGGGAAACGAGGAGGCTTTTGGTTTTGATCTTTTTTCAAATCCAGCGAGGAAAATGGCTCTTGAAGAAGCGAGAGACACAAATACTCCTGTTACTACAGCGCCTATCCGATTAGTGCAGGAAAAAGAAGAGCAGGCAGGATTTCTTATATTCCTTCCATTGTATGAAGAGGGCATATCTATAAAAACAGTCCAAGAAAGGAGAGAAGCGCTTAATGGTTTTGTGCTTGCTGTGTTTCGGGCTAGTGATTTTTTTGAATCGCTTTTGAGCGTATTTCCAGAATCCCAAAACTTGCACGTTGAAGCGGTGGATGAATCAGGGTCGATACTTTTTGTTCGTAAAGATTTTGAACATAAGGTTGTGCCGGAATTTAATGCGGAGCGAATAATTAATGTCGGGGGCAGGGATTGGAAGCTTTCTTTTCATGACCTTCCGAGCTTTGCCACTTTGATTGGCACTGAAAAATATACACCGCTTGCGGTTGCCGTAGGAGGAGTTTCTTTCAGCGTCTTGTTGTTCTTTGTTTTGTATTCTTTTACCCGAACACAAGTACGAGCTGAAAGGATTGCTGATCGCCTTACTAAAGATTTGAAGAAATTTCAGCTGGCCGTAGAACATGCTTCCGACCATATTATTATCACCGATATCGACGGTTTTATTTTATATGCTAACAAGGCAGCTGAGAAAATAACTGGTTATTCAAAGAAAGAAATGATTGGTCAAAGGCCGTCTTTGTGGGGGAAGCGGATGAAGCCGGAATTTTATAAGAAAATGTGGAATACTCTTAAGGTTAAAAAGGAGCATTTTATCGATCAGCTTAGTAATAAAAGAAAAAATGGAGAGATATATGATGCTGAAACGCATATTGCTCCGGTGCTTGATCAAGAAAACAATGTAATGTTTTTTGTCGGCATTGAGAGGGATATTACCAAGGAAAAAGAAATTGATCGCGCCAAAACTGAGTTTGTTTCATTGGCTTCCCATCAACTAAAAACTCCTTCTGCGCAGATAAAAGGGTTTATTGATAATATGCTTAGTGGTCTTACTGGTCCTTTGAACAAAAAGCAAAAAGAGTATTTAAACGATATGTTTGCTATTGCTGACAGAAACTCAAAACTTATTGATGATCTTCTTAATGTCTCGCGCCTTGAACGAGGAATGCTGACAGCTGATATAAAAAATGTACAAATCAGGAAAATACTTGAGATTGCTTTGTCTCCTCTTATGAAAATGGCGAAAGAAAAAGGCGTTACAATTAAAAAAGAGTATCCCGAGGAAAATTTTTATATTTTGGCAGATTTTGACAAATCAGTAGAGATTATTAGGAATATAATACATAATGCGATTGGATTTACTAAGCCGTCCAGCTCTGTTACAATAAGCTTGCATAAGGATCGAAAAGATGTTGTGATGTCAGTTCAGGATGAAGGTGAGGGTATAACACCAGAGAATCAAAAAACGCTCTTTGCCAAAGAGAAGGTTTTAGGCGGGAAAGTGAAAGCTGCCGGTGCGGGTTTAGGACTCTACCTTGCAAAACAGTTCATCGATCTTCAGGGTGGAAAAATAAACTTTGATACAAAGCCTGGGGAAGGAACTACATTTTATATTTATTTCAAGAAAAAATGATTAAAAAAATAAAGAAAAGAATACTCCTTATTGACGACGATTCTTTTATAAGAAAGATGTATAAGGAGAGACTTTTGGCAGATGGCTTTATAGTTGATGAAGCGGAGAATGGGAGAGACGGTTTGGAAAAAGTTAATTCTGGAGACTATGATTTTGTTCTGCTTGATGTGGTGATGCCTGACATGACTGGAGTCGAGGTTTTAAAAAAAATAAGAGCCAACAATAAGCTAGATACTTTACAAGTTATTATTTTGAGCGCATTAGGGCAAGAATTAGACATTAAAGAGGCTCTAAACGCTGGCGCCAAAGAGTACATAGTTAAAGATAAAACAACGCCACGAGAATTGGTTGAGAGGTTAAGAAATTTAATAAACACTTGATAACTGAATTGCAAAGTTATGCATAAAGAAACATATGAATAAAAAGGACAAGGGGACCATTTTAATTATTGAAGACGAAGCAGGATTCCGGCGTATTTATCGAGACGTTCTTGAAAATGATGGGTACGAGGTTTTAGAAGCTGAAGATGGGGAGAGTGGATGGCAGTTAGTAAAATCAAAAAGACCAGACCTGGTTTTATTGGATTTGATTTTGCCGAAACTGCATGGATTTGAAGTCTTAAAAAATATTCGTGCTGACGCAGCAATAAAGGATATCCCTGTTATTATTTTTTCAGTATTGGGAGGACAAAAAAATATTCAAAAAGGTCTCGAATTAGGGGCAAACGATTATACGGTAAAGGGCTTTTATTCACCGCGAGAAATATTAAGCAAGATCCATGCGTTATTAACAAAAGTGGATATTACAAAAAATATTAATTCTTACAAGCTTGAGGTAAAAGAAGGTAGAGCGGATGCGGCAAAATTACAACAGGATATTGATTTTTCAAAAGGGTTTCGATGTTCTCATTGTAAAACAAAAATGGCTTTAGAGCTGATTCCTGACTATACGCGCACTAATGGCCATTGGTTTGTAGCACATTTTGTATGCCCAAAGTGTAAAAGAGCATTCTAATGGTTTTCCTCAGGGGGAATCGAAGAGTTCTTTGACAGAAATTCTTGAGCACGATTTCACATTTCGTGAAGCATCACGGTTAAATTGAAGGATTTACCAAAAATATTAGGTAGGGGATAATAATTCTTGAGATTGTAATAAAGTTAATTGAGGATAGAGGATAAGTTCCACCCAATTTGTTGTTCTCCTTCTTCGTCCCGCCTTGCGGGACTTCGGACGGACAAGGAAAATCGTCCACCCCAGTACCATATGATACGGTGTAGGTACGAACCGGCTAGTTCTGTACCACGACTCCCAGTTATGAAAAGAAATCGCCAAGAAGGCGATTTTTAAGAAATATTAAGTAGCAGGGTATAGAACGCCCGAAATGAGACACCAAAATATACCCTTAAATAGTGTCTCATTTGTCTCATCCCGGCCCTCTATGCTGTATGTTTATCTATTTGCTTAGAGGGCGGGACACCCTGACCGAGACGCGTCAATGAGACACGCCTCAAACCTCCGAATTTCCTCTTAAATTGTGGGTTCTAGACCGAGGATGCCAGCAAAGTATAACACCCTACTTAGTAGTAGGGGTTTTTGTTTTGACAACAATTCTAATCTAAGTTAAATTAACTACGGATGGGGTTGGGAGGTGAAAGAAAGGAGGGCCACACCCCCAATTATCTATTTGCCAATCAACCTCATCCTCTAATATAGCCCTTTCCCAACTTGGAGGTGGAAATGATACGAGAAAGAAGAAAGCCGTTTCCGTTTATTGCATTTATACTCTTTCTTTTGACAATTATCTTGGCAACAGCTAATCTTGCCCTCAATCTTGATTTTTCGAATTTCGCTTTAATAGGAATCTTATATATAGTAGTGATTATCTGCTGGATAGAAACTCGAAGACAAGATATAACATTTTCTTTTGGGATGATAGCGTTTGGTATCACTGCCATTCAAATACTCTCGTATCTAAAATAAACCTTCATTATCTTTTTTCAGCCTCAGGCACTAGCCAGAGGCCTTTTTGTTTCTAAATAAATATTTGTTTTTTAGCCCTTTTTGGAGCTTTTTTACTTGACAAATAAATTAATTTATATAAAATTAACTTAGTTCATTTAGTCATTAAGGGAGGTGCATAAATGCTGGATAGCGTGAAACCTGCGATACCCGAACTGCCGAAAAACAGAGCAGAATTGAACGATTTGTTGAAAAAAGATTTTACCATTCTAAACGAAAGCGCAGCAGTTGATGCTTATACTGGCGGCGAATATCATCCTGGCGGTGTAGCCTTAAGTATCTTACAGAGGCAATGCCCTTATTGCCAGTTTGTATTTACTGCAAGCCGTAGAGAGGGTTGCTTTTCAAGCAATATTATCCCCCACGATTGTCCGAACTGCCATTTTCCAGGCAATGTTCTTAATGCCATCCTCGCACCAATAAAAGAATAAAAAAGAAACAACCGTTAAGCCCTTCGGGGCTTTTTTGTTTTTAACCTACTAAACAGGTTCTAATCTCATCCGCTAGATGACCCTAGTATTAAAAATCGCCAAGAAGGCGGTTTTTTTGATAAGGGTTGATTTTTTATCAAATCTGATTAAACTAAAGATAGTCCTAGTGTACAAAAAAGGAGGGTAAAAATGGAGTTCTTTGCAGTAACAACTACATCTGTCTATTTGGTGAAAGACGAAAAAGATGAAGAAGGTATCCCTATCATTGAGAAAATCGTATTAAGAGGGGAAAGTAAGATTTCTGTCGGACAAAGACTTAAGAATGGTAGATATGTGGGCATTACTCCTTGTGGAATTATCCTATATGATGAAGATCATCCAAGAGGAATTGAAAGGTCACCCCAAAAACCAGAAGAGGTAAATATTGCGTTTTATGGAGGAAAGACCACTCCGATAATTGCTCTTTTTTTAAGTAAAGATAAAGCTACGACCTGTCTTGATTCAGAGGATTTAGAACCAAGCGATTCCAGATGGGAAAACGAAACCAGGGAAGTGTTGAATTCTATCGGGAATAATCACCCCGTGTTAATTATTTCTTACTGGAGTCCAGACTTATCACAATTCCATTTCCCAGAGAATTAAAAGAAGGAGGAAGAATGATGGCATCTCTCAAAAAACGCCAAAAAGAGATATTAGCAGCTCTAAAAGAATTAGGCGGAACAGCCACAACAAGACAAATTGCAAAAAGGACAGGGCTACACGTTAATGGAGTCGCCCAATCATTAGGAGCTCTCTGCCAAGTTTACTGCCTTGAAAGACGAGGTGGTGAAACTAAATGGAAATTAGAAGATACCGAGTAGATTTCCAAGAAGAAAGGGTGAAAGAATGAAGGCAAGAGAACTCGCTGAAAACGCTTGGTTTAAATGGCCACCTGACTGGAGAGTATTTCAAAGGTTACCAGGGCCAATTAATATTATTGAGGAAAAGGAATGTATCCCCGTTAGGCCGCTCCAGCCGACCGCTAATATGCGAGGAGGCTATATACCAGTAGATGACACAGTAACTCTTTTCAAGGATAAATCAATAAGGCTTGCATAACCCAGACATCAATAACCTAAGCGGTGCGATAAATATCACACCGCCTTTTGTTTTTGTAGTAGGGTATACCCAAAATGAGACACCAAAATATACCCCCAAGTAATGTCCCATTTGTCTCATCCCGGTAGTAAAGCAGAGCTTACTACGGGACAGGTTTTAGCTTAAAATAGCCCCGACTTGTTCCTCCGTAGCTTTAGCGAAGGAGGATTTATCCGTCCGTAATCTTGGCGAAGGGGGACCGAGCCGCCTCATGCCCGAGGTATGTGACCTCGGGATTTTTGTTTTGCAGAGAGGGAGGTATAATGAAATAAAGAAAAAAAGGTCGTATTTATATTTAATAATTTAATCTCGGAAAATATGAATAAAGAATTAAATCCATTGGCACTAGGATATGCAGCAGCGATCATTTCTGCATTAATTATGTTATTACTGGGAATACTTGGCAATTTAGGAATGTATACCGGAGCTGTCGAAATGATGCAACAGTGGCACATTTTTTTCTCGTTAAGTATAGGTGGAATAATCGCCGGCATAATTGAAGCAGCCGTTATTAGCTTCATCTTGATCTACAAATTCGGCTGGTTATATAACAAATTAACCGGAAAGTTAGGAAAAACTGAATAGAAGTTTTGATTGAAGTATTGATTTGATAGTTTTATATTTAAAAGAGAAGCAAGATAATATGGGAAATCATATCGCTGGGCTGTTTTGATTTAAAAAATAGTGAGTAGCAGGGTGGGGAAAAAATAGTAAAATATGAATGGTCTCACAATGAGCCAACCTTGGGCAGAGTTGCTTGTCTCCGGGAAGAAAAAGATTGAGGTAAGAACAAAGAATACCAATCACAGAGGTTGGTTTTATATTTACGTTGCTAAAAAAGATACTAAAGAGAATGTGATTAAAAAATTTGGGTTTCGGAGCCTCCACCCAACAGTTTTAAAAATTTATAAAGAATGTTAAATTATAATTAAAAGGTCGATAATTAGATAATTAAGAAAGGAGATGAAAAAATATGAAATGTGCAAAATGTAATAGTCCTGCCGAGAACTGGAAGTGTGCAATCTGCGGTGAGGATGCGGATCAGCATGATTCCGGCCATACGCATGGTGATCCACCATCTGACCGTCATTGTATGCCTAAGTGTGCTGGATGTGGGCAAGCGGAAGTATTGTGTACATGTGTTAGTGAGTAGGTGGCTAAAGTGGACTCTCTCGATTTCGCTTAGAACTTTTGCTTAACGCAAAAGGAACGTGAAGCGATTCAGTGGGCTTTGTCGTTTGGGTAAGTTACCCAAGATCAAGCTCGAATTACGTTCCACCGCCAAGCTAAGCTAAAAAATCGCTAAGCCCGCCCAAGTTCGCCTCTGCGGCGAATTTAGGTGGGCAAGAAGGCGGTTTTTTTGGTAAGATGAATTATATGAAAAACGTTGAAGTTGAAATCCAAGTTATAATTAAAAACCCAGAAAAGATTGAAAAGAGATTAAATGAAGTAGGGAAATTTGTTAAGTCTCGCAAACAAATTGATAAATACTTTGTGCCGCCACAGAGAGATTTTTTTGCTAAAAATATGCCAGACGAATATTTAAGGGTAAGATATGAAGAAGGCAGAAATCATCTAAATTATTCTTTTTTGCATTTTAGTGAGGACGGTTGGTTAAGGTCAACAGATGAATACGAAACCTTTGTTGATAAACCAGAAATTGCTGAGGAAATTTTTAAGAAAATTGGATTGATTCTTAAAGTTACTGTTAAAAAGACACGAAAATACTTTGATTGTGGTGATTTTGAGGTAACCTTGGACGAGATTGAAGATTTGGGTGATTTTATGGAAGTTGAAGCAAAAAAGGATTTTGGTGGTGTAGACAAAACAAGAAAAGCCTGTTCTGATTTTCTGAATAACTTGAATGTTGAATACGAGATTCAGAAGGAAATGGGCTACCCAAGAATGTTATACAAAAAATTAAACAGAGCTTAAGTCTGAAATACAAACATATCTATCTAATCTCTGAAGCACGGTTCTAGCATCCTTTACGATGGCCAGCCACCTTGAGCGCGGCCTACCCTGAGTTGACCGACCTATCAGTAGTACCCCGTCTTCATCGTTTCTGTGGAGCGGCAGTAGCCCAAATTGCGTTGGCGAAAAATATTAATCAAGGCGGTGTGACATAAAGCCAAACCGCCTTTTTGTTTCTAAATTGATACACCGAATTGCCTTTACGAAAATTACACTCTATCATATAATAAAAATGAGTTTTTAATTATTAACTAATAGAAAATGGCTAAACAGAAAGTTTTATTTCTAATCATCTTTATTGTTTTAAGTTTAATTGTTTTTCAGATTCCTATTTCCGGGATTATCGGTTCAGACCAAAACTTTACTCTTTTTGAACTTATTGCTCCTCTTGGTGGAATGTTTTTGGGACCGTTTTTTGGTGCCCTCTCAGCTTTTATCGTCAGAGGGGCAAATATAATTATTACTCAGCAAACTTTAGATTTCTTGACTGTTATGCGTTTTCTGCCGATGATGCTGGCGGCCGTTTACTTTGGAATGAAAGGAAAAAAGATGGCTATAATTTTTCCTATTTGCATTATTTTATTTTTAGTTCATCCTATTGGCCAACAAGCCTGGCTTTTTCCTCTTATTTGGCTAATTCCTTTAGCTGCTACATTTGGAAAGAAAAGGTTAATTTTAAATAGCTTGGGTGCTACTTTTACTGCCCACGCTGTCGGTTCAACAATTTTTCTCTACGCTTTTGGCTTGACCCCTCAGATTTGGTTGGCCTTAATTCCTGTAGTTTTTATTGAGCGTGGTTTCTTTACCATAGGCATTTGGGCAAGTTATTTGGTGATGAATACCGTGTTGGACAAACTAACTGCGATTAAAGGAGTTCATATTTTAAGACCCCTGGTTAACAAAAATTATCTTATTTCTCCAAGATTCTTTAAATCTCACGCTTAAAATCTGTCTATTCTTTGTCTTTAGATACGGCCTTTTTATGGTAAAATAAAAAGGCCTTGATTTTTAATAAAAGCTATTAATCCTTATGTTCGTTAAATCAATCAAAACCAGGCCATTTATGCCCCCTAAAGATGATTTATTTTCTCTTATCAAGGAAAGTTTTTCAGATTTAAATTTAAAAGAAAAATCAATAATAGTTTTAGCTTCCAAAATCGTTTCTATCTGGCAAGGGCAATGCCTGAAGATTGATTCAATTAAAAACAAAGATGACTTAATTAAAAAAGAAGCTGATTTGTATCTTGATAGAGACAAAGTGCCCAAAGGTTATGTGATGTTGACAATGAAAGATAATGTCTTAATCCCGACAGCAGGCATTGATGAAAGTAATGGCAACGGATATTTTATTTTATGGCCAAAGAAACCATTTCAGGCAGCAAAACAAATTTATAGTTTTATTAAAGAAAATTATCATTTAAATAATTTCGGAATAATTATCGCTGATAGTCATTGCACCCCCTCAAGGTGCGGAACTACGGGAATCTCAATAGCCTATTATGGTTTTTTTCCCGTAAAAGACTATCGGGGAACTAAAGATATATTCGGCAGAGAAATGGAAGTTTCTCAATCTAATATAGCCGATTCTTTAGCTGCCTCAGCTGTTTTTATTATGGGAGAAGGTAACGAACAAACTCCAATTGCGATTATAGAAGATATTAATTTTATAAGATTTGAAGAATTTAACCCCACAGATTCTAATCCGTTAGACATAGATAGAGACGATGATATTTACGCTCCCTTGCTTAAAGCAATTCAATGGCAAAAAGGAGATAATCTCTAAAAAATTATAACTCATAGTCCATCGCCCACGGGTTGTCATCTCGGCTTGCCTTTTTTAATAAAGCCCATTAAAGTATAAGATACAAAGGAGGCGGCACCTTGTCAATTCAATAGAGATTGAGTAAGAGAGGAGGTTACGACATGAGAATACTGATGGGAATAACCGATTCCGAGCAAAAACATTATTACTCTTTAGGACTGGCCACACGACATAGGGTAGAAATTAGGCATTCACCCGAAGAAATAATTGAAATGCTTCCTCCTCCTGAAATAAGGGAACTCTGGGTCTATGACGCTATTGTTCTGGAAGCGTCTCTTGTTTCTCAATCTCCAGATTTGATAGCGAAAATCAGAGAAAGAACCCCAGAAGAAGAAGTATCTTTCAATACGCCAATTGTAGTATTCTTCACCCATGATGATCCTGAGCAAGCGAAAGAGTTAATAGAAAAAGTAGATGGGATGGTTCATTTTCCTTCCCATTCATCAGATATTCTGGTACGTGTAGAGTCTTTAACTAGCCTGGTCCGTTAGAAATAGCCACGCACGGAGGAGAAAGGAAATGACGCCATACGATCATACTGAGAAATTACGGGTAGAAGTATCTTTTCCAAGAAAAGATGATTATGGTGCATAGCAACGCTTTATTTTGCTTATGACTCTGACGGTAACTATCTCGGAGGTAACACTTGGTCAGAGAAATGGTAGTTTTTTAGAATCAAAGAGCGGGGGCAAATTGCACTCCGCCTTTTTGTTTCTAAAGAGAGTTAATTTTACCTGAATTTGTTGAAGAGCCTCTGACTTGACTTTTAATATGAGAATTATAGGATTACTCATAGAATCCTTAACAATCAGTTAGGAGGGAAAAGATGAGCAACCACTTCTTTGATGGTTGGGGAAAACACCTGGAAAAAGAGCTAGGTGTAAGACAAGAAGAAATAGATGTTTTGGGAGTCCTGGAAGATTCACCAAGAGATATGTCTAAACCGCCCCGTGATGGGAACCAGAACACGATGACACTTTCTACTTCTAAAGGACCAATCACTCAGACTGTTACCGATGAATGGCGAGAAGCAATCTTGGACGGCAAGGTCACAAAGATCATAATTGCCATTAAAGAAGCAATCGCAAGCGTTAGGTATGATTACGCAGAACGATAGCTTATTGGATACTCATTGACAAAGGCATCAGCAATAGGTTGGTGCCTCTTTTATAACCCCACAATTCTCCAGGCATCCGCAGTTTAAAAATAGTGAGTAGCAGGGCAGGGTATACTTAAATTCTTGAATCGCCAAGAAGGCGGTTTTTTGATAAAATGAGATATATTATGGAGTATAAAGATCGAATTTATGGAAAAAATGAGATAGGGGAACCGATTATTCTGGAATTAATGAAAAGCAAAAGTATGCAAAGACTGAAAGGTATAGATCAGCACGGACATTTTGAACCATATTTTCCCGACACTAAATGCGATAGGTTTGAACATTCGGTTGGTGTATTAATCTTGCTTAAAAGATTTGGAGCCTCCCTGGAGGAACAGGTCGCCGGTTTAATCCATGATGTTTCTCATACCGTATTCTCTCACGTAGGGGACTATGTTTATGGTTCTGAAGTAAGCCATGATTTTCAGGATAGTTACCACCAAGAATTTATCGAAAATTCAAAAATTCCTGAAATTTTAAACAGATACGGAATTGATTATAAGTTTATCTTGGACGAAACTAATTTCCCCTTAAAAGAAAGTCCGTTGCCAAATCTATGCGCAGATAGGATCGATTATTTTTTAAGAGACGCTGTATTGACTGGAAAGGTTAGCCTTGAAAAAATAAACAATTTCCTGGATAATTTGGTAATTATTGATAACCTCTGGGTTTTTAAAGACAAGAATTTAGCCAGGGAATACTCCTTGTTATATCTAAAAATGAATAATTGGTTTTGGTCAGGATTGGAATCTGCGGTAATGCTTAAGACTATGGGGGAACTATTAAAGTATGCTATTAATAAACAAGTTATCAGTAAGGATGATTTGTTCACAACAGATAGTAATGTATGGACAAAAATAAGGGCTGGGACAGCTCAGGACAATCATTTGGCTCGTTTAATTGAGAGAGCGGATAACAAATTTAAATATAAAGTGAGTGATAAAAATAATTATGACCTATATGCCCAAGTCAAATCACGAGCAGTAGATCCTCTAATCCTGGTAAATAATCATCTTAAAAAACTTTCTGAATTAGATCCTGAATTTATTAATCTTAAAAATAAATACTTACAACCAAAGGAATACTATATAAAATTCTTAGAGGCAAGGTAATGGCAAGTCGTCAAGAAGGCGACTTGATTTTTTTACTAGTATTGTTAAAATTTGTTTAGTTGAAGGGGGAAAGTTCTTTTAACACAGAAGGAGGTAAGTCGTGCTCCTTACTTTTGAGGAAGCTGTAGCTTTACTTAGAAACCACACTGAATGGTGGAGCGCTTGCTTCAACACGCAACAACCTATCTTCCAGTTTTTCAATAGAGAGTTTGTGGATGCATTGGCGCACTATTTAAAAGAAAGAAAAAAAATCTCGAAAAGCAGAAGAATAATCCTTGAAGTTGGAGCTGGCAGTGGTTTACTAAGTGAAGAACTAAGAAAGCGGGGAATTAATATAATAGCCACCGATGACGGGTATGAGGAAATTGTACCCGTTGCCCCAGTAAAACTTCTTGATTATCATGAGGCTATTCGTCGTTTTAGGCCCAATATAGTTATTTGCTCGTGGATGCCTTACCAAGAAGATTGGACTCCTGCTTTTCGGAGGCCCAAATATGTCAAAGAGTATATTCTTATTGGAGAATCTTATCGTGGATGCTGTGGAAGCGATAAGACATGGAAATACCATCCTGGTTTTGAAGAAGTATTTTTAAAGGGCATTAATAAATGGTCGCTCTGTCGGAGAGATTATTCAGAGCACAAACTTCACAGCGTTGTTATTTCATTTAGGAGATATAAATAAGTAAGCGGTGCGATAACATCACACCGCCTTTTGTTTTATTGAAAACATCATAGGATTTACAACAACTCCCTTGATTGATTCAGAATTAACTCAGGTTCTCGAATAAAATTAGCCCACTCAAATGTTCGAAGGCCCGCCTTGCCGGCGAGGTAGGTCGTCCACGACCCCCAGCACTTTGACTTCGTGGAACGAAGGCGAAGTGTCCTGAGTTTATCGAAGGATTGACCCGTATTGTTGCTTGTGGGGGAAGAAGGTATGATGAGAAAAGATGAAGTCAAAAGATTATATTCTTTTAATAACAATCAGCGAAGCAGAAGCGAGAATGATTCAAGAATTATTAAAAAAACAGGAGATACCTTCTGAATTACATCCATCTCCTATGGCGGATGTTCTTGCAGGTCAGGCCGTTCACGGCAACCTTCTTTATCAAGTGCGTGTTCCTAAAGAATCTTTAGAAAAGGCTAAAAAATTATTAAATCTTAATGAACCCAGCAAATAATTATGCCATTCATTGCTCAAGGCAAAATTAACTTAAAATACGTTTTAACTATTGTTATTCTGGCTGTTATTATTGGCGGAGGGATTCTGGCTTATCAGTCTTGGCTTGTTCCAAGAGAGGAAGTTGAGACACCAGAAGTAAAACCACCAGAAGGAGTGGGGCCGGAAGAAACTGAAGTATCTTCGACGAAAGAAGAAACTCCAAATGGACTTATTTCCACTATGTTTGGTGAGGTCATTGAGAGGTTTGGTTCTGAGGATTGTAAACAAAAAGGGAAAGAAGGACTTACTAACCAAGACTACGGTTTCGATTCCGAGCGTATAGATTTAAATAGCGACGGTATAGAGGAATTTATTTTCACGCCTGGATGGATTTGTGGTGAGTCTATCCGTGGTGCTTCGGGAAATGGCCCCTTTTTTATATATCAAAAGATAAATGATTCGTGGATTAGCATAGGCGGAGATATATGGGGCATGGATTACGAGGTAGAAGATTCTAAAACAGACGGACATAGAGATATATCAACTTTTGCGCGCATGGGATATCAAGAGCATTCGGATATGTTCTGGAGGTGGCAAAAGTCTGAATTAAAATATAAAGAAATAAGCCCTGAAGGATAGGTGATTATTGACTAATCTATTCTTTTGTAATTCCAATCACTAAACAGTTTGACAGAGGAAAATATTTCCTGTATATTGGAGAATAGCAGTTCTTTTTTTCTCAAGCACAAGTATAGAATCAAAAGAAGTGCCGTAATCTCTACGTTGAGAACAAGGTCGTTAACTCTTCGACAAAGCTCAGGGTTAATACTGAGCAAAGCCGAAGCGTTAAAATTTAATTAATAAATTTGCTAAAAAATGAATAAAAAACTTTATGTAGGAAGTCTTTCCTTCGATACTACTGAAGATGGTCTTCGTGATCACTTTGCAAAAGCAGGTAAAGTAGAGTCAGCGAATGTTATTATGGATAAAATTTCCGGTAGATCAAAAGGATTTGGTTTTGTGGAAATGTCTTCAGAGGATGACGCGAAAAAGGCGATAGAAACGCTTGATGGAAAAGAATTAGATGGAAGAACCATTGTAGTGAACGAAGCAAAGCCAATGAAAGAAAGGTTTTAAAAAACTCCTAAACCGATGAACAAAAAGCCCCTAAAGGGGCTTTTTGTATTTAAGAAACTTGAACTCAAATTTACTATACCCGAATCTCATATTATAATTTAGGTGGGTAAATTAGTGATTTCTTAGATAAAACAAAAAAGCCGCTGAGTGGAATGTTTAATTCCCGAACAGTGACTTTTATTAATAAAAACCATGATTTCTACAAGAACTTCGGCTTTTTCAGAATTTCATATCTTTCAAGATATTCTTGATAAGAAGCCAATGGTTTTCCGATTTCCTGGCTTGAAATCCCGTTTATCAACGGGAATTGTTGGGCTGAATGAAGGCCGTAACAGAGAAAGAATTCCTTTAGCGGCCTATCGTGCCCGAAGGCAGTTTTCACTCCCACTTCGATGATTTCATCAACCGAAGTGACGAGTGTAATTGATTCATTGGAAAGGTTCCCAAATTTTTCCTGAAGAGCAGTGATTTCTTTCCAACGTTGTTCGTCAAGGGCAACGGCCCAGTAGGATACAAGGGCACTAAAACCGTCGCGTTCGTTTTCCGGGTCACTTCGATCCAGCACCGATTTCGGTATAGTGTTAATGTAGTCGCCGAACGGCACCAGTCCCTCGGCAATAACTTGTTTTAGCTCATCGAGTATTTTGATATCATCGCTTGTCGGAATTTGGTCAATTGTGGGAACTTGGTAAAAACTTCTACCCGGCTTGATGCCGAGCAGGTCAAGTTCGATCGTAGAAGCCGTTCTTTTTTCAAGGCAAATTTCTTCCATTATTTCGCGACGGACTGTGTCTAGCGGGTTTTGGTCGCATTTAGCCGCTTCACCGATCCAATTGCCTCCAATAGGGCAGAGGCATCGGCGAAACGTCTTCATGGGGTAACCGTCATCTTTTAATTCAATAAAAATCTGACTTGGGTTTGAGGCTCTAATGATTATTGCCACGCTCGCTATATTATTAATCTTTTTCCTTTCCAAGAGTTCTCTCCTTTCAGGCCTTCTCCCTCGTTTATTCTTTTAAGCCGGGATTTTAAAGAGCAATGTTATTTATTATATAGACTTAATTAGAAAAAGTCAAGAGCACTAAAATCGTCCTAAGCTAATGTTTTAACCCCAAAACCCTCGAAAAATCCTCCTTCACCCTCGGGCCCAGGGATCTAATAAAAAATCGCCTTTTTGACGGTTTTTTGATACCTAAAAGATTGACAAAACTTTAAAAAAAAATATATAATATGGCATATGATGATGAACAAAATAGCGCTTGTTTTCGGGCTTGTAGTCTTGATTTTAATAGCAGGGTTTGTTATTTTGAGACCGGGAGATGAGGCCAAAGAAAGTGAAATTTCTTTTGAAGAAAATCAGCAAATTGAGGCCTGGATTCTTGAAAATGATTTAAATCAATACGGGGATTCTAAAGACACAGTTTATATTGGAGGGACCCCGCTTTTTGATGAAAAAACCGGTGAAAGCATTGATAAATACGAATACATTTTGAGAAATCATCCTAACAAACCTTGGCTAAGCCAGTAGCTTAAAAACAGACCCCGTTAGAGATTCCGGGAGCAAGAAGAAATGCAAAGAGAACAAATCTCTAACGGGGTAAATTATTATTTAAAAAATCAAGGAGGGTTTGCCCTCTTTTTGATTTGCCTCAGATACGAGGCTTAACCCTGTTAAATAATTTCGCCAAAAGCGAAATTGCCGCAAAGCGGCATTTAATAGGGTAAAGGTCGAACTTAATAAATAATTAATAAGTAAAAAGCAAAAAAATGAAATCTTTAATCGCTTCAATTATGATTTTAGGATTAGTTGGTATGGTCGTGGGAGTGGCGGTTCAAGGAGCTACCACAGACGATGTAAGTGCCACAGTTACTGCGCAGCTCGTCTCCGTTTCAGTATCCGATGGAATTGTTGAGTATGGAATCTTGGCTCTGAATACCACCGAAGATACTGTGACATTAGTTGATACGCAGACTGCGACAAACGACGGTAATGTTGCGGCAGACTTAAGTATTAGAAGCTCTGATGCAGTAGGTGGTACAACTTGGGAACTTGCAGTTTCAGCCGGCAGCGATGCATTTATTCATGAATTTTCCATCGATGCTGGTGTTTCGTGGGCCGCCTTTAATGTTGATAACGTTACCTATTCAACTCTTGTAAACAATGTTGCCGCAAGCGGCAATCAGACGTTTGACTTGAAGATTGGTACTCCGACTGCTTCCACTGACAATGTGGAAAAAACGATTACTGTTACCGTTCAGGCAACAATTTAATCACCCTAAGCATTCTTAATTAAGCTGTAACCGCTGGAGGCAAGTCAAGTCCCTAGCGGTTACAGTGCTTGAGGTTTACCCAGTTAGAAGTCTTGGGCAGAAAAAAATTCTAGAATTTTTTTCTGCTTGAGATTAACGGGGATATCTTTCAACTATGACCAGTTTTAATAAATTATTATTTAGGGGGAAAGACAGACTTCTAACAAGGGTTTATACTAAAAGAAAGTAAATAATGTCAAAAACATTTAAAATTTTCGTATTGATTTTAATTATTGGTGGAATGCTTGCCCCGTTAGAAATGGAATTTCTAATGGGGGTTGGTTTTGGTCAAGGTGCAGCCCAGGAAGAGCTACCAATTTTTGTTAAAGAAGAACCCTCAGAAAAGATAGCTAGGCCTCTTTATGTTCCTGATGAAATTGTTGTCAAATTTAAGCCAGGAGTAAAAAAAGAAGATGTAGAGAATTTTAATCGCCAGAAAGGAGTCGAGGAAAAATACGAGAGTCCTTATACTCATTTTAAAGTCTTGAAGATTCCTCCATTAAAAACTGTGGAAGAAATGGTTGAAATTTATAAAAAAAACCCAAACATTGAATACGCTGAACCAAATTATTATGCCTATGCCACCATGGTTCCCAATGACCCCTACTATTCCCTACAATGGCATTTTGATAACGCAACTTATGGCGGTATCCAGATGGAACAGGCCTGGGATATAACCACTGGAAGCTCAAGCGTAATAGTGGCAGTAGTTGATACTGGAGTAGCTTATGAAGATTACCCAGCTCCTGGCCACTGCCATATTGATACTTATCAGGCCTACGGCGGTTCTGGCAATTCCTGGTGGTGTGGCTTGAATAACCCCAATTGGTCAACGCCACCCGGTTATGGCAATAGCTGGAAGGATTATTTACAGCATTCCTTTGATTTAACAGGAGCGAGCGGAACTATTACTTTTTCTTACCAATACCGGCACGACCTGGAGGTGACAGCCGGAACCGCCTATGATAAGGCCTTTACTGAAATTTTAACCGATGGAGGCGATAACTGGATCATTTTAAAAACCTATACCAAAGACAGTAAGGTGCAGGGTCAGGTTGGCTGGAAAGCCGAATCTTTAAATTTAACCAGTTACGCTGGCCAAAATGTTTTAATACGATTTAGAGTTTATACTGATGAAACCTATAGCGACGAAGACGGGTTTTTTAATTCAGATGGAGCATTTTTTGTTGATGAAATTACATTAGAAGACGGTTCGGGCAATCTCTTTTACGATGATGTTGAGTTAGGGCCAGGAACCTGGGAAGCAACTCAATATAAGCAGGCACCAGATTTAGCCGGCACTAATTTTGTAGCTGGTTACGATTATATTAATGGCGATACCCATGCCAATGACGATAACTCTCACGGAACTCATGTGGCAGGAACTATAGCTCAGACTACCAATAATAGTTTGGGAGTAGCTGGAGTAGCTTTTAATACTACAATTATGCCAATTAAAGTTTTAGATGCTGCTGGCTCTGGGACTTGGCCACAGGTAGCAGATGGTATTTATTATGCTGTTGATAATGGAGCAAAAGTAATTAATATGAGCTTGGGTGGTCCCAGTTCCTCTGTTTTAGAAAATGCTGTTGCCTATGCTTATACTAATGGAGTAACGGTAATTGCTGCTTGTGGTAATAGTAATGTTAGTAGCTGCGATTACCCGGCTGCCTATAATGATTATGTGATTGCTGTGGGGGCGACACAGTATAATGAGACCAGAGCGCCTTATTCAAGTTATGGGTCTAGTTTAGACATTGTGGCCCCTGGGGGTAATACTGGAGTTGATCAAAATGGAGACGGTTATGTTGATGGGATTCTGCAAAACACTTTTGGCGACACACCAGTTGATTGGGCTTATTGGTTTTTCCAGGGGACATCAATGAGTACTCCTCACGTTTCTGGGGTAGTCGCTTTGCTTTTAGCCCAAGATTCTACTCGTACTCCAGATGATATAAGAAATATTCTTCAAACAACCGCCGAAGATAAAGGAGGTTCTGGCTGGGATCAATATTATGGTTGGGGATTAGTTGATGCCTATGCTGCTTTAACGTATGCACCGGCTGTTTCCATTACTTTGACCACCGATGGATTAGTTGAGTTTGGTGTTGTTGCTCTTGGAGTAATGGTAGATAGTTCCGGCGATGTTCAAACTGTAAGTGTGAATACAGGACCTGTTAATTTAGATGTCAAAAGTACGGTTTTTTCTGACAATGGAAATTCCTGGTCTTTAGACTCAACTAATGGAGCAAATCAAGTTAAATGGGAATTTTCCCCGGATGCCAGTACTTGGAATACTTTTTCAACTCCAGACATTCTTTATGATTTGGCAAATAATGTGGCTCAGGGGAACACTCAAAATCTATATTTAAGAATAACCATGCCTACTGCCACCGATTCTTCCGCTCAATATAGTTCAATAGTTACAATAGTAGCCACGACGGCTCCATAATGTATAATTAAATATATGAAAACAAATAAAATTTTACTAAGTTTAATCTTTTTAACAGTTGGTTTTTTGATAGCTCTGCCAGTTGTGGCCCGCATTGGCGTTGGAGTGAATCTCGGAAAAATAGAAATTGATGAACCCTTGAAACCAGGTGGAATTTATAATTTTCCCATTATCGGAGTAATTAATACCGGAGATGAGGCGGGGGATTATGAAGTTGAAGTAACTTATCATCAAGACCAGCCTCAACTTAGGCCAGCCCAAGAATGGTTCAGTTTTGAGCCCCAGCAATTTAATTTAGAGCCAGGCCAATCTCAAAGCGTGGCAATTAAATTAACCCTGCCGGTAAAAACAAAACCGGGAGATTATTTCGCCTATTTGGAGGCCCACCCAATTATTAAAGCCGGGCCGGGAACCACCATTGGAGTGGCTGCCGCCACCAAGACTTATTTCTCAGTCGTTCCGGCCAATCTCTTACAGGCAGTGATTTGGAGAGTATCTTCATTTTTTACAATGTATGCTCCCTGGACTTATGTCGTTTTATCAATAATAGCCGGGGCAATAATCATTACCATATTTAGAAAGTTTTTCGCCTTCCAAATCGGAATTAGAAGAAAATAATGCTGAATTATTTTAAAAAAACTACCATTTTTCTTTTAGCAGTTTTTATTTTAACTGCTGTTTTTTTCTCTGGCTCTGCCCAAGCCTCTTTCTGGGACATGATTAGAGCTTGGGTGACCATTAATCCTTTAGAGGTTGATATTTCTGCCCCCGAAGAAGCAGAAATAAACAAAGTTTTTAAAGTGGAGGCAAAATTAATTAATAAAGGAGAAGAGAAAATTGAAAATGCCAGAGGAGAAATTTTTCTTCCTTCAGGATTAACTTTACTTAAAAAATCTCCGATCCAAAAAATAGGAATAATTTCCGGCAAGAAAGAAAAAAGGGGTTCCTGGTCAGTGAAAGGAGAGGAACTCGGTTATTATCTTATTTCAGTTAAAGCTTCCGGGGAGATAGAAGGAAAAGAATTAAGCAAAGAATCAATCACCATCAAGGTAAAGATAAAAGAAAAAGCTGCTCCCGGGGAAAGACCCCGTTTTAATTTTTTTCAAAATATTTTCAATTTTTTCCAGAAGTGGCTCGATTCTTAAAATTTGACGGCGAATTTAGGTGGGCAGGAAGGCAATTTTCTGTTAAAATTAAAAATGTAAAATCCTAAAAACAAAATATTATGGCTAAGAATATTTGGGCTAACATATTAGAGGAAGGAGAGGAGATTAAATGGGGGTTTTCGGTGGGAAAAAAATACCGTCTATTACAAAGTCTAAAAATCGTCATACCTGGGATTCTAGTTATCTTTGCAGGCCTTTTGGGTATGCTGTTCTCTTTGCTCTTTACTGTTTTAGTTCTAGTGGGGATTTTCTTAACAGCTCTCGGATGGTTTGACTACTGGTATTTAAAAAAAGCTAATAATTTTGCTTTTACCAATAAACGTATATTATGCAGAAGGGGTTGGCTCGGCACTCGCCTTACAGTAGTGGGATATAAAAAGATTACCCATGTGGTGGTAGTGCAATCCTTCTGGGATAAATTCATAACCAATACGGGTTATCTTAAAATAGATACCGCAGGTATTTCAGGTACTGAAATAATTTTTTCCCATATAGAGGACCCTTATCTTATAAGAAAGAAAATGGAGGAATTAAGAGATTGATTCATTTTATAAGAAAGCGTTATAAATAAAAAAAATAAATTGATTCTATGAACTATGAAGTCTGATGAAGAATTGAAGAAGGCGTACCGATTCTATATTGGTAAGGATGGAATTATAAACCTCGAATTTTTAGTTTTATTGGATGATCCAAAGGATCGAGAGCGCATCGCAGAGCTTGTTGATGCGAGGGGCGACGCCATTCTTGCCAAGGATCCAGGTAGACAGTACAACTTTTTGATCGACCTTTCTCGTATTAAAAAGTTTAAACCCATGTCACCCAGAGAGCAGGAACGTTATATAAAGATGATAGCCAAACAACAAGTAAATAAGATTGCTTGTATTGGACTGAATCCTTTCTACAGAACGGTGGCGTATTTGATAGTAAAACTGTCCGGCAAATTGCCAAGGACGGGATTCTTTAATTCCAAAAAAAAGGCGGTGGTGTGGCTAAAGGAAAAATAAGTTTCCCTGCGGGGTTAGTGCCAAATTGGCGATTTTTATTTGAAAAGACAATTTTAATATTGACATATTTTTTAAAATATGTTATGTCGTAAGTGTAATAAGGTGAATTTCCCTGCGTCATCATACTAAAGGGGGAGTGTTCGTTAATAATTGAATATTCTGCACGAAACGCAAGAAACAACAGTGAGGAAAGGAATGGAACATGGTAACTCCTGAGGTTTCTCGTCCAAAAAGAAGCGGGACATACACCAAAAAAATTCAGATTAAGAGGTTTTCTCACAATCCCCTGATAGTTCCTGATCCAAATAGTTCCTGGATGAAAGTCGCCGTATTTAATTGCGGCGTAATCAAAGATGATAAAGATGGTTTTTATAAAATGTTATTTAGAGCCACTTCTCGCAAGGACCACCAATATTCTGATATTGGGCTGGCCTTGAGTGAGGACGGAAAAAACTGGTCTATCCATGATGAGCCGGTATTAAGAAGTGGCTTTAATCAATACTGTGCACGGGGAATTGAAGATCCGAGAATCATTCAATGGGTCGACGGATGGTATTATATCTTTACCGCCGTCAAATCTGCCACTGCCAAATCTGACAATGTGCGAGTGGGAATTTTCAGAACAAGAGACTTCTTTGAATATGAATGGGTAGGTTTTTCTTTTAATCGAGTAGACAGGAATACTGTGGTCTTCCCTGAACCAATAGGGAATTGCGCATTTTTGCTTCACAGAACGTATCCACATATCTGGATTTCAAGGAATGAAGACCTCAACCTTAATAACAACTGGCCGGATGGTCAGATTCTTATTAAATCAGAAGAATTATATCCAAATCCACGCAACGAAATTAAGCCCTGGAAAATTAGCATTGCCTCTCCACCAATCAAAACTCCAAAGGGGTGGTTATTGCTAATTAATACTTCTAGCAAAGAGAGTCGTTATGATGTGGAGAGGGTGGTATACAGCCTCGGATTCGCGGTTTTGGATCTACACGATCCAACCAAGGTAAACTATATTCATCCTGAGCCCATTTTGTGGCCCACCGAAGAATACGAAACTACTGGATGCGTGCCCAACGTATGCTTCTGTTGCGCAGCGGTAGATACCGGGGGAGATGACATCTATGTCTACTACGGCGGCGCAGATACCATTGTCGCCGGGGGCATACTTCCCAAGGAACAATTGGAAGGAATTTGTTACTAAATTATTAAAGTGGTCCATATCTGGACCACTTTTTGTTTTATACGAGAAAGAAAATATTTTTTAATTAATTCTTTTCACATATTCTCCGGTTTCTGTATTTATTTCAATAATATCACCTTCTTTAATAAAAAGAGGAACATTTATTTTAGCCCCAGTTTCTATGGTTGCTATTTTGGTTCCTGGCTGTGATCTATTGCCTTTTATACCCGGCGGAGCTTCAATAATTTTTAGTTGAATTTTTATCGGTAAGGAAACACTAATGACTTTGTCCTCGAAAATTATTGTGCTGACAACTTGGTTCGGTTTTAAGAACTGAGCCTGTGGGCCTATTTGTGTTTTAGTTAAATCAAAACGTTTGGCAGGATTATCTTTCTCGCAAAAGAAATATCGATGGCGATTCACCTTCTCGGAAGACGAAGTGCCAGAACCTTGTTTTCTCTCTTCTTTCGAAAATAAGAACCTGTCTTTGCCAGAACCTTGTTTTCTCTCTTCTTTCGAAAATAAGAACTTTACTTCAGTTTTTGAAAGATTGGCTTCTTCGGCAGTTTCGTTTTGATGAAAGTTTCTGGAAATAACATTGCCGGTAATAAGATTTTTAATTCTAGTTTGGATTATCACTCTTCGCTGAGCTTTCTTTAGAGGCTGAGCTTCCAAAATTTCATAAGGCTCTCCTTGAAGAATAATTTTCACTCCTTTTTTTAAATCAGCGTATGTTAACATAATTATTCTAATATTATTCCGACAAAATCAGGATGACCTCTTAAAAAATCTTCCGATCTTTGAGGTTTTTTACTTTCGGGCTGCAGTTCTTCAATAATCAGAAAATCTTTACCAGTTTGAACGGCAATTTTATTATTAGAAGCCTGAAAAGTTTTTCCCAAGGCGCCAAATGGACCATGAGAGCTCTGTATCAGAGTTTCAGCTTTTAGGATTTTAAATCTTATGTTTTGACCATTTTTTGGCCAGAAACAGAAACTTCCCGGCCATTTTTCGAAAGCTCTAATCTGCCTCTCAATTTCTTGAGCTGGTTTTTTCCAATCAATTCTTCCGTCCTCTTTTCTTATAATTTTAGTATAAGTTGCATCAGCTTCATTTTGGACGGCGGGCTTTATTTCTTCTTTTATCCATTTTGGAATAGTTTTTATCAATAGTTCTGCCCCTAAATTAGCTAATTCTTCCTCCAGTTTTCTATAAGTCCATTTCTCGTTTTTTATTCTTAATTTTCCGCCGGCTATAATTGGCCCATGGTCCATTTTGTTATTCATTAGTATTATTGTTGTTCCCGTTTCTTTATCTCCGGCCAGAATTGTAGATTGAACAGGAGAAGCTCCTCGCCAGCGAGGGAGTAGGGAAGGGTGAAGATTTAGAGAGCCATATTTTGGTATTTCTAAAATTTCTTTTGAAAGAATCTGTCCGTAAGCCGCAACAATGATTAGATCGGGATTTACTGCCGATAGTTCCCTTGCGACCGTTAATAGCTTTTTTGGCTGTAAAACTGAAATTTCATATTTTTCTGCCAGAACTTTTACTGGCGAAGGAGTTAAAATCTGTTTCCGGCCAACCGGTTTGTCGGGAGCCGTTACCACTAAAACAGGTTTAAGATTATCTTGAATCAATCCATCCAAAATAATTGCCCCAAACTTAGGAGTTCCAATAAAAATAATTTTTGGTTTACTGGTCATACTAAACATTATCACTAATTAGGAGGTTATTTTACAATTCGCCACTCAACTTCCGATTCTTTCCCGGCAAATTCTAACCAATTCCCGCCTTCATCAATGACATACCATTTCCTTTTGGTCTCTGACCAAACCATAGGGTTTTCTTGGAAATAGGGCTTCTTGACTATTTCTTTTGGTTTTAATTTGTCCAATTCCAGCCATTTTTTAAAAACGGTTTCAATGGCATAATCTAAATTTCTTGATGTTGCCCATTGAGCGACTTTACTAATAGCTTCTTTTGCTTTTTTTACAGAACCTGCCAATTCCAAGAGTTGTTTGGCCGGTCTGGTAAATCTTGAGTAAATTATTTTTTTCTTTTTGGCGTTTTTTTTAAGTTCCTTCAAAGAAAGACCTTTAGTTTCGAAATAATGAGTAATAATCTGCCGAATAGCAGTTTCCTCTTTTAACTCTTCAAAATATCTAATTTTCCCCTTTTTCAAGTATTCTTCAATTTTCTTGGCAGTACTTTCTCCAATCCTGGTTATTTTCTTAATACCTTTAATACCTTTTTCCTTATAAATCAAAGAAATATCTTTTTCCAAATTTTCCAGGGCTTTGGCCGCTCGACGATAAGCCGCCGGTTTAAAAGCCGTCCCTTTTACTTCCAAAAGCTTGGCGATTTCATTGAATATTTTAACAAGCTCTTTATTGGCCATACCCAGTAGAGGAATTTCGAATAGAATTTTTCTATTCCAATAATTTTAAAAATTTACGACCTTGAGTAGTTTTAAGATAATTTTCTCTTCTGAACCATTTTTTTTACTTAGGTTTTTATATAATAGATCTTCCTCCATAATCCATGGTCTTTCTGCTCTAACTATTTTAATTTTAACATAGATAAGGTATAATTTAAAGGTAAAAATAAAGATATAAAGACATGATCCATCGAATTTTCATAGCAGTCAACCTGCCAAAAGACATTAAAGAACAATTCTTAGCCCAGCAGAAAAGATTGGGAAATTTGCCAATCCGTTGGGTGAAGAAGGACAATTTACACATTACTTTAATTTTTCTTGGTCACCTTAAAGACGAAGAAATAGCAGAAGTATGCAAAACTACTAAAGAAATAGTTCAAAGAACTGCTCCTTTTTCAATAAAATTAAAAGAAGTTTGTTATGGTCCTCCGGGAAAAACTCCACCGCGAATGGTCTGGATTTTAGGCGAAAAATCTTTAGAATTAGCCAAGCTGAAAGATAATTTAGAAAAAGAGCTATTAACAATGCCTAATCTAAATCATCTTAAAACAGACATTCGGGCATTTTCACCTCATATTACTTTAGGAAGAATAAGGCAATGGGAATGGTGTCAGATTGAGCCAGAAGAGAGAATAACGGTAGAAGAAGAACTTTCCTTAAGCTTTGAAGTTAGGTCGATTGAAGTAATGGAAAGCCGATTAAAGAGGGGAGGGGCAGAATATATTATCTTAGAAGCCTGTCCGCTAAAATCATGATTTTTAACTTATAACCTATGAAAGTTCATTTTATTGGCATTGGGGGTATCGGTGTTTCGGCGTTGGCTCAATATTTCCTGAAAAAAGGAGACACAGTTACCGGCTCTGATTTGGTTTCTTCAGAAATTACAGACTTTTTGAGAAAACAGAGGGTTAAAATTTACATCGGCAAGCACAAAGAAACAAATATTTCAAAAGATATTGATTTGGTAATTTATAGCCCGGCTGTGAGCTCGAATAATCCAGAATTACTAAAAGCCAAGAGCTATAAATTAAAAACTAAGTCTTATCCTCGAGCCCTAGGCGAGATTACGAAAGGATATTTTACAATAGCTGTTTCCGGCACCCACGGCAAAAGCACAACCGTAGCAATGATTGCTTTAATTTTAATTAAAGCAGGTTTAAATCCTACCGTAATTTTAGGAACAAAGTTGAAAGAATTTGGCAACAGTAATTTTAGAATGGGCCAATTCCCCGGAGGAAAACCTCCCCATACCATCGCCTCCGGCGAGCTACGGGGCAGGTCGGTTTCTCGCCAGATAGATAAATATTTAGTCATTGAAGCCGATGAATGGCAGGCTTCTTTTTTAAATTATTTTCCCAAAATTATTGTTTTAACCAACATTGAAAGAGAACATCTTGATTATTTCAAAAATCTAACCCATATCCTTAGAACTTACAAAAAATATATCAGTCGTTTGCCAGAAGATGGAATCTTGGTATCCAACAGAAATGATGAGAATGTTTATCGATTAGCGACAAAGAACAGGAAGCCAAATATTTTCTATTCGCTTAAACAAAAAGAAGCAAAAAAAATGAAAAAGACTCTGAAAGTTTTCGGAGACCATAACGTCTCTAACGCTTTAGCTGCCTTGGCCGTTGCCAGGGTGCTGAAAGTCTCAGATAAGATTGCTTACGAAGCGTTGTCAGAATATAATGGGGCCTGGCGACGTTTCGAGGTTATACAAACAGATTTTGACGGACGGAAATTAACAATCATTTCGGATTACGCTCATCATCCAACAGAGATTAGAGCCACTCTGAAAGCTGCCAGAGAAAAGTTTAGAAAGCGGAAAATCTGGGTTATTTTTCAGCCTCACCAATATCAAAGGACTTATTATTTTTTTAATGAATTTGTTAAAGCTTTCGATTTAGCAGATGAAATTATTTTAACCGCAGTCTATGATGTAGCCGGTCGTGAGACAAAAAAAATTTCAAAAAAAGTGAGCATAAAAAAATTAGCCAGTTCCCTTAAAAAAAGAGGGGAGAGTGCCCACTTTATTGAAAATTTCCGGAAAATACCTCAATTTTTAAGAAAAAAAGTAAAACCGGAAGATATTATTTTAATAATGGGCGCAGGCGATATTTATACATTAGTTAATAAATTCTAAGAACTTTTTCTCCAGACAATAAAGTTCAAAAAAACAGAGCTGTAGTTACTTTAAAGGAGTTGACAGCCTCTAATAATAAAGAGAGAATAGAATAAAGGTTGATTTATTTTGTCAATTAAGTCCAAGTTTTTATCTGAAAGCAAAAATTTGGGTAAAACGTTAAACATGGTAGAACTTATTACTCCTATTATTGGAATAATCATAGCGTTGGTCATAATTGCAATAGTGGTTTATTTTCTGATAGTCAAGAGAAAAGGGAGAACGCCTAAGGGCCCAGAATTTCCTCAGCAGCCTTCAGAGCCTCCAACAATTTAAAAAATAGATTAATAAATAAACGAATTTTATGGATTTGCCATTAATTATTTTTGTTTTAGTAGTTATCGTTGTTTCGCTCGGTTACTGGCGGTATCGCCAAAAAGGAGTTAAAGCCGGTATTGAGAATAAAGCAGGAGAGGAAAAAGAATAAGTATTGCGTTTTATCAGTGTGGGGGGGGGATTGACCCCGTAGAGAAATTTTGACTGCTGCGGAACAGCAAAGCAAACAATTAGTCAAAATTTTTCTACGGGGTCAACTTTCTTTTAAGGATGGTTGAAATAGCTCATTAGGGAGGACAACGGACAAAAGGAAAGGAGGGCTAAATTGAACTCGAAGCCGAAAAAAGACCATAGTAATTTTTGGATCGGAATAGTAATAGGTTTCCTTGGAGGATATTTCTTGTGTCTTTTATTTGTAGGAAATCACAATAAGCAAGAAAAACCAAAGAAAATCCTTTAACAAAAAAGGAGAAGAAAATAATTGCGCGTTTTGGCTAAAGAGGACCCTGAGGTCCTCTTTTTATTTTTCCAACCAATTCCGCACTTTGGCTTTCAAAATACGCGGTAAATTGCTAAGATAAATTAGACAACAGCTTTATGGCAAAAATATTAATTGTAAACAAAAGAGACGAGATTATAGGAACCGAGGACAAAGAAAAATGTCATGACAATAATGGGATCTTGCATCGGGGTTTTTCCATTTTAATTTTTAATAACAAAGGGCAAATTTTACTTTCCAGAAGAAGTAAATTTAAAAGACTTTGGCCTTTATTCTGGGATAATGCCTGCAGCAGCCATCCTTTCAAGGATGAGAATTATGAGAGGACGGGAGAGAAGAGGCTTAAAAAAGAGTTAAGATTGACTTGCCCTCTTAGACTAATAGATAAATTCCAATATCAGGCTCAATATAAGAATACAGGATCAGAAAACGAAGTATGCGCTTTGTTAGTGGGAGAATATAACAAAAAAAAGATTAAACCTAATCCCGAAGAGATTGCTGATTGGAAATGGTTGGATGTTCCCGGGCTTCAAAAAGATATTGAAAATAGTCCTAGAAAATATACTCCCTGGCTAAAGATTGGTTTCAGAATATATTTGAAAAAGAAGAATATTTTAGGTGAAAAAATAGATAAAAAAAAGTTGAATTCGATTCTAATTAAACTCACAAAGACTGTTAATCCTGCCATTGAAAGAGTTTTGGTTTCTAATGTTGATAAAAAATTTAAAAAAATTGTCAGTTATCAGATTTCAACTGGCGGAAAAAGACTAAGACCGGCCTTGGCTATAATTTCCTGTAAGATGCTTGGCGGAAAATTAAAAGATGTTTTATATCCTGCCGCCAGCCTGGAAATTTTACACAATATGACTTTAATTGTTGACGATATAATTGATAACAGTAATTTAAGACGGGGAAAGCCAACCACTTGGGCAAAATTTGGAAAATCTATTGCCGAATGTATAGGAGTAAATTATTCAGCTGCTATTTTCCAGACAACAGGTAAATCCAAAAAATCAGCTCTGATATCTGAGCTTTTAGCTAAAACCTTAAAGATTGTTATGGGGGGAGAGATATTAGATATTTTATTTGAAAAATCAGGCAGAGAAAACGAGCTTTATGTTGTAAAGAATCGTTATCGAAAAATTACTGAAAAAGATTATTTTAAGATGATCGGTGAAAAAACAGCCTCTTTGTTCCGGACTTGCTGTGAATTGGGAGGAATAGTAGCTGGAGCTAAAAAGAAAGAGACAGAGGCCTTAAAGAAATATGGTTTTAACTTTGGGATGGCTTTTCAAATTCAAGACGATATTTTAGATATCTTTGGAAAAGAAAAATCTTTTGGCAAAAAGGTAGGTAAAGACATTGAAGAAAGAAAGGGAGGGAATATCGTTATTCTTTTATCCCTAAAAGAACTGAATACGGCCGGTAAAAATAAACTTTTTAAAATAATAAAAAAAAATAGAATTAATAAAAAGGATGTTAAAAAAGCAATACAATTAATCAGAGAAACAAATAGCAGGCAGAAAGCTTATCGGTTGGGCAAGAAATTTGTTCAAAAAGCAAAAGATTCTTTGGATATTCTGCCGAAGAACGAATGGAATACTACCTTGAAAAAACTGGCAGACTTTATTTTAGAAAGAGAAAAATAGACCCCGCACTTTTTGCTTGTAAAAGTACGGGGTAAACTAAATTATGGAAGATTTAGAAATTGAAGATTTTATTAATTTGGGAGTAGTTGCTAATAACAGGAAAGAGGTTTTGATAATCCGCCGAGTTATACAAGAAACCGGCAACGACGGTTCGATTTTAACCTGGGCTTTTCCCGGGGGCAGACAAAAACTAAAAGAGACCAGAACAGAATGCGTTAAAAGAGAGATATTGGCCGAGACCGGCTATGACGTTGAATCGATTAAAGAAATATCTTTAAGATCTCATCCTCACTTTGATGTTTTTATTGTGTATCATTACTGCAGGTTAATTAAACCAAAATCCATTGCCAAGCCTTCAGAACCCCACGAGGTAGCCGAAATTAAATGGGTCCAACCAGAAGAAATTAAAAAACTCTTTACAACCAATATCGATCCAAAGGTTGCCAGAGAACTCGGCATAAAAGGGGAAGAAGATTATTCAAAAAGAAAGAAATTCCTATAGACTTTACCTGAGCCTTAGTTTTTATATAAAATAAACAAAAAAGAGCGTCAAAAGGCGCTCTTTTTACCGGTAAATCATGCTTGATATCCCAAAAATCTTGCGTTATAATGAGCCAATGAAAAGAATTCTTAACAAAGAAACTCCAAAATACTTAGGGAAAAAGGTAAAAGTTGCAGGTTGGATTAATACCGTGAGATCTCACGGTAAAATCATTTTTGTTGATCTAAGAGACAGGTCGGGTTTTTTACAAGTAATTTTTACCCCTTCGACAAGCACTTCGGCCA
The DNA here is from genome assembly GCA_011050465.1 of Candidatus Nealsonbacteria bacterium. NCBI lineage: Bacteria > Candidatus Nealsoniibacteriota > Candidatus Nealsoniibacteriota bacterium. The sequence continues at coordinate 183,103 of DRFQ01000009.1, read as the reverse complement.
TGAGCTCAGTACCGAATGGCTCAGGGCAAGACCCCAGACAAGAGAATCTCTATGAGCTGGCAAAAAGCTTGAGATCAGAGTGGGTGATTGGTATAGAGGGTAAAGTTCAAAAGAGGCCACCTGGAATGGTAAATCCCAAAATTGAAACCGGCCAGGTTGAATTCAAACCCGAAAGGTTAGAAGTTTTTTCAAAAGCTAAAACCTTACCTTTTTCTATTGAAACTTCCGGTTACGAAATTTCAGAAGAAAAAAGATTAAAATACCGTTATTTAGATTTAAGAAGAGAAAGAATGAAAGAGAATTTAATCTCTCGACAAAGAGTAATTCAGGCAACGAGGGAATTTCTATTTAATGAAGATTTTATTGAAGTTGAAACGCCGATTTTAACCAAATCTACCCCAGAAGGGGCAAGAGATTTTCTAGTTCCTTCGAGATTACAGCCCGGGAGATTCTATGCCTTGCCTCAAAGCCCTCAGCAATACAAGCAGCTTTTAATAGTTGGCGGAATTGAAAAATATTTTCAAATAGCCAGATGTTTTAGAGATGAAGACCCTCGGGCCGACCGCCAGGCAGAATTTACCCAGATAGATATTGAGATGTCGTTTATTGAACAAAAGGATATTTTAAAATTGATTGAGAATCTTTATATTCATATAGTTAGAAAAACTTTTCCAGAAAAGAGAATTCTAAAAATTCCCTTCCCAAAATTAACTTATAAAGAAGTAATAAAAAAATACAAGACCGACAGGCCAGATTTAAGAAAAAATAAAAAAAATTCAGAGGAACTGGCTTTTGTCATAGTTTATGACTTTCCGATGTTTGAATGGTCAAAGAACGATAAAAGGTGGGTAGCTTGTCACCATCCATTTACCCGTCCTAAAGAAAATGATATCAGGAAAATTAAAGCAGACCCCGAAAAAGTTTTGGCTTTTCAGTATGATTTTGTTTTGAATGGCGCTGAAATTGGCGGGGGAAGCTTAAGATCTTACCGACCAGAAATACTTGAAGTAATTTTTGAAGTAATGGGTCACAAAAAACCAGAAATAAAAGAGAAATTTGGCCATCTACTTAGAGCTTTTGAGTATGGGGTACCTCCTCACGGCGGTATAGCCCTGGGATTGGAAAGATTATTGATGATTTTAAGAAATGAAAAGAATATTCGGGAAACGATGGCATTTCCAAAGACAGGAGACTCCAGAGACCCAATGATGGGAGTACCGTCAGAGGTTGAAAAAGAACAATTAAGAGAGTTGCATATCGAAATAAGAAAGAAGAAATAATATCGCAAAGGAGGGAATATTCTATGAGTAGAAATTTAAAGTTTTTTTTCATAGCTTTTTCGGCTAGTATATTTATTTGGGCAGGCATGAATATTTTGACTGACAATCTTGAAGATTTTTTATTTTCTGAAGTTTATCGTTTGTCTTCCCAACCATTATTGGCCCAAATCAATCTTCAAGTTTCCAGGAATCTGGACAAAGAAACCCCAGAGATTGAGGCTAAATCTGTTATTTCGGTTAAGATTGACAAACAAGGTAATGAAAAGATTATTTTTGAGAAAAATTCTGATGAAATTTTGCCGATTGCCTCTTTAACTAAATTGATGACAGCTTTTGTTGCTCTGGAATATTATGATTCTTCTGAAATGGCAAGAATTAGCAAGGAAGCTGTCGCCCAACCGGAAGATTTCGGCCAACTCAAAGTAGGGGAAAGATTATCAGTAGAAAACCTTCTATACATTACACTCATTGAATCGAGCAATGATTCAGCTTATGCGCTTTCAGAATTAATGAGCAAAGAAGCTTTTGTGGATTTAATGAATATCGAAGCTGAATATCTGGGTTTAAAAAATACTTATTTTACAGATCCTGCAGGCTACGATTCTGAAAATCACTCAACCGTTCAAGACTTAGTAAAGTTTGCCAGGTATTTACTGGATAAAAGACCAGAAATCTGGGAGATTACCGTAAATCCGGAGTTTGAACTTTATGATCTGGATGGTGTTTTTCATCATCAACTTCTAACTACTAATGAAATCATCAACGAATTCCCGGAAATAATTGGTGGTAAAACAGGTTATACTCTAGAAGCAAAAGGCTGCTTAATTTTGGTTCTTAAAGATAAAAGAACAGAAAATATTTTTATAAATGTTATTTTAAGATCAGATAATCGTTTTGAAGATATGAAGAAACTGATAAATTATGTCCGGTAGGAAATATTATGCTTTTTAATCAAGATATTTTTTTACTCTTAAATATAGTTAAGATTTTTGTATTGACGGCCACAGCTTTTGTAATAGCTATGGCCTTAACCCCCCTTCTAACCCATTTTTTATATAAATATAAGCTCTGGCGCAAAGAAGCAAGAGAAAAAACAATTACCGGCGAAGAAGCTCCTGTCTTTTTAAAACTTCATAAAGAACGAGAAACAAAAGTTCCTCGGCTTGGAGGGCTTTTAATCTGGGTAACCTGTCTTTTAATGGCAGTTTCATTTTTTGCAATTTCCAGATTTTTTGACAATTTTTGGGCTCAGAAGTTGAATTTCTTATCTCGTCCCGAAACCTGGCTGCCTCTGTTTACCTTGGTTACGGCCTCTATTCTGGGTTTCTTTGATGATATTTTTCAAGTTTTTGGCAAGGGAAAATATGTCGCTGGAGGGATCACTTTTACTAAACGGCTCTTGCTGGTTATCTTTATTGGCTTGATAGGGGCTTGGTGGTTTTACTTTAAACTTGGTTGGGACACTCTTCATATTCCTTTTGTAGGAGATATTACTATCGGACTCTGGTACATTCCTCTTTTTATTATTGTTATATTGGCTTCCTGGTCTGGCGGAGTGATTGATGGCTTAGATGGTTTGGCTGGAGGAGTTTTTGCTTCAATTTTCGGTGCTTTTTCGCTTATTGCTTTTGCTCAAGGGAAATTCGATTTAGCTGCTTTCTCGGCAGTAATCGCGGGCGCTATTTTTGCTTTTTTGTGGTTCAATATCCCTCCTGCCAGATTTTATATGGGAGAAACCGGAATGTTGGGGTTAACTACTACCTTGGCTGTGGTGGCCTTCTTAACAGATTCGGTGCTTGTTTTACCGATCATTGGAGGACTTTTAGTTTTAGAATCTGGCTCTGTAATTTTACAGCTTTTATCTAAGAAATTTCGGAAGAAAAAAATCTGGCTTTGCACTCCAATTCATCATCACTTTGAAGCCAAGGGCTGGCCTCCTTATAAAGTAACAATGCGGTTTTGGATTATTGGGGTAGTTCTGGCTATTATGGGAGTTACTGTTCGTTTGCTCGGTTAGCTCCTCAAATATCCCGGACAATTCGTTCAACGGACGGATGTCTCACCTGATCCACGGCAGGGCAGGTTTAAAAGGATACGCAAGAGTCCCGGCAAGGTACTACACCAGCAGGGCTCTTTTCGTTTTTAAAACCTATTTTTTGTTGAAAATTTATGTTATCTTGTAATTAGAATGAAGCTAAGTGATTTCAAAGGAAAAAAAGCGACAGTGATGGGATTAGGAATTATTGGCGGAGGAGTGGGAACGGTGAAATTCTTAGTGAAGGCCGAAGCCAAGGTTCTGGTTACTGATTTAAAGACAAGAAAAGAGCTGGAAAGCTCTTTAAAAAAAATAAAAGGGTTGCCTGCAAAATTGGTTTTAGGGAAACACAGACCCAGAGACTTTGTCGAAGTTGACTTAATCATCAAAAATCCGGGTGTACCAGACGATTCCCCTTATCTCAAAATTGCCAAAAAAAATAACATTCCAATAGAAACTGATATTGGCATCTTTTTTAAACTTTGTTCGGCTCCCATTATTGGGGTTACCGGCACCAAAGGCAAATCGACAGTTGTTACTTTAATCTACCGACTTCTAAAGAGTAAATATCCAAATATTATTTTGGCTGGCAATATCGGGACTTCACCCCTTGAGTCTTTAGAAAAGATAACTAATAAAAGCAAGGTAGTTCTTGAGCTTTCAAGTTGGCAGTTAGAAGGGCTAAAAAAACACAGAAAAAGCCCGAAAGTAGCCTTAATTACCAATATTTATCCTGATCATTTGAATCGGCATAAGAGCTTTGAAAATTATATCAATTCAAAAAAAATAATTTTCCTTTTTCAAAAGCCAAAAGATATTCTTCTTTTGAATTATGATAATTTAACTGTTAGGAAATTTTCTAAATTGGCGAAATCAAAAGTTGATTATTTCTCAAAAAGAAAAATATCTAAAGATTTAAAAAAAACTATTGGAAATTTAAATATCAAAGGAGAACATAATATTTCCAATATTTTAGCTGCCTTGTCGGTAGCTAAAATATATAAAATTCCCTTAAAGAATATCAAAAAAGTATTAAAAAGTTTCAAAGGAATTTCAGGCAGAGAGGAATTTATTGCCCGGGTTCAAGGAGTAAGATATTTCAACGATACCACAGCCACCATACCAGAGGCCGTAGTTTTAACGCTTAGAATGCTCTCCGAAAGATTTCCTAAATCAAAAATTATCTTGATTGCCGGCGGTCAGGATAAAAAACTGAACTATAAAAACTTAGCTAAAGAAATTTTAAAAAGAGTAGATCATTTAATTCTTCTTCCCGGAACAGCTTCTTTTAAAATTAAAAAAGAACTTAAGGCTTTAGAAACAGCGAAGAAATCTTCGTTATCAATTACTCCAAAAGTCGACTCGATGAAAAAAGCAGTAAAGACAGCTTCGAAGACAGCCGATAGGGGAGACATAATACTTTTGTCACCTGCTGCAGCCAGTTTTAATTTTTTTAATAACGAATTTGACCGGGGAGAACAATTCAATAAAGCCGTAAGAAAATTATGAAAACTCATCCACCCGACTATCCTTTAATCGGCACACTAGCCATTTTAATAAGTCTGGGCGTTCTAATTTTAGTTAGTGTTTCGGCTGTTCTTTCTCAAGAAAAGTTTGATTACCCGACCTATTATTGGTTTCATCAGATAAGTTATGGTTTAATCCCAGGATTAATTTTGGCTTTTTTAGCTTTTAAAATCCCACTATCTTTTCTTAAAAAATGGGCTTTTACTCTATTCATAATAAATTTAATAATTCTGGGATTGGTTTTTGCTCCTAAAATTGGTCTTCAGGCGGGAGGAGCATCTCGCTGGATTAATCTAGGGCCTCTTTCTCTTCAACCGGCTGAATTTTTGAAAGTTAGCTTTATTCTTTATTTAGCTGCTTGGTTCTCCAGCATAGCTAATCCTTCCGCTTTTCGACAAAGAAAACAAAAAGAATTTAATATAATATTGGGAGCTTTTCTGGTTATAATCGGAATTCTAAGCATATTTTTAATTTTTCAGCCCAATATTGGAACTTTAGGAATAATCTTTGCGGTTGCTCTCTTGATGTATTTTGCCGCAGGGACCCCCCTTTGGCATACAGCTCTTATAATCTCAATGGGCATAGGATTACTTTTTGCCTTAATAAAAATCGCCCCCTATAGATTGTCGCGCTTTTTGGTCTTTGTTAACCCAGAAATTGATCCTTTAGGAAAAGGTTATCAGATAAAACAAGCGCTGATCGCAATAGGATCAGGAGGAATTTTCGGTCTAGGGTTGGGTCTTTCCCGTCAGAAATTTGGTTTTTTACCTCAATCAATTGGAGATTCAATCTTTGCCATATTTGCTGAAGAGGGGGGATTTATCGGGGTCATCATTTTGATTTCTCTTTTTCTGTTTTTTGTCTGGCGAGGATTTAAGATTTTAAAAAAAGCTCCAGATAAATTTTCTCAACTAGCCGCCTTAGGTATTGTTTCTTGGATTAGTATTCAGGCTTTCGTGAACATGGGAGCAATGATAGGCATTCTGCCCTTAACCGGCATTCCTTTGCCGTTTGTCAGTTATGGTGGTTCACACTTAATAGCTGAATTAATTGGAGTAGGGATATTGTTAAATATTTCGAAAAACACATGATTACTCGGCAACGAAGTCTCAAAGTACCGAACTACAACTCCAAATCGCTTTCGCGATTTGGAGACCACACGAGGCCTCCAAAATTGCGAAGCAATTTTGGAGTAATAAAAGCTACTTTGAGAACTTGTTGCCTCGTTCATCCTCTATTCGTATATTCGTATTAATTAACCCTCCGGGGAGTCGCTCAATGCGACAGCGTAATTCGTAGGAATTTATGAAGATACTTTTTACCGGGGGCGGGACTGGTGGCCATATTTTTCCAATAATAGCTGTTGCCCGAGAAATAAAAAAACTTCAGATCTCCGCTCCCGAACAATCTAAAACAAAACTAAAATTATTTTATATTGGCCCAAGAGACCCTTTTGGGGAAATTTTCCTTTCTCAAGAAGGAATTAAGATAAAATCAATCTATGCTGGAAAATTTAGAAGATATCTTGATGCAGATGCTTTGGTCCAAAACTTTATAGATATTTTCTTTAAAATTCCAATAGGCATCTTTCAGTCTTTTTTCTATATTTTCTTTTTATCTCCAGACCTTATTTTCAGTAAAGGCGGCTATGGATCTTTGCCCCCTGTTTTGACGAGTTGGATTCTAGGAGTCCCAATTTTTCTTCACGAATCAGACGTAATTCCCGGTCTCTCTAATAGGATTTTAAGCCGGTTTTCCTCATTAATTTTCGTTTCTTTCCCGAAAACCGAGTATTTCCCGCTTTCAAAAACAGCCTTAGTAAGCAATCCGATAAGAAGAGAACTTTTAGATGGTTCTGTAAATGAAGCTAAAAAAGTTTTTAAACTAAGGGCAGAAAAAAACAGGCCTTTAATTTTAATTTTGGGTGGAAGCCAGGGAGCCCGGCGAATTAATGATTTGGTTTTGAATATTTTGCCTCAACTTCTAAATGATTTTGAAATTATTCATCAATGCGGCGACAAAAATTTCAAACAGGTTCGGGCTGAAGCTAATATTGTGATAAAAAAAGAACAACAAGAATATTATCATCTCTATCCTTTCTTAAGAGAAGGAGAAATAAAACATGCTTACAAAGCCTGTGATTTGGTAATCTGCAGATCAGGGTCAAGTAGTATCTTTGAGATATCGGCCTTCGGAAAACCCAGTATCTTAGTTCCTTTACCAGAAGCTGCCCAGAATCATCAGGCCAAGAACGCTCAAGTCTATGCCAAAACAGGAGCAACTTTAATAATCGAAGAGGCCAATTTAACTCCCCATTTTTTTCTTGATAGATTAAATTCTTTATTCTCTCATCCAGAAAATTTAGAAAAAATGAAAGAAGAAGCGATAAGATTTTCTCGGCCAGAAGCTGCAAAAAAAATTGCTCAAAGTATCGTTAGTTATTTATTGGGTTGAAAATGAAACTATGCCTGAAAAAAGTTTAGAAAATGAAATCCGGGTAAGATTCGCTCCGGCTCCCACAGGATTTTTACATATTGGGGGAGCTAAAACCGCTCTTTTTAATTATCTTTTTGCGAAAAAGAATAAAGGCAGTTTTATTCTAAGGATTGAAGATACAGATTTCGCAAAATCAAATCCCAGATTTGAAAAAGAGATTTTGGACAGTTTGAAATGGTTGGGCATTGAATGGTCAGAGGGACCCTACCGCCAGTCAGAAAGGCTGGACATTTATGCCAAATACTTAGAGGAACTTTTAAAAGAAGAAAAAGCTTACCATTGTTTCTGTTCGGAAGAAGAGTTAGAGGCTCAAAGGCAATATCGAATGTCGATTGGCCAGCCCCCACTATACGATGGAAAATGCCGTCAATTGACTGGAAAAGAAACAAAGAAGTATTTAGCCGAAGGCAAAAAATCTGTTATTCGGTTTAAAGTGCCGGTTAAGAAAATTGTCTTTCAAGATCTTATCCGCGGGCAGATAGAATTTGATTCTGGTTTAATTGGAGATTTTATTATCGCAAAAGATTTATCTCACCCTTTGTATAATTTTGTTGTAGTGGTTGATGACTACGAAATGAAAATAACTTATATCATTAGAGGTGAAGATCTTCTGCCCAACACACCAAAACAGATTCTGCTTCAAGGGGCTTTAAATTTTTCTCAGCCAAAATATGTTCATTTACCATTAATTCTTGGGCCCGACAGAGCTAAATTAAGCAAGAGACATGGAGCAGTGGCTGTTACAGAATATAGAAAAGAAGGGTATCTGCCCGAAACCCTGGTTAATTTTATGGCTTTCTTGGGTTGGAATCCGGGAATTGAGAGAGAAATTTATTCAATGCAGTCTCTGATTAAAGAATTTTCGCTTGAGAAATGTCAAAAAGGAGGGGCAATTTTTAATATCAAAAGATTGGATTTTCTAAATGGATTTTATATCCGCCAAAAATCTATTGAAAGATTAACTAAAATCTGCCTGCCTTATTTAATTGAGGCTGGGTTTATTAAGGCACTAAAAAATAATCCTGGTAATCCGGGCAGTCCGGATAATCCGGAAAAATTAAAACTTTTTGAAGAAAAAAAACCAAAATATAAAATTAAAGAGACAGGAGAGATTATTGAGTTAAATTATCTGGAAAAAATTATTGCTATTTATCAAGAAAGACTGAAAAAAATATCAGAAATTGTAGATTTTACTAGCTTTTTCTTTAAAGATAAATTAGAATATCAAAAAGGTCTTTTAAGGTGGAAAGAAGCATCGGATAAAGAAATAAGAAAATCCCTTGATAAATTAGAGAAGATAATATCTAAAATTAAAACAGAAGACTGGGATAAAGAAAATTTAGAAAAGCAAATTATGCCGGAAGCAGAGAAGGCGGGGGACAGGGGATACATGCTCTGGCCTTTCAGAGTAGCTTTAACCGGTAAAGAGGCTTCGGCGTCTCCCTTTGAGATTGCCGAGGTTTTAGGAAAAGAAAAAACTCTAAAAAGAATAATCAGAGCACATAATATATTATGTGCTTGACCGAGCGCCGAAGCACATAACTAACATTTTATGTGCTTGGTGCTTTGGAAGAAGCAAAAAAATTAATAAATAGAAAATAATGAATAAAGAACAAAGAATAATCAATAATGAGTCTCGCTCCCCGTTCCTTGTTTTTTGTTTTTTGTTTTTTGTTTTTAGTTTACTCCTGCCAAGTTTCGCTTTGGCTCAAGACGTAAAGCAGTCGCCGAAGGTGCCAGAGACTTTTGAGGAAGTTTGGTCTTTTGTTAAAAAAATCATTGAACCTTTACCAAGGGCCGTAAAGGGAGTTTGGCAGCAAGCTGTAGAGATTTGGCAAAGAATGGCGAATTGGTTCATAGACATCTGGGATTCTAAAATCTGGCCCAAGGTTGATTGGATATGGCAAAAGATTTTTGGTATTTTTAATAAAGAAGTGGAAAAAAGAAAAGAAGCAATACCCAGGGAGTTAGAAAAAGAAAAGCAGGAAATAAAAGAAGAAGTTTCCAAAGCCGGCAAAAACTTCTGGGAAAGACTAAAAGGCTGGATAAGGAAATAAAGGGTTTCTTAAATTTGCCCTCCCAAATTCGCCGCAGAGGCGAACTTAGGCGGGCTTGACTTATTTATTGAGGTTGTTAAGATATAAAATCATAGGCAGGAGGGTCTGTACCTTCCTAATTGAATAGAGAGTAGCTGCGAAAAAGGCGAACAAGGAAAGGAGAGAACGATGGGAGAAGATATTCGGCTTCTGTCAACCGTTGGTTCGGTTTACTTTTTTATTAGACAAAAAAATCAAAAAGGAGAAGAACCAACAGTTTCTCAGATTGGCGATGCCTTGGGTTTGACCAGACGAACTGTCTGGGGATTTTTTGACCATACATGTCTCTTAATTCAAGGGGAATATATATCTTTTGAAAAAATAGGTAGAAAACACTATCACTCTGCCAGCCGTAACCCTTTAGATATTATACAAAATGCAGACAATAATTCTCCCGAACGCCAATTTTTCACCACAGAAGGTTTCACTCTGCTTTATATTATAAAAAACCCTGGCTGTACCATAAAAGATATTGCCGAAGCAAGATACTTAACCAGAAGGTCTGTTTGGGGAATGGTGGGTAATCTTCGGAGAGCAAATTTGATTCGCATAGAAAAAGAAGGAAGGACACATCGCTACTTTTTTAACGCTAATCAAGATCTTATCTCTAGATTAGAAGAGGAAACGTTAAGAGCGGTGAATCATTGAAAAACCAATCTTTTTATAGCCTCTGGCTTATGCCAAGAGGCCTTTTTGTTTGTTTCTTGGCCCCCCACCAGTCCCAGCCAAGGCATGATGAATTTAAAAAAGCCATAAGGCGAAGCCGCCTATCGGCTTAAGTCGTTGTAAGTTCAATAGACTAACCTAGGATTGGTGGTGGGGTTGACTAAAAATGTAGAAGAGCTATAATTAACTTGGGAGAGAGAAGGTGGTTCTTGACCTCCCTCTTCACGCGGAGAGAGAGCTATCACCTTCACCCAAGGTGCCACGGGAACGCACGTGACCTGCTGTGTTCCCCCCATAACCCTGCCACTTTCTCTCTCCTACTAGTTCTTTTAAGAATGATTGCAGGAAAGGAGGTAAACCGAATTGATAAATGTTTTCAAGAAAATCATAGAACTGATTAGGAAGGATCCATGTCTTCTTCACCTTCCTTTGCTTGCAACTCTTTATGCAGAAGCTCCGGTTGGAGAACAGCCGGAAGACGCACAAGGGCACATTGCTCAAGAGCTCATCATAAGATGAGCTCTTACTATTTTTGCTCCGTCTCTAACGCGGGTTTTTTGTTTCCAAAGAAATGTTTTGCCTCCACATAAAATGTTTTTCGGGCTTTTTATATTGACAATCGTCCAGATTAAAGATAAATTGAATGCGGATGGGGTTGGAAGGTCAAGGAATCGAATAGGCAGTAAGGTTTATCCGTGGCGACCAACCAACTTCATCCTTTCAAACCCCTGAACGAGATTTTTCTCTACTACGGGACAAGGAAATCAGTACATTCCCAACTTGGAGGTGGAGAATATGACGGCAATAAGGAATATATTGAAGGCTATTACAACGTTTTTAAAGAACTGGCGCGGAAAACCTTGCATAATGTGTAACGGTACAGGTAGATTAAATGTAAGCTGCGAACGCAGCGGCGTGCCTGATAATTGTCCTGAATGTATCTTTAGCCAATGTGTGTATTGCGATGGATTAGGAAAGATAAAGTACAGTATTTACATCCCTTGGAGTAATGGTCTGGGCAGCTATTTTTGTCTATGAATAGTACCTTAGTTAATTTTGCGTTTTAAAACTCGCCATTCCGGCGAGCTTTTTTTTGTCCCATTGAACAAATTCGTCTTTTTCTAAAAATAGGAGAAGAGCAAGAAAAAACCCAGCGTGACGCACGCTGGGGTAAAAAATCAACCATTAATTGCACGAAGCTTATCTCGATTTTATCTTCTTTACCAAGTCAATCCAGATTTTTTTGAGGTTCCTGGTTATCGCTTTCACATCCTCTTTTTTAATCTTTTTCGCCTTGGTATAAGAATTGACCATCGTTTCCACAATATCTTCATATTTTCCTTGAGTTAGCTTCTTGGTTCTTCCGGCCTGTCGAATTATCTCCTTCTCCATCTTTTGGGCAATATTTTTCAGATCCTTCCTTAGTTTTTTGCCAGCCTTGGGAGCTAACAGCATTCCGGCAAGCACACCCAAAATCGCGGCTGCCAATATTTTTTTGCCTGTTCCTTTTTTTGTGGTTTTTTGGACTGTCATATTGTTAATATTTATATTTATTATTTTCTTTTTTTTCTGCCGATTATTGTCTTTTTAAGCATTGCTATTAGAGCTGTAATTAAACCTGCAAATTGCTCACTTTTTTCGCGAAATCGGTAGGTTATTTTTGAAATATCTCTAAGGATTTTAATTAAATAGTAAAATGTGACACAGATAAATATTGCGATAATCAAGAAAGAGATGGAACCTATAATATCAAAAATAGTTTCTATTGTCATTTTTGTCTTCCGTTTTAATTATAGGAAAAATATATAAAAAAGCAAGTAAAAATCCAGGATAAGGCTATATGAAAAAGCGTACAATCTATGCCAGATGTATGGGCTTCTAGCATCTATGGATTATATGATATTATAAGGTTGCTTTATAGTCCACGCGCAAAATAATTAAATAATATGCTGATTGACGACGTCAAAATTAGGGTGAAAGCTGGTGACGGCGGCAGGGGGGCCGTGGCTTTCAGTAAGGTTAAAATGACTCTCGGGCCTACCGGTGGGGACGGCGGTCGGGGAGGCAGTGTTTATCTTGAAGGGGTTTCTGATCTAAGTGTTTTGAATCAATTTCGCTACAAAAAAGAACTGTCAGCTGAAAATGGGGAAAACGGCAAAAAGGGATTCAACGACGGCGCAGACGGTAAAGACCTTTTCTTAAAGGTACCCGTGGGTACGGTCATTCATAATTTGTTCTTGAAACAGGATTCAGAAATTGTTTTTGTAGGGCAGCGTTCATTGATGGCTGAAGGCGGCAAAGGAGGGCGGGGCAACTTTAAATTTAGATCATCTATTAATACGACTCCCAGGGAATTTGAAGAAGGTTCTTTGGGGCAGGAATACGAATTGAGATTGGAATTGAAGATGATAGCTGATGTTGGGTTTGTCGGCTTGCCGAATGTCGGTAAATCCAGTTTATTAAACGAGCTGACCAAGGCTAAAAGTAAAGTGGCTAATTATCTTTTTACGACCCTGAATCCCAACTTGGGAGTTTATTACGGGCTCGTTTTGGCTGACGTCCCGGGCCTTATTGAGGGAGCTTCTTTAGGCAAGGGTTTAGGCATTAAATTCCTTCGGCACATTGAAAGAACAAAAATCCTTTTCCATTTTATTTCGTCTGAATCCCAAGATCCTTTGGCAGACTACAAAACCATCAGGAATGAACTTGAGGTTTACAATAAGGAGCTTTTATTAAAGCCGGAATACGTTTTTCTGACCAAAACCGACTTACTGCCCGAAAAAGACATTAAAAAGAAAATGGCCCTCCTCAAAAAAACAGGAAAAGAAGTGCTGGCTGTCTCTATAATAGACGAAAAAAGCCTGAAATTAGTTGAGGGAGTATTGCGGGAAATAATCAGGCAAAAGCAGGTACATTAAAAATACGTGTTGCTGTTTTGGTCGGTACGATAATTTCGTGCCGTTTTTTTTAGTTTCTGTCCTGTGAGCGTATCGGGGAAATAAAAAAGCCTCCTGACGAGTGTCGGGAGGACCTTGAGCCGGATTGCGGTTTATATCGGATTAATTAAAAGAACTTCTACCAAGAACCTATAAAGTAATTAGGTCAAAGATTACGATGGCTACCCTTGGGAGTTATCGGCACCCCTTGAGGGTTTGGTTTATTTTCGCATTTTGGACAATAAGGAACCATTTCATATTCGCACTGACCGTGTCCAGAAAGTGGAGTCGGACCATCCCAAACAGGATGAGCTATTTTTTCGCCTAAAATTTCTGTGCCACAGGTATGTGTATAGCACTTGTCTGGCTTTCTAGTACTCTCGGTTAGCACCAACCATTTTCCATCTTTGACTTGTCCACTTTGCCGTTTGTTTTCGGTTGTCTCTGCCACCTTTTTAACCTCCTTGAAAGTGCTGTCCTTCCTCTACGATTTTATATCATAACAACCTCAATAAATAAGTCAAGCCCGCCTAAGTTCGCCTCTGCGGCGAATTTGGGAGGGCAAGCCCAATAACTCCTTTTGAAAACAAAAAGGTCTCTGAGCGAGACCTTGAAGAAGGATTGAATAGTAAGTAAAGAACTAGAAATTATTTATTCGTCGGGTTCTTCTTCGGTTTCTATTAGTATGTCAATCTTTGCTATATTCCCTTTAGGAACAAGAACTGTCCCTACATTTTCTAGGGTGACAACAAGATCCTCACCCCCCTCATCAACCGCTCTCTCGACGCCTTGTAAAACTGCGCCGCCGCATAATAAAATCTCGTTCGCCATTACTACCTCCTTGTCGTTATGGCGACAAATGTACTATTTAATTCGATATTATTACATTTCTAGTTATTTGTCAAACAAAAACCCATCTAAAAGATAGGTAGAAAGTAAAAGGGCCACCGTTGTTGTTATGGGTGACCCTATAGGTGAGGACATAAGTCCTCGAAAAGTGCTGTGCCGAACAGATGGCAGGTATACGCGCGGATGATCTGGTTGATCTAGTGCGCCCAAGCTGGCCGGCGCCTGCGACAGCTCCACCATCTTGGGCTATTGGCGAACGTCTCCTTTCATCTGTCCAGCAAGCTGACCACCTTTTCAGATGAACAATTTGCTGAATAGCTGACAACATTTTTTCAAAAAGAACGAATATCAGTCAATAATAGCATTATACTCCCATACTTTGAATTTGTCAAGTTTTTCACGAGGGGCAACAACTCTCGGGCATTAAATCCTTGCCTCCATCTCAAACTTAAGCCAATGGTTCGATAGGCTTACCACCCTGAGCGGAGTCGAGAGATTAGCAGACCATTATCCATGGCTTCTTAGGTTACAAACGGCGAGCTACTATTGGTCATTAAGAACAAAAAAAGCCAAGTCGTATTGGTGACTCAGCTTAAAGCTGGACCAGCCATGGTCTCCCTTTACGGTTTTCGCGCACAAAATCCAGAAGCAAACTTTCTCTGAACAACTTTTTTGTTCTTCTTATGCTTGCTTCACGAGAAATTGGAACTCCCATTTTTATTCCATAAAAGAATAATTCTGTTAGATCTTCATCTACAAAAACTTGAATGCCTTGCTTGTGGGCAAACTTGGCAATTTTTTCTACGCAATCAGAAAAATGGAATCCGCTAACAATCAATTCATCAATTGGGCCAGGACATAATTCAAGAATGTCGTTTTCTTTGGGATATGTTTGATTATCACAATGATCAGCGAATGTTACTCCACAGGCCTCTATAGTATAGCTTTCTTCAAGTGAAAAAATATCCCACTTCTGAGAAAGGTCAGGTTCTTTTTTTTCGCTTGGTTTAGAAAAAAATACACAAACTACTTGGAACCCTGGATATCTTTCTCGCACAATCTTTTTATAGAGGGCAGCAAATTTTTTCTTTACGTCGGGCGGTTCTTCGCCAATGAAAACATCTATGTAGGGCTGGATTAGATAAAGCAACAAGAGGTATTTCACTTTTCTTACCCCCTTTTCGGTCTAAGCTGTAAAGGTGCTATGTTTGGATTTTTAGCCTATCATGTTAAATAAAAGAATTCAAGCCCGAGGCAAGCCGGAAAACAAAAAGGCCTCTTAGCGTGAGCCAGAGGCTTATATATCGAATCGGGATTGCCTGTTTAAGAATCTTTCTATTTTCGCCAGTCAACACCCCGTTCTTTTAGAATCTCATTCAGGATGTGTTCATTGGAGTCAATGGGAGGAGCCTCAAAGAATGAATCTGAAAGTTCTTCCTCGTTGGTTGACCTAAGAACAGCCAGTCTATTTTCTTCTATCGCACATTTCATTTCCACCAACTTCTCTGTAGGCAGTTCAGATAGCTCTTTCTTTTTGGCATGATGTTTTTTTACTCTTTCTATCTGATGGGGAAATCCACTGTAGGTAAAATGCAAAATTGTTCTAAGTTCTTTTTCAGACTCAAGTAATCTTTCAATCTCGGGGTCAGTTAGATTGATTGGGTTACCAAATAGTAACATCCATAATTCTTTAAGGCGGGTTTTCTTTTCTATTTCCGATGGGCTTTGAGCCATCTTTGATTCCCTTCTTCTTGGGAATGTGCTGTTTATTGCTACTTAACCATATTACATCCTTAATGATTTGTCAAAAAAAAGGCCACCGATGTTGTTGTTGGTGGTGGCCCTGCGATGTGGGACATACGTCCCAAAGAGCTTGTCGTAGAAAGAACTGTAAAGAGTTGATAGGAGAGAGAAAGTGACCAATGACCAGAGGGAGGTCATTCGTCCCAGGCCGCCCCAGCCTGGGTTGTTCGCGAAGGTAAAAGCGACCACCTCCTCTCTCCTGAGTTAATGATAATTCTTCTACAGCTTTAGTCAACCCCCCACCACTTTTTTAGGTTTGAGATAGAATGTAAACATAAAAGATAAAAAGTGGTAGGGGATCAAGAGAAAAACAAAAAAGGCCTCTGGCTTGCGCCTGAGGATATGAACGAAAGCTCTCTAATCGGTTACGACGGAACAGTGTCGAATTCCTCACTACAATCGCCGCAGAAATATGGCTTTTCATTCTCTGTTATTTTTTCAACAGCCAGTTCTGGTGTCGGACTTTGCATCAAAATGGCAACTATACCCACGAGCTTTTTTCGGTCAATAATGTCTCCTCCACAGTGTGGGCACTTTCCTACTACTTCGCTTCCTTTCATTGTTTTTACCTCCGTTGTATAAGGGCTATCTATTGATATCTAACCATATTATATTTTTAGTGATTTGTCAACGGTTGCACGTCGTTAAAGCCCTAATAATTTTTTAGCTTGTTCCCGCTATGGTATTTTTTGTGGATTTGTCGGTAGACAGATATCGATAGGCGGGGTGGGGAAGGAATTTGATTTTTTCCAAAAATAGGGCTATTTTGAGTTGACAAATAACTAAGGATGTAATATAATTAAAAATCGTTAATTAGTTCATTCATTCCTAAATAAGGAGGGGAAACGTGGACAGAATCGACCTAACCGAAATTTCAGAAGAGATGAAAGCCGCAGAAAAACTGGCAGCAACCAACAATATTGCTTTGAGTCTTTCTGATCTTCAAGTTGTAACGTTCGGCGATCCCTTTGGAATACCAAGCGATCTTTGTAACCGTGAGGTCTCGATCGTAACTCCAAAGGGAAGATTTATTTTTCTTCAAAGAGAAAGATTTCTTCAAAGAGGATCCCTATTTATCTGGGTTTCAGAACAGCTAACTTTTGAGCCAACAGAAGGTCAACGGCAAGTTCTACAAGGAGAAGATCTTCAAAAACTTTTGAACTAAGAGACATATTCTGTACAAGCCTCGGCTCAGCAGAGCATCGAGGCCTTTTTGTTTACCCTGAGTTTATCGAAGGGTTTGACAAATAACTAAGGTTGTAATAGAGTTAAGCAGTTCTTCGTTAGTTCGTTCCAAACTAGGAAATGAGGACAATGGATCAAAGTATAGAGAAGAGAAGTATCGCCCTAAGAATTATTTTTTTTGTGGTTGTTATGAGTATGTTAAATATCTTTTTTGGTTCCATTTTCTTGCATTTTATTATGGCAGTTAGTATGTGGATAGCCTCGTTCACCTTTTGGTTGCAAGAAGGCAAGAGAACCTTCATTTTACTATATGTATTATTATCGTTTTTTATAACGATTACAATTTTTACGACGGGGTATTAAAGAACCTTCACATACAATACAAGGTTTTTTTGTTCTTTCCATAGCCTCAGGCACCAGCCAGAGGCCTTTTTGTTTTGACAAAAAACTAAGGATGTAATAGGGTGAAGTATCAAATAGCTCTTATACAACCTGTGGAGGTGAAAACAATGGCAAAAAGAACAACAAGTGCAATAGTTCTAAGTGCTCGTCGTTCTGCCAGAAGAAGAAGCGGAACACACTCGATTTCAGCTTTCGTTGAGACTATTCGTAGAGTAGACCCAAAAATGGAAAAGGAAAGGGGAAATAAAACAAGAATCGTAGGAGAAGTTCGGCTTAGAGGCTCCATAGCAACAGAAAAAGCACCAAGGGTAGCACGATTAGTAGAAGAAGAATACTATTACAGACTATTGATAGGGAATAAATCAAAAATGAGTTTTGGCGGATGGCCATCTCGACACCTTACTATTTGCAAAGAGGAGCTTCCTGCACTAAAAGAACTTTTCGCAGCCCTCTAATCAAGAATTCCTTAGCCTCAGGCACCAGCCAGAGGCCTTTTTTGTTTCCCTGATACGTATAATCATGATGTGCGTCGCATAACGCATCTTGTGCGACATTTCAAGAAAATGTCGACAAATGTCGACAAATGTCGAGTATTTAGATCTTTGATAAATAGACAAAATAATCCAAAAGTGGCAAAATTAAGGTAGATTAATTAAAATAACCTTATGAAAACTAAATCTTTAAATACATCTTTCCTTAGAGCAAACAAAGCAAAGAAAGACGAGTTTTATACGCAGCTTTCTGATATTGAAAAAGAGGCGAAGCACTACAAGGACCAATTCCGTGGTAAAGTTGTGTACTGTAACTGCGATGATCCGTTCGAGAGCAACTTCTTTAAGTATTTTGCTGCTAATTTCAACGCGCTGGGGTTAACAAAACTCATCACTACGAGTTATGTTAAATCGCCGATTGCCGGCGGGCAATTGCCACTGTTTGAGGTGGAAGGACTAAAGCCGACGGGCAAGGAGCCGTTCAAAATCGAAATCAAAGAAGTGTCGGATATCGACGGCGATGGTGCGGTAAACCTCGACGATGTAAAGTATTTACTAAAGCACGACAAAAACACCGCAACCCCCTTAAATAGAGAAGGTGATTTTCGAAGCGATGAGTGCACAGAACTGCTCAAACGAGCTGATATAGTGGTAACAAACCCCCCGTTTTCACTATTTCGTGAATACGTTGAGCAACTTATGGAATACAACAGAAAGTTTTTGATCCTTGGTAATCAAAACGCCATTACGTACAAAGAAATTTTCAAACTAATTAAAGAAAATAGGTTATGGCTTGGATATGACAATGGCGGCACAAAGTGGTTTCAAGTTCCCGAGAACTATGACATACAAACTGAGTCGAGAATAAAAATTGAAGATGGTGTGAAATATTTTAGCATGGGCAATATCGCGTGGTTTACAAATCTTGATACAACAAAACGTCACGAAGAACTTACTTTGTATAAAAAGTACAGCTCAGAAGAATATCCCAAGTATGACGACTATGATGCTATCAATATAAATCGGTATGTTGATATTCCAATGGACTACAAAGGTGTAATGGGTGTTCCAATTACATTTGTTGATAAATATAATCCCAAGCAGTTTGAGATTATCGGCATAGACAGGTATGTCGAAGACAATCCAAATTACGGAAAAAGGTTTACGATAGACGGCAAAGAAATCTACGCGCGCATTTTAATTAAAAATAAAAAATAAAGAATTAGTATGAAAATTAAACTACACCAAATTTCAATACGCGAAGTGATCGAGGACTACAAAGACAGTGCCGAAGAAGGTGTTGTGGCTTATGGTGATAAACTCGATATTCGCCCAAAATATCAACGTGAATTTATCTATAACGATAAACAACGCAAAGAAGTTATCGAATCCATACGCAAGAATTTTCCACTCAATGTAATGTATTGGTTGAAAAACAAAAATTGTTTTGAGATGCTTGATGGTCAACAGCGCACCATTAGCATTGGGCAATATGTGAACGGAGATTTTTCACTGGATAATCTCTATTTCCACAACTTAACTGGCGAAGAAAAAAAACAGATTTTGGATTATAAGCTCATGATTTACATCTGCGAGGGCACAGACAAAGAACGCCTTGATTGGTTTAGAATTATCAATATCGCCGGTGAAAAACTGACCGACCAAGAACTGAGGAATGCAGTTTACACTGGACCATGGCTCTCCGACGCTAAATTAAAATTTAGCAAAACAAACTGCGCTGCGTATCTGCTGGCAAATGACGGTGGGCAATTAGTCAGCGGTAAACCAATCCGACAAGAATATTTGGAAACTGTTCTTTCGTGGATCAACTATGGAAAAATTGAAGATTACATGGCCAAACACCAACAATACATGAATGCCGACGAGCTGTGGGACTATTTCCAAAATGTAATAGCGTGGGTGAGGAAGACTTTCACGAATTATCGCAGAGAGATGAAGAGCGTGCAATGGGGTGAACCATACAATCAATTCAAAGACAAAAAACTAAGTGTCGATAAACTAGAAACCGAGATTGCTGAATTAATGCAAGATGAAGACGTAACGAAAAAACCAGGCATTTACCCTTATGTATTGACTAGACAAGAAAAATATCTCTCAATACGCGCGTTTACTGACAAAATGAAACGAGAGGCGTATGAGAGACAAAAAGGTGTCTGCACAAAATGCAAGAAGTATTTCGAAATAGAAGAAATGGAAGCTGACCACATAAAGCCTTGGCATGAAGGTGGAAAAACTATTTCAGAGAATTGCCAGATGTTGTGTAAACAAGACAATCGAACTAAATCTGGAAAATAAAATTATGGAAAATGAAGAAAATTAAATTACAGAAAATTGAACAGAGTAGAGGTCACTCATTAGGACGGTTTTTTGATTATGAAAAAATGTAAGTTTTATAAAAACGGTAATTGCGTAAATAATAACGATGGAATATGTCAAAAATATAAATCTAAAAATGACGGGTTGGCTTTGCGTTGTTCCGGTTATTGGTCAAAGGATAAAATTGAACATTTGAAATATTTCATTGATATTTTTTCGGGGGCGATGAAAAAGAAATGGCCAAAACTTTATTATATAGATTTATTTTCGGGCCCAGGAAAGTGTATTATTAGAGAGGGATTAAAAGAAATAGATGGAACCTGCCTAGAGGCAATAAATTTAAAGAATAAATTTACAAAATATTTTTTAATAGACAAAAATCCAGTCTGTATAAACAGCTTAAAACAAAGAGCAAAAGAAAAAAACAGTGTAGAATATTATAACGAAGACTGTAATTTGGCTATAGGAAACATTATAAAAAAATCTATTTCTGATAATTCTTTAAGTTTAGCCGTTATAGATCCCGACAGTTTGCAATTTCATTTCAGTTCTTACAAACAATTAGCAAAAAGGAAGATAGACTTAATAGTGAATTACCCAATAGCTTCTGTTGAAAGAGCGGTTTCTGCTGCCTTAATTAGAAAATTAAATTCTAAGAAATTAGATAAGTTCCATCCTGGATGGAAAGACATTGCTAATAAAAAAACCTGGGGAAATAGTAAAGAAATAAATATCAGAAATTTATGTAAGAATTATATCGATATGATAAAAGGTTTGGGTTATTTCTCGAGTCCGTCACTGGTCATATTTAAAAATATTAAAAACACCTCCTTATATTATTTAATTTTATTCAGTAAACACGAAAGGGGGATCGAATTCTGGGAGAAAAAAACCAAAGTCTTCAGGGCGAGAAATCCACAGAAGGCTCTTTTTGATATATAATAATAGTATGCAGAGAATCATTAGAAAATCTCTTTTATATAAAAGCGGGGTAGAATACGCTGATTATTGCATTAATCACGTTGAGGGATGTTCTCATGGGTGTACTTATCCTTGCTATGCAATGCTGATGAAAAAAAGGTGTGGGATCATTAAAAATTACAAAGAATGGATAAGACCTAAAATTGTTAGCAACGCCTTAGAATTATTAGATCTAGAAATTCCGAAATATAAAAAAGATATAAAATATGTCTACTTGTGTTTTTCGACAGACCCTTTTATGTATAAACAAAAAGAAGTAGTAGATCTTAGCTTAGAAATTATCAAAAGATTGAATGAAGACAATATAAAAGTGGTAACTATAAGTAAAGGTATATATCCTAAAATTTTGACTAAAAAAAATATTTACGGCAGGGATAATGAATACGGTTCGACTATAATCACTTTGTCTGAAAAATTCAGAAGAAGTAAAGAGCCATTCGCTGTGTCGATAGAAAAAAGAGTAAAAACCCTTAAGTTCTTACATAATAAAGGTTTGAAAACTTGGGTAAGTATGGAACCTTATCCTACGCCTAACCTTATTGAACAGGATCTAACCAAAATATTGGAAAAAATAGCTTTTGTCGATAAAATAGTTTTCGGTAGATGGAATTATAATGCCTTGACTACTTATTTTGATAGTTACAAAACATTCTACAATGATTGCGCCTACAGAGTTATAAAATTCTGCGAGGAGAAAGGGATAGAATATCACATAAAAGAAGGGACAGTTGATAGAAAATATTTCAGAAAGAGCGAAAACTACACGAATAGTTATAAGAAAGTGCTTTCAAATTACTGCCCGGCTTAGAAGAAAAAATCGAAGAATTAATTTAGAAATAAAATCATGAAAAAGCATATAGAAAGAATAAAAAAAGTTCCTTTAAGGGAAGTTTGGAAGAATGAAGCTAGAGATTTCACCTCTTGGCTTTTCGATAACATTGAAATTTTGGGAGAAGAATTAGATATGGATTTAACAGCCATTGACAGAGAAGGTGACGCGGGTTCTTTTTCTGTGGATATCATTGCAGAAGACGAAAACGGACAGAAAGTAGTTATAGAAAATCAATTAGAGAAAACAAACCATGAACATTTGGGTAAAATTTTAACTTATCTAGCAAATTTAGATGCAAAAATTGCTATCTGGATATCAAGTAACCCTAGGCAGGAGCACGAAAGAGCAATTGACTGGTTGAATGAATTTGGCCCAGAGACAGCTTTTTATTTAGTACAAATAGAAGCATACAAAATAGGAAATTCCAATCCGGCTGCCAAATTTTCCATTATCGCCGGGCCATCAGAAGGGTCTGAGACTATTGGTAAAAAGAAAAAGGAATATGCTAAAAGACACATTTTAAGAAAAGAATTTTGGACAGCACTTTTAGAAAAAGCTAAAGGAAAGACATCTTTACATTCAAATATTACTCCCGGTATTTATTCTTGGATTGGGACCGGTGCTGGCAAACAAGGGATAATTTACAGCTACGTAATAACAAAAAAATACGGTGGTTGTGAAATATATTTTGATAAAGGTAAGGATTATATAAAGCCAAATATTAATAAAATTCGTTTCGATAAATTATATAAACATAAGAATCAAATTGAAAAAAAGTTTAAGGGAAGACTAAATTGGGAAAGATTAGATAATGCTCGTGCGTCCCGAATTTCTATTAAATTTAAGGGGAAAGGATTGAACGATAAAGAAAATTGGGAGAAATTACAAGACAAAATGATTGATGCAATGATTCGTTTAGAGAGAGCTTTCAAAGAGTATATTCGACGTTTAGGCTAAAATAACTCAAATTTATGAAAATTGCTAAGTATAACTACAAATTCCCGCGGCTTACAAAAGAAGAATTTGAATTTTTTAAATGGAAGGATGTCAGTCTTTGGAAAAAATACAATGTAAATTGGACCATACAAAGGAAAATTGCTTCATCTTTAGAAGAATTGGCTGTTAAAAAGCTATTGGGATATGGCGGGTTTGAAAAAAATAAAGAAGAAGTCATTGAACATCACCTGAAGGCCTATAAATATAGCCCTTCTTTAGCATGTAGTCGTCCAGCCTTTAGAAAAGAAGCTGGTTTGAGTGTATAAATAACTAAAATTTAGCCTAAAAACGTCGCGCAAGGCACAAAAAGCGACAAATTCAGCTCAATATGCCACATCAATTTATGCAAATAAAATGTAAGAAGTGCGGAGAGTTTTATTGTCCTGTTTGTAAGGAAAAATGCCCAAAATGTGGTAAGGTTGATATTGCCGATGAAAAAACCATGAGAACCAGAGAACAAATGCGTTATCACATGAATCGTAAAAACTTGAAGAGTTAATTGATAGATAAAATTAAAATATAATTATATGGATGCAAAAAAACAATGGCGTGATAAAAAAGTATCTATAAGTGAACTAAGCTTGGATTTGCAAAATCCTCGGGTGCCAAAACACGTAAAAGAATTAAAAGATGTCAATCAAGTACGTAATTATCTTTTAGAAAAAGAAGGTGTAATGATGATAGCTAGAAGTATTGCTAATAATGGTTACCACAGGAGCGCTGTGGCTATTATTTGTGAAGAAAATGGGGAATCAATTGTATTAGATGGAAATAGGAGATTAGCTGCTTGTCAGTTGCTATTAAATCCTAAACTCGCCCCTGGTGCACGGAACAAAAAGGAATTAGAAGGTTTAGGTAAGATTCTTAATAAAAGACAACTTAAAAGTGTAAAGATTACTATTGCGCCCTCGCGTAAAGAAGCAGAAAAGGAAATTTGGGATATTCACGTAAACCAACTCTTAAAACCGTGGCAAGTTCTACAGAGATTAAGAATGTACAGAAATTTGATAGACGGGGGTGAATATACTGTTGATTCCGCCTCTAAGGAATATGGGACTACTACTGCAAAGTTTAAAGACGAGTTAGGCAAATTATATTTCTACGAATACATTTTAGACCAGGTTGAGGGCGCAAAAAAAGAAGAGGAGTTACTCAAAACAGGATTTAATACAATTGAAAGGTTAATTATAAGCGCAAACGGTAAAAAACTAATTGATTATTTAATCGACGATAAAGGGAATATCATCTTTAAAAATAGAAAAAATGCTGAAAGTAATCTGAAGAAATTACTCCCATATATTGTTGGAGAGAAAAAGATACCCGCACAAGCTACAAAAGATTATTTATTAGATAATGTATTTTCTAAAATAGATCCTATCAAGTTTCCTAAAACGAAGCTACGGAAAAAAAAGAAAAGCAAAAGAAGAAGTCCTAATATTCCAAGTCTAAAACTGAGAAGACGACGGAACTCAGTTAAGTATCCACTCCAAGAGGCGGTAGAGATAGTCGATCATGTTTTAATCCATTTTGATGCTGTTGCTGAACAATTGAAAGATAGATATAAGAATAGAGAAACATTGAATATGGGCGATGAATATGACGTACAAGATTTATTACACGCACTTTTAACTATGTTTTTTGATGATGTAGAGAATGAAGTATGGAATCCTTCAGACGGAGCTTCGCCATCAAGAGGCGATTTCTTGCTTCTTGATAACGGCACTATTATTGAAGTAAAAACAACTCTTAAAAGAAAAGGTGGCGACAAAAGCATAAGAAAAAATATCGAGAAAGAATTGAACGATGATTTAGTTAAGTACAGTAGACGTCCGGATTGTAAAAGAATCTATTTCTTTATCTATGATCCTGAAAAAAAGATTAAAAAACACTCTACCCTAGAAAGAGCATTTACCCACGATAGACTGAAGAACATCAAAGTATCTCTTATTATTAATAGAGGGTGATTTATATATGGAATTTTATTCTCCATTAAGATATCCCGGAGGTAAAACATTTTTAGCAGACGAGCTTAAAAGAATTTTGGTTGCCATTGGTTTGGATAAACCGACCTACGTCGAACCTTATGCGGGTGGCGCAGGGGTAGCCTTAACTTTGTTGTTTGACAATAGGGTCAGGCAAATAGTCATAAATGATCTAGACAAAACGATTTATGCATTTTGGAAATCAGTAACCCAGAATTCAGAACGATTTGCGCAGAAAATTATAACGACTCCAGTGACTATTACTGAATGGAAAAAACAAAAGCAAATTTATTTAAATAAGAATGCCAATATTTTTGAAAAAGGGTTCGCCACTTTTTTCCTTAATCGAACTAATAGATCTGGCGTAATGAATGCGGGGCCGATTGGGGGAAAGAATCAAGACGGTCCGTACAAAATAAATATGCGATACAATAAGAAAAAACTGGCTTTACGGGTTCGCAAGATTGGGAAATTTCAAGACCGTATTTCAGTATTAAATAAAGATGGAATACAACTTACGAGAAGATATTTAAATAGAAATAACACTTTTATTTACTTAGATCCCCCATATTTTAAAAAGGGTGCAATGTTATATCTCAATCACTATAAAGAGGATGATCACAAGAAACTCGCCGATTTATTAAATACAAATACTAACTATAATTGGGTATTGACTTACGATGAAGTAAAAAAAATCAGAGAATTTTATCCCGACAGGATGAGAAAACGCCTTAGTTTGAAGTATAGTGTCTATGATTCTTGCAAGATTAGAAAGGCTCGCGAGTTGATGATTTTTTCTGATTCAATCTCAAGAGCGAAAACTGCAGCTCGATAGTTATTTTAATCAAAATTTAGCCCGAAATTGAGGGAAATTTATGTATCACTCTATAATCATTGAGGAAAGCTTAGAAAATCCAAGAATTTTAGAGAATTATAGAATTCTTAGAACGAAGTTCTCAGAAAGGCAGAATTGGCATTTGCATATCGTTGAAATTACAGAACCGGTAGAAGACGCTATAAAAGAAATTCAGAATGCAATGATAGGGGATAGACCTGATTATTTTCACATTTATGATGAGGGAAAAGATTTAATTGTGATTTTTAAAGATAAAGTTTTTAATATCGATCCTAATAACAAATCCACCTGGCAGGAAGCACGTGCCTTCGGTGCGTTTAAATTAAGTATTCCGGCAGAACAACTCGATTTTTATCCTTCAAAAATATCCGAGGAAGACGAATGGTATAGCCGAGAGTAAAAATAACTAAAATTTAGCTCAAAGTCGAGGGAAATTTAACTTAAGAAAGGGTTTGACCCCTTTTTTTGTTTGGTATAAAATATAAGGTCGAAGATATAATTAACCAAAGTTAATAATTGGCTATGAAAAAAATCACCGTTAAAAAAGTTCGCGATGGAGATACTTTTCAGGGCCCGAGAGGACAATTTTATCGCCTTGCTGAAGTATATGCGCCAGAAAAAGGTCAAAGAGGTTATAAGAAAGCGAAAGAGATATTAAGGGAAATGATAGAGGAAGAGCAGGTTTATATTCAGGAGATAGGAAAATCATATGGTCGTCCAGTAGTGAAGGTGCGGTTGCCGGGCGAGAAAAGAACGATTAATGAGAAAATGAAGCGCGCTGGATTTGGAGAATAACAAAGTTAAAGAATTAATTAAGAAATAAAATTATGTTTAAATTAAGTCCATCTGACTTTAAGTATCTTTACGAGGATTGTAAGTATTGTTATTACCAAAAGATAAAATATGGCGTATCTCTTCCATCGATAGGAATGCCAGGAGTTTTTACAAAAATGAATTCGTTGTTGCAAAACGCGATTATTGGGATGGATTTAAGAGAGATTAATTCTGGATTGCCAGCAGGAAAAATTGAAGTAAAGGAAGGATTTCTGAAATCAAAACCCATACCTCCTACAGATGATTGTTATATTAGCGGTAGGTTTGATATAGTTTCTCGTTTAGAGGATGGAACGCATGCGGTTATTGACTTTAAGATAACCAATCCTGGTGAAGATAAACTTAACAAGTTTTTTCCTCAATTACACGCATACAAATTTTCTTTAGAAAATCCAGAAATTGGTTCTCCAAGGAAGGTGAGTAAAATGGGTGTTGTTGCTATAAGTCCAGAGGAAATTTTATTTCCTGGAGATGATGTTATTTTTAAGACAAAGCCACATTGGTTTGAAATAAAGGAAGATATGAAGGGGTTTTATTCTTTTATATCAGCGGTTTCTGCACTTCTAAATGGATCTACTCCGAAAGAAGACCCAAACAACTGTAAGTGGTGTTATTATAGAACCCGTACAGGAAAATCTCGTAATTAAAACATATGAAGAAAGAGTTTTTTATAGTCAGTGTTCTTTGGTCTCCTAGTGACGGAAAATATTATTTGATTCAGAGAAAAAGTAATAACGAGTGGTCACTCATTGGTGACAGAGTCAAATGCGACACCGATCTGATAAACATAGAAGGAACTGCCATAAAGAGTATTAGGCACAAAACAGGTTATGCCCACATAGAATGCAAAGGAGAAATTGGTAGAGTAGATCAAGATGATTCTGCTATTTCAAGGACAATACACTTTTTTCTTTTCTATTTATCTGAAGTGCCAGAAAGTGAAAAAATAAAAGAACAGAAAGTAGAGAAGAAAGGAAATTGGTTTACTTTTAAAGAAACTATAAGTAGGCTTACTCCTGAAGTTTCGAGAAGAATTTTATATCAAGCAGAAAGAAAAATACATACCGATGAAATAATTATATCAAGTAAACCTAAAATAGTTGTTGCGGCCGGGCCCGGAACAGGAAAAACTTTCTTGTTTGAGAAGGTTTGTAAAAAGAAAGAAAATGATAACAACCTTATCATGACCTTCATTAATGAATTAGTGAATGATTTAAAGTTTGGGTTAGGACAGTTGGCCGATGTAAGGACATTGCATAGCTTTGTTATGAATGAATTATTCCCAGGCTCCACAGAGAAACCCGAAGTTTTTATGCAAATAGCGGATGTTATAAGCGAGGACTTTAATATTATCGAGGGGAGAAAGATTTCCTTTAAGGATATTTTTAATGACTTATTGGATAGAAATAATTCTAAAGCTTTAGCTTTTTATTTTAAAAGAAGAAAATACTATGACTGTATTGGTCCGAGTTGTGCTGTCTACGATTTAATAAAGCATTTCGAAAAAGACAAAAAAGAAATACCTCAATATTCTCAAATATTAATCGACGAATTCCAAGATTTTAATAAGTTAGAAATAAAATTGTTAGATTTATTAGCTGATGAAAGCCCGATTCTGATAGTTGGTGATGACGATCAATCACTTTATGATTTTAAAAACGCTTATCCAGAAGAAATACGTTCTAGATGCCTTAATTTTAAAAGTAATTATTTTTATCGTTCCCTTCCTTTTTGTTCTCGTTGTCCAAAAGTAATAATAGATTCTGTTAATACTCTCATATCTAAGGCCGAGAAAGGGGGATTTCTAAAAAAAAGGATTCCTAAAAGATTTGAGTATTTTTGTTCAGAAGAAAAAGATGCAATATCTAAAAAATACCAAAACATCTCTTATAGGGGAGAAGTACAGAGGGTAGATTTCTTTATTGATAAGGATATTAAGGAGATTTTTGAACGAGATAGAAATTTTTCTGTATTAATAATTTGTGCACATGGATCTCCTAAGCAAAAAGATGAAATGGAAAATTATCTTCGCGAGAAAGGTTTTAGGAATATTCAGAATAAAAGAAAAGATGATATCAAAATGGAGGGGTACGAGCTTCTTTTAAAGGACAGTGATCGCAATCTTGGTTGGAGAATCCTGTCTAAGGACAAGATGAAATCAGCCGAATTTAAAAGAATCATCGTGAAGAGCAAATCAGAACAAGATGTTTTTAGAAGTCTATTACCCAAAACTATTCAAAGTGAGATTAAGAAAGTATTAAAAATATTAAAGAAGATTAATGACAACATAAAAATAAACGATGAGGAAAGAAAATTTATCCTCAATCAGTTTAGTTATAATCCTTCTGAAATTGCTTTTAATAAATTAAAAAAGGAAATAAAGGGAAGTAACGTTCGTAAAGAGGGTCACAAAGATATTTCTATTAAGATTGTTAATCCGCTGGGATCAAAAGGGCTTAGTGCGGATTATGTTTTTCTCGTAAATTTTAATGAAGACAAGGTGACAAATGAACTTTTGTGCCAATTTATAGTGTCTATCACGCGAGTAAAGAAAAAACTATATATTTATAGCCAAAAGAAAGATCCCCCCACTCTTATCGAATGGATCAAGGACTATTTAGAATAAAATGTTCTAGCATAATCCCATGTGGCCAGGAAGATTTTGTTTAAAACCAAATGTCGCACAAGGTATAAAAAGCGTCGTGGAGCCGTTAAGAGTAAAACATGAACAGAGATCAAGCTTTAGAATTATTAAAACAAAATCTTGATAATCAAAATTTAATTAAGCATTGCTTGGCAGTAGAAGCTGTAATGCGGGCTTTGGCTCGCCAACTTGGAGAAAATGAGGATCAATGGGGGATAGCCGGATTATTACACGACATTGATTATGAAAAAACTAAAGATGATCCAAATAAGCATTCTTTAGTTGGAGCTCAAATGCTTGAAGAGGCAGGATTAAGTAAAGAAATTTGCCAGGCAGTAAAGGTTCATAATGAAATTCACGGGATTCAGCCAGAAGCTCCAATGGACAAGGCCCTTTTTACGATTGATCCTTTAACTGGTTTGATTGTCGCGGCAACATTAGTTTTACCATCAAAAAAAATAACAGATTTAACTGTAGAAAATGTTTTAAACCGTTTTAAAGAGAAGGCTTTTGCCAGGGGGATAAATAGGGAAATTATTAAGCAATCCGAAGGATTACTTGATATAAAGTTAGAGGAATTTGTTAAAACTGGACTTCAAGCAATGCAAAAAATTAATAAAGATCTTGGATTGTAAATACGTCCAGCCAGAGGAGCCCGTTCGACAAGCTCAGGATAAAGAAAATTTAATCGCCTAAACAGCGATTTTTTCGAACCGGTCACTGCGTTCCCTGTAATTACTTCGTAATTAAGTAAACCAGTCATCGCTTCGCTCTTCCCTGTAATTATTTCGTAATTAACGATAGAATAAAAATATGCGGTTCAAGCATATAATTAGCGTGAAACAATTTTTAGATACGAACATTTTAGATAAGATTTTTCAGCTTGCAGATGAAATGAAAAAAAACGATAAGGCAAATAAGTTACAAGATTCTTTAAAAGGGAAGATTTTAGCGACAGTATTCTATGAACCAAGCACAAGAACAAGATTTTCTTTTGAATCCGCAATGCATAAACTTGGTGGAGATGTGATAACCACAGAAAGTGCCTCTCATTTCTCGTCGGTTACAAAAGGAGAAACGCTTCAGGATACGATTAAAGTAATAAGTGGATATGTTGATGCAATCGTCCTAAGGCATTATGAAGAAGGTTCAGCGAAAATTGCTTCAGGAATTTCATCTGTGCCTATAATAAACGCAGGAGATGGAATTGGAGAACACCCCACCCAAGCATTATTAGACCTATACACGATCCAAAAGGAGTTCGGGAAAATTGATAATCTAAAAATAGCTTTGATTGGTGATTTATTATATGGCAGAACAATACATTCTTTAATTTATCTGCTTGCTCTGTATAGAGGAGTGAAGGTTTATCTCATTTCGCCGACTCAATTAAAACTTCCTGAAAAGGATAAGGACTATTTAACACAAAAGGAAATAGAATTTGAAGAATTAACAAATTTAAATGAAGTTTTAGATAAAATAGACGTCTTATATATTACAAGAATTCAGAAAGAGCGATTTAAGTCTAAACAAGAGTATGAACAGGCAAAAGACGCTTATATAATTGATAAAAAAATTGTAAATCAACTTAAAGAAAATACAATAATAATGCATCCATTACCAAGAGTAAACGAAATTTCTCCCGAGGTAGATAATGATAAAAGAGCTGTATATTTCAGGCAAGCCCAAAATGGGTTATATATTAGAATGGCTCTTTTACGGTTGATTTTTAATAGTGAATAGCAGGGTAGGGAAATAAGAAGTCGCCAAGAAGGCCTTGCCCGTAGAGCTATGGCCGAGGGCGATTTTTTGATAGAGTAGAAATATGAAAATTAAATTAATTAAGGTAAAAGCGAAATCAATTTTTACTAGAAGCAAACTGCCGGGAGTAAAGTGGGCAATCAATCAATATGTTGGATGCCAACATGCCTGCCTTTATTGCTATGCCAAATTTATATCTAAATGGCGGCCGCCCAATTACGGAAAGTGGGGGACTTGGATTGAAATAAAGATAAACGCTCCAGAATTAGTAAAAGGGAAGTATGTAGACGGTTGGGTCTATATGAGTTCTATTACTGACCCCTATCAACCAATTGAGAAAGACTTGAAACTAACCAAGAGAATTTTGGAGAATTTAGACAAAAAAATAAAGCTTTCTATTCAAACAAAATCAGATTTAGTTTTACGAGATATAGATATCTTCAAAAAATTTAAAAATATTGAAATTGGCTTAACGATAAATAGTTTTGATGGCGAGACAAAACGCATCTTTGAGCCATTTTCGACCTCAAATGAAAGGAGAATTAATACTTTAAAGAATCTTAAAGAAGAGGGATTTAAAACCTATGCCTTTGTCAGCCCTATAATTCCAGGTTTAATAAACTTAAAAGATGTAATTGAGAAAACGAAAAAATTCGTTGATTATTATTTTTTTGAAATGATTAACGTAAGAGGGGCCGGAAAAGAATTCATGGACATATTAAAAGAAAAATTTCCTAAAAGTTATAATATTTTAAAAGATAGGAAGAAATTTCTAAAATTCATTCAGGAATGCAAGAATATTATCTCTTCAGAGAATATTGAAGTTCGAGGAATAGCAACCCATAATTAAAAATCGTATAAAAGGCGGTTTTTTAGTAGAGTTGAAGTATGAAAAAACATATACTAAGATTCAGAAAAATAGATAAGGGAATTTTTGATGACATTAAAAAGGGATTAAAAACCATAGAAACTCGTGCAGCTACAATTAAATTCCGCAATATAAAAAAGGGAGATACTTTAGTTTTTTTGTGCGATAAAGAAAAGTTCAATAAAGAGGTGATAGAAGTAAAACATTTTAAAAGCATTGATAATATGGCAAAAAACTTAGATATTAAGAAAGTAATGCCTCAAATTTCTTCTTTAAAAGAAATGAAAGCTGTTTATTATTGTTTTCCGGGTTATCAAGAAAAAATTAAGAAATTTGGATTAATCGCAGTAAGATTTAAATAAATTTTCTTATCAAACAGGTCCTAATATCGTCCGTCCCTCGAAAGGACAAAGTAGGGAACTGATGGTTTTTTTGGTAGAATATAGAAAGGAAACATCACTTAAAACATAAAACATTTACCCCAGCACCGAACTTCGTTCTGGTGCTGGGGTAAGAAAGAGAATTATGAATAATATATTAAGGAAATTAATCAAAGAGTATCAAGAAAATCAGGATTTATTATATGGAATCCAAAAACTTTCTAATGAAATTAGGGCAAATTCTAAAAAAGTAATTGCTTTATTGCGTAGAGAAAATATTAAAGAGAGTGAAAAGACGTTTAAAAATATAGAGGACCGATTTCAATTAATTAATGAAGTCGTTGAGCAGCACAAAGATTTATTAAATCAAAATTTCTATAAAGAAGCAGTGGAAGAATACATCGAGGCGATAACTTTCTATAATTTTCTAACCAAATCCAAGAAAAAAACTTCTAAGTTTATCAAAGTAGAACCTAAAGAATTTATTTCGGGAATTTGCGATTTTACCGGCGAGCTAGTAAGGAGAGCAATAACTATAGCCAGCCCTAAAAATCTTAAAGAATTAATTTCATATCAAAGAACAGTGGAGAATATTGTCCAAGAACTTACCAAGGTTGGTTTTCAGGGCAAACTGAGGCAAAAATATGATGAAACAGAAAGAAATTTAAGGAAGTTAGAAAATATTATCTATGATATTAAATTAAAAAAATAACCACCAAATAAGTTAAATTATTCCAATATTCTTGAGAATATAAGAATGTCATGATATCGTGTTAATATAATGAAGATTATGGCAAAAACGACAAAAACAGCAAAAATAGCAAAAACAGCAAAGCAATTGGAAAGGCATTTTAAGGGCGTGGCTAACCATCGGAGAATAGCCATCCTTATTTTAG
Source organism: Candidatus Nealsonbacteria bacterium (assembly GCA_011050465.1). Classification (NCBI taxonomy): domain Bacteria; phylum Candidatus Nealsoniibacteriota; species Candidatus Nealsoniibacteriota bacterium. The sequence continues at coordinate 149,970 of DRFQ01000009.1, read as the reverse complement.
TCGGCGAGTCAGAGGGGATTACTCTTGAAGGAATTGCTGAAGCGCTTGAGTGCAATATTAAAACAATTTCCGAACATACTCGTCGGTTAGTCCAAGCTGGGCTTCTAAATAAAAAATATCAGGGTCGTATGGTTATTCATACACTGTCGCCTTATGGTAAAGTGTTCTGCAATTTTATTATAACCTTCCAACATTCTTGAGAATATGAGAATGTTAATAAAATGAATTTATTCAAAAAACTTATTCGGAATACAACTTCGCCTTTTTGTATTTGCAGCAGATGCCCGAGCTACCCCGGCAAAAAAGATCCAAAAGTTTATTGCGAATACGGAAAAAGTGAATACCCGACAGATAAACGAGGCTGTATTTGTTCAAAATGTATAGTTTGGAAAATTAACCGTTTTAAAAATCAGTACTACTGCGAAGTCGGCAAGGATCCCAAGTCTAGAATTTAGCTCATCCTACGCCAAGGCTACGGACGAAAAAGCCGAAGTTGAACTTAAAATTGAGAATGAATGCTTTTGAGAAATTATACAAAGAGTTGAAAAGAAAATACGGGTTACCTAAAGGACAATGGGTTCTTTGGTGTAAAAGACCTAAAACCAGAAAAGAAAGAGAAGAAGTGATGATTGGCGCGATTTTAACCCAAAGAACGAACTGGAAAAATGTAGAATTAGCTTTAAATAATTTAAAGAGAACGAAGATAAATTCTTTAAAAAATATTTATAAATTAGGTGCTAAAAAGCTAGCACCTTTAATCAAACCATCGGGATTTTACCAGGTCAAAGGAGATTATCTTTTTTATCTGGCAGAATTTATTCTTAATAATTATAGTGATTCGGAAAGAATGAAAAAAGCAAAACTTAAGGAGTTGAGGGAACAATTATTAACATTAAAAGGCATTGGTCCGGAAACATCTGACAGCATTTTACTTTATGCTTTAGATAAACCAGTTTTTGTCATCGATGAGTATACTCGACGCTTAGTTCAAAAACGAAGCCTGGCCAAGGATTTATCCTACGCATTTTTGCAAAAACTATTCGAACAGAAACTAAGAAAAGATTTTCGATTATATCAAGATTTCCATGCTTTAATTGTCATTGACGGTAAAAATAAATAACTAACCCCAGCAGTATCCGCCTGAGGCAGAACTACGGGGCAGGAATTTAGGCTCCGGAATCAGTCGATTCAGGGCAGGCCTCCTTCTTCGCCCTTTGGGCTTCGGACGGACAAGGGAAGTTGAGCCAACCACTACCCAAAATAGGTATATGGGTAAAGAAAATTTATGAAAGAAAAAATTAAAAAATGTGATAAAAATTAAATAATCACGTTTAATATTTTATGGAAAACGAAGCTCTAAAAAATATTCTTACTCGCCATAGCATCCGGGAATTCACGGGGAATGAAGTTAAAAAAGAGGATTTGTTGACGATATTAAAAGCAGCGATGTCGGCGCCATCGGCCGTTAATCAACAGCCCTGGTCATTTGTCGTTGTGACTAAGCGGGAAACTTTAGACGCACTTTGTGAAAAGCTGCCTTACGCCAAAATGCTTTCAAAAGCCGGCGCGGCCATTGTGGTTTGCGGTTTACCCGACAAATCAAAGCTTTTAAATCTTGTGCTTAAAGTGGTGATAAAGTCGTTACTCAAAGATTTTTGGGTTCAGGACTGCTCAGCCGCCTCAGAAAATATTTTATTAGCCGCGCATGCTTTGGGCTATGGCGCGGTTTGGACTGCGATTTTTCCCGCCGAGGCATTAGTTAAAAATGTTCAGAAAATTCTAGGAGTTCCTGAATATGTTATTCCTTTAAATGTTATTCCGATTGGCGTGCCGGTTAAAAAAAACCAACCGCCAAAAGACAAATTCAAAGAAAACAACATTCATTGGGAAAAATGGTAAACTCTTTAATAAAATGACACTATGACTTCATTTTTTCTAGGCATAGCTGGGGGTTCAGGAACTGGAAAATCAACGCTCGCATTCGCACTTATGGATAAATATCCTAAACAAATCAGCGTTCTTCACTTTGATGATTATCAGAAAAAGAGTGGAGAAATCCCCATACTCCACGGGTTTGAAAACTGGGACCATCCTGAAGCAATTGATTTTGAGGAATTAATACACGACCTCAATACACTAAAAAATGGTGAGACGATTACGGTGTTTACGTGGTGCGACGAAAGACTAAACCCAGACTACGCACATAAAAAGAAAAGAGTGCCAATGGAGATTCAGCCAAAAGCTGTTATTATACTTGAAGGATATTTAACGTTCTATAAACCAGAAGTTAGAGAATTCCTCGACCTTATGCTCTATTGTGACGCTCCAGAGGAGATTCGTAACCAACGAAGAACAAAACTACGAGATGAGCATTATGAGGAATACATTGAAAAAATACTCCGTCCTATGTATAATCAATACCTTGAGCCAACGAAACAATATGCCCATCACGTCATTGACATTACGCAATTTACTAAAGATGAATTGGTTTTACGAATCGAAAAGATGCTCCCTTTCCTAAGATTAGATAGCTAAAGGAGTTAAAACCGACACCCTTACCTCCCTCACAATTCTCCAAATACCAGGTTCTAACGTCGTCCAAGCCCCGCATGGCGTTAGGATACCCTGTTGTGTTAAGAATCTCGAGGGGAAGATAATAGATAAAGACGATCTAAACTCTATTAAGGGTTTCAAAAGGTATAAAAACCGTCGTGAGTCCCATGGGACTATGCCCGAGGGAGTAGAGGATAATAAAAAAACATAAAATGAAATGGAACAACGAAATTTTACTAAAATTCCATTCATAATAGCAACTTTAGCTACCATTATACTTTTAGGGATTATTGTGTACCAGCTGGACATATTTACTTCTTCTACGGCCAGTATCTCTGATGTTTTTCAAAAACCAAGAACTATTACAAAAGAAGAATCTCAGAGAATGGCTGAGCTTCAAGAAAAATTGAAGAATGCTGAGGAATTAATGCAAGAAATAATAGAAGGAGGCCTGATGGATTATAGGTCGCCATTTCAATCGTGGTGTGATGAAAAGTATAATAAATTAGAAGAAGAGTGGGAAAGGAGGTTGAAGGAGAGTGGAACAAAGGCAGTCCAGGAAGAAATGAAAATCAAAGAAGAGACATGCAAAAAGTATCCTGAATTTTTTAAAATTGACAATATCTTTTTTTGCTCAGGAGGAAAATTAGAAAAACATATTAGAGACATTTATATTCCGAAATGTATTAGCTGGATAACTAACCAATTAGAAATCCCATAATATTAATTTATTAATCTGTAAAAAATATGAAAAATTCGCACAACCCAAATAGAAATCGAAACCGGACGAGACGCCGCAGATTTCTAAAAAGGCACAGGAAAAAGATTTCACCAAAACAAAGACACGGCAAAAAGCCGAAATAATTAGAGTATTCCTACGTCCCGTCTAAAAAAGGAGGATTTAGCTACAACCACAAAATCGCCATTCGGGCGATTTTTTGTTAAAATAGAATAAATCTATGAGAAGAAAGAGTAAAAAGTATTGGTCTGGATATGTGACAAAATACAGCAATGCTTTAGATTTGGATCGCAACGTATTTACCTGGAAAAATCCGAAGCGTATTGCAAGGTCATTAAAACTGTCGGCGGAAATAAGCTGTCGCCGCAAAGCTGAACCTTTTCAATCAGCAATGTCTATGCTTAATTTCTACATTAACCGGGCAGGAAAAAATTTGCCGTCAAAAAGGAAAAAAATCCTTGAGCAAGCAAAGGTTGAACTGCGAAAAGCGTTCAACCGGTTATGATCCCAAAAATCGCCTGAAGGGCGATTTTTACAAACCGGTCATTTCATTCCCTGTAATTATTCCGTAATTAAAGATAGAATAAATATTACTATGGATTCAATCATTAAAGTTGAAAATCTTACCAAAAAATTTAATAGTTTTTTGGCGGTTAATGATATTTCTTTTGAAGTCAAAGAGGGAGAAATTTTTGGTTTTTTGGGGCCAAATGGAGCCGGCAAAACAACAACTATTAATATACTTACAACCCAACTAAAGCCTACCAAGGGAACAGCAATTCTTGCTGGATTTAATGTTGTTTCAGATCCTAATAACGCGAGGCGATGTTTTGGAATTGTTTTTCAAGATCCTTCTTTAGATCTTGAACTTACTGCCTGGGAAAATTTGAAATTTCACGCTATGTTATATAATATTCCTGGTCCTAAAACGAAAAAGAAATCAAAAGAACTTTTAGAAATGGTTGGGCTTCAAGGCAGGGAAAATACTATTGTGAAAAAGTTTTCTGGGGGAATGAAAAGACGACTTGAAGTTGCCAGGGGTCTTCTTCATGAGCCTAGAATTTTATTTCTTGATGAACCAACGCTTGGGCTTGATCCCCAAACTCGAACTCATATCTGGGATTATGTTTTCAAAATTCAGAAAGAACACAAAATGACTATCTTTTTAACCACTCATTCAATGGAAGAGGCGGAAAATTGCACCAGAGTCGCTATTATTGATCACGGAAAGATTATAGTTCTTGATACTCCAGAACAACTTAAAAAAGCGACTGGAACAGAAACGATGAACGATATGTTTTTAAAGATTACTGGTCGGGATTTTCGTGATGAAGAAACTTATGACGCTAAAGAAAAAATACGTCAGGATCTAAAACTTAGGAATCGTTAAACTAATATGAAACACGAACTTAAAGCAATTTATATCATTTGGCTAAGGGAGATTATAAGATATTGGAGAAATTGGATAAGATCAGTTTCTAGTCTGATAATGCCGATTTTATGGCTTGTGATTTTAGGATCTGGAATTTCTGCTTCGCTAAGCTTTGCTCCATCAGGAACAGAAAGCTTTAACTACATTAATTTTATTTTTCCGGGAATTTTAGCAATGATTATTTTATTTTCTTCAATATTTGGAGCTCTAACTATTGTTTATGATAGGGAATTCGGATTTTCTAAAGAATTTTTTGTGGCTCCCATTTCTCGCACTTCAATAGTTATAGGCAAAATTCTTGGTGGGGCCACTACTGCCACTATTCAAGCTTCCTTAATGCTTCTTTTAACGCCGTTAATTGGAATAAAAATATCTTTTTTAACTATAATTATATTATTTCCAGCAATGTTCCTTATTGCTTTTGGAATGAGTTCATTGGGCGTACTTTTAGCTTCGCAAATGAAGAGTACGGAAAGCTTTCCAATGGTTATGCAGTTTATTATGATGCCGATGTTTTTTCTTAGCGGAGCTCTATTTCCTCTACAGGGAGTGCCAGCGTGGCTTGCTGGACTTGCACAATTTAATCCACTTACTTATGGAGTTAATATTTTAAGACATATAATTTTTAGCGGAGAAGATATATCGAAAGAAATTATTCAATCTTTTTCCACTACGATTTTCGGACAATCACTAACTTTTTCTATCAGTCTTCTTATTTTTCTTTCATTTACATTAATCGTGGTTTCTCTTTCTGCAATTTCCTTTAATAGGATAGAATAAATTGATATGATTTGTCGTAAAAAACAAGGATTTTCTTTAATTGAATTATTGGTTGTTATTGCTATTATCGGAATTTTAGCATCAATTACGTTGGTATTCCTTGTTAATGTACGAGGGAAAGCTCAGGATGTAAGACGAAAAGCAGAAATCTCTCAACTCGGAAAGTTCTTAGTGTTTTCTTGCTACCTGCCAGACGGGGGAGAAGGAGAATACGACCTTATTCCGCTGGTAAATGAAATTCTTGCCAAGTATCCTCAATATAGTAAATTTCTTTCAAATATACCCAAAGATCCTAAAACAGGCACTGAAGCCGAATCAAAATATATTTATACCGTGACAACAGATGGCAAATGTGCCCTTTACGCAAATCTTGAAAGTTCTTCAGAACCCGTAACTTTAGCGATTACGGTTCCCACGCCAGGAGGAGGAACAGGCGTTTTAAAAGCTGATAGTTCCGGATGGAATGGCAGCCAGCTTTATTTCCAATATTCTAATTAATTAAAGATATGGAAAAAGTATCAAAAGTAAAAATTGGAGACGATTTAAAAAAGTCTATTTTAGAATCGGTGAATTCAATTGGTGGTTTTAAGCGATTTATCAAGCCCGGAGAGGTGGTTTTATTAAAGCCCAATTTTAATACTACCGACCCCTTTCCGGCTTCTTCTGATCCGGAATTTATAAAAGCTGTGGTTGAGTTGGTTTATGATTGTGGGGTTAAAATAGTAATGATTGGTGATTCTGCGACCATGAGTTTAAATACTCGCAAAGTAATGGAAAAGCTTAAAATTTTTGATTTGGAAAAGATGAAGCGGCCTCCCCGGATTTATGTCTTTGAAGAACGGAAGTGGGTAAATAAAAAGATACCGGGCGGAAAGTATCTAAAAAACGTTTCGGTAACCGAATTTTTAGATCGAGCTGATAAGTTAATATTCCTTCCTAATTTAAAAACCCATTCTTATGCTGAATTTACCGGCAGTTTAAAGCTTTCTGTTGGCTTTATGAAACCAATCCAGCGTATTCGTCTTCACACAAGGCATCTCCAGGAAAAAGTAGCTGAACTAAATAAAATAATCAATCCCGATTTGGTTATTATGGACGCAAGAAAGTGTTTCATTACTAAAGGACCTGCCGAGGGTGAGGTTCGCGAGCCAGGTTTGATTTTAGCTTCAACTGACAGAGTTGCTATTGATGTCGAAGGTATAAAAATAATCCAGAGTTTTAATGGTAATTCGCTCAAAGATATCGATCCCTGGGAATTACCGCAAATTAAAAGAGCGATAGAGATTGGTATTTCAGTAAAAACTTAATAAAAATCGCCTAAACGGCGATTTTTTGTTAGAATAAATTTATGGAAATTAAATTAAAGCCGATTGGCTTTGCTAAAAACCAGGAAAAGCAACATTTTGGATCATGGGATAAGGTGGCTACTGATTTGGTTATTGATGAGAAATATCAAAAAGCTTTGAAGGGATTGGAGGATTATTCTCATCTTATCGTGATTTATTGGATGCACGAAGTTAAAACTTGCGATATCCGCCATGTACCGCAAGATAAAGTGGGCGAGGTGCCAGAAGTCGGAATTTTTGCCTGTCGCTGTGCCCAGCGACCAAACCCGATTGGCGTCTCAACAGTAAAGATTATCGGCATTAAAGATAATGTTGTAACCGTACAAGGTCTCGATGTTGTCAAAGATACCCCAATTCTTGATATCAAACCATATACGCCGCAATATGATGCCGTCACCGATGCCGAAGTTCCGGATTGGATCAATAAATTAGATTATTAACTAAAATAGAAGAGGGAATCACAAAAGGCGTAGAAAGGACATTTCTAATTCATAAACAAAGAGGCCAGCTGAGCTGGCCTCTTTGTTTTAATAAAAAAAAGAAGGGTTTCCGAAAAAACCCTGTTGAGGATGGGGAGGAGAGAAAGAGGTTTCTCTACGCTTCCACCATTTGGTGAGCCATGCGGCTCATTATTTAACTTAGTGTACTGCTTATTTAATAACAAATTCATAAAAGCATGTCAAGTGGAAAAGTTTTTTTAATCAAGATAGAGTGGGGGATTAACAGTGCCAAAAAAGCGGTTTTCTGGTAGAATTTAAAAATGGATGTTGAAATTAAAAAAAAGGAACAAATTGAGAGTGGATGGAATTTTTTGGTTGGGATTGATGACATTGAATATGCAGTAACGCTTGATAAAGAATATTGGGAAAAATTAACCCCTTCGACAAGCTCAGGGCAAGCACACGGTCAGCTCACGCCGGAAGAACTTGTAAGAAAATCTTTTGAATTCTTGCTTGAAAGGGAACCGAAAGAATCAATCCTTAGAGAGTTTAACCTCAACGTGATTAGTAAATATTTTCCCGAATACGAAAAAGAGATAATAAAATAAAAAGCTTGTTAATGTTATGAAAGGACTGAAAATCTTTAATTCGCAAACAAGAAAAAGAGAAGTCTTTCGGCAAAATTCCAATAAAAGAACAGGCATTTATGTTTGCGGCATTACCCCCTATGACGTTACCCATTTAGGGCATGCTTTCACTTACGTTTTTTTTGACGTGGTAATCAGATATTTAAAGTTTCTTGGTTATAAGGTTATCTATGTGCAAAATCTGACAGATATTGATGATGATATCCTGAAAGAATCTGCTAAGTTGAGGAAGAATTGGAGGGAAGTGGTTAGAAATAATTCTCAAAAATTTCTGGAAGAAATGAAATGGCTCAACAACCTCCAACCTGATTTTTATCCTCGAGCTACTGATCACATCAAAGAAATGATAGAAATAGTTAAAAAGCTTCAGAAGAATGGCTTTGCCTATGAAAGAAAAGGAAATGTTTACTTTTCAATTAAGAAAGATAAGGAATACGGAAAGCTGAGCAAACTCTCGAAAAAGAAAATGCTGCTCATTGCCAATGAACGGGGCAATAACCCAAATGATCCCAACAAGAAAAATCCCCTTGATTTTGTTCTTTGGCAAGCCCAAAAACCCAAAGAACCCTTTTGGCCTTCTCCCTGGGGCGAAGGAAGGCCGGGTTGGCATATCGAATGCAGCGCTATGTCACAAAAATACCTCGGCGAAACAATTGATATTTATGGGGGAGGGTCTGATTTGATTTTTCCTCATCACGAAAGTTCAATCGCCCAGTCGGAGAAAGCAACCGGCCAGCCATTTGTCAGATATTGGCTGCATACTGGAATGCTGCGCTATCGAAGAAAAAAAATGAGCAAGTCTTTGGGGAACTTAATTTTAATTGATGATTTACGGAAAATATATAGCGCTAACACGATAAGGCTTCTGCTTCTTTCTCATCATTATCGTTCAGTTTGGGAGTTTTATAAACAGGACCTTCAAAAAGCGGAAAGGCTTGCTGATTTATTTAAAAGGGTTTGGTTTTTATCTTCCGGCACAGGTAGAACATTTAATGTGAAGAGCTATGAAAAGAGATTTTTTGAAGCAATGAACAATGATTTTGATACCAAGAAAGCAATTAGCGTTTTGGCGGAGTTAGCCAAAAAAACTTTAAGTGCCAATAGGAGTATGAGTTTGGCTGATGCCAAATCTTTCTTAGTTAAAACATTTAATATTCTCGGTTTATTAATTGAATATGAATGAAATTAATTTCAAAAATAAAACAATAATGGTAGTTGGCGCCCATCCTGATGACAATGATTTCGTCTGTGGAGCAACCGTTGCCAAAGCGACAAAAGAAGGATCCAAGGTCATCTATTTAATCGCCACCTCCGGTCAGAGGGGGAGTAGCGATGAAAATATTACCCCGGAGGAGCTGGGAGAGATAAGGAGAGCTGAACAGATAGAGGCAGCTAAAATTCTGGGCGTGGCAGAGGTTCACTTCCTGGATTATCACGATGGAGAATTGGTTCCCAACATTGAACTAAAAGAGAGGGTAGTTCGTTTTATCAGGCGATATAAACCAAATTTTGTTTTTACTATGAACCCCGTTCATTATTATTACAAAGAATATGGTTTTATTAACCACTCTGATCATCGGGCAATAGGAGAAGCTGTTTTAGATGCTACTTATCCTTTGGCCAGAGACAGCCTCTCGTTTCCCGAGCACAAAAAAACAGGACTTCAGCCCCATAAAGTAAAAGAGTTATTTATTACTACCTTTTTAATAGAAGATGCCAACTACTTTATTGACGTGACCGCAACTATGGATATCAAAATTAAAGCTTTAATGGTTCATAAATCCCAGATAGGGAACTTCAAAAATTTGGAAAAGAGAATTAAAGACAGAGCGGGTGAGTTTGGCAAGAAAGAAGGGTTTCGTTTTGCTGAGGCTTTTGTCAGGCTTCGGCTGCCAGAATAATCTTTTCTTAGAGTTAATGAAAGCGTGAAAAAATATGAGTTTGCTTAATAAGAAAATAAAATGGTGGATGGTAATCTTAATTTCTCTTATTTTTGGTTCTTTAATTATGTTATTTGAAATCCTATTGATTTAAAAATATAAAACAAAAATGGGGTATGAAAAGAATTTACTACAACAAACTAATTCGCGATAAAATTCCCGAAAAGATTAAAAAGAGCGGGGGAGACTTTAAAATAAAAAAATTAAAGGTAAAAGAATTTGAAAAAGAGCTTATAAAGAAAGTAGGCGAGGAATCAGATGGCTTGCTCGCAGCAAAAACCAAAAAGAAGTTAATTTCAGAGTTGGCTGATGTTTTAGATGTTATTCAGGAAATAAAGAGATTTAAAGGAATTACAAGCCAACAGATAAAAAGAGCGCAAAAAGAAAGCAATAAAAAGAAAGGTGGATTTAAAAAAAGATTATTTCTTTTTTGGTCGTCAGATACCGGTTATAAAACTAACGAACGAAGATATAAAAATTACTAAATATCTCAAACTGTTGGAGTAGGGGACTGACGGTTTTTTAGTAAAATAAGGTAATGAAAACCAAAATTTCAATCATTTTAATAATTTTAATCGGCTTAGGTGTAGGAGGGTTTTTTGTGTGGAAAAATATTTCTGTTCCCGAAGAAGAGACAGCCCCAGAAGAAGAACCTTCTTTAGAGGAAAAGGAAAAAGTTATTCCTCAGGCTTACCAATTAAATGTTTCAAGAGTTTTTGCTGGGGAAGTTCTAAAAGAAAAAGAAACCGAAGAGGGGCCGGGTTTATGTTATCTTGGAGCTTTTGCGATGTTGGCTTTATTTGATGATCCAGATTTAGATTTCACTGAAATCGTTGCCTATTCTGGGATTGGAGTAACAGCTAAAAATGTTGTTCCTTTTATTGGCTTAACGAATGATTTCCAAGGAAATTCTATTATAACTGGAGCCGAAAACCTTGGCTATAATTTTGGACTAGGACTTTTGTCTGGAGGCAAAGATTCAATCAATCATTTGCCACCGCCACCACCTCCGCCACCACCTGGCACTTCACCACCACCTCCGCCACCACCTCCGCCTCCAGCTGGATCAGAACCTCCAACTCAATTTAATTTTAAGGAAAGCGCTAAAGAAGTTAAATATTTTAGTAATAAGGAAGAAGCTACCCGCTATTTAAAAAGTATAATCTCCTCTGACAAACCAGTTTTGGTTCATTTAGATCTTTATTATGTTACCGATGATTTTGCCAAAATTTCTCCTAGCTGGGCATGGGAAAAATTTCATGCCTCTCACTTTATGATCGTTACTGGTTATGATGAGAATTATGTTTATATTAATGATCCTGACGACCCTGATTTAGCCATAAAAAATATGCCAGCTTCATACAAAAACTTTTTAGAAGCTTGGGAAAATGGTGCTAATCCTCAGATGGAGGGCCACAAGCTTGGTCCTTATTGGATGCTTTATCTTAAAGATAAAGCTAAAAGAAAATCAATAAAAGAGATAATGGCCTGGAACAGAGAGATATCCGAGAATGCTGCTTTCGAAATAGGAGAAGCTCTGAATTCTTTCTTCCTCGGGGAAATGGCGGTAGGCCGTTTGGAATTTGCAAAATTTTTGGAAAGGAATGGCTATCAAAATGCCGCTAATCTCTATAGAGAAGCTGGTAATTTATATTTGAAAAAACCCACGATAGACGAACTATCTTTAATAGCTGGCAAAGAAGAAGAAGCTAGGAACTCTTTCTGAATAAACCTCTTTTAAAGTACCTATTTTTTTGACAGGTAAGACTAAAGAGTTAGCGGAAAAAACTATAGTCTTATTGGTTTAATTATTGGAAAATTGTTCCAAAACCAAGGCGAGACAGGGTAGGGGACTAATAGTTTGTTTATTAACTTTAAAAGAAATTATCGCTGAACAATTTTTATTTTTTCCAAACATTTTTTTTATTGACAAAAAATTAAGTTTAAATTAAAATTGAAGACGGATGAGGTTGGGAAGTCAGTAAGATTAGAGCCGAACCCTCGCGTCAACCCTGGCCAACCAACCCCATCCATCAAGGAGGGGGTAAAGCTTACTGGTGGTAAACCCACGAAGTACGATGCCATTCTCCAAGGCTGGGGACAACCCGAGTTCTGGTTAATCCAATCCAAATTGTGTCCTCGGCTTTTTGTTTTGTGGTTGCCTCGGGCTTGACTTATATCGAATATTTTGTAGACTATTCTTAGCAGCATTACCAAGACAAGGAGGGGAAGGATGTCGACTCCCAGAGTGAAGTACAAGAGAAGGAACTTAGTTTTTCTTGCGCCTGTTCCAAATAACCATAGTTTCATTAGTTTACAAAAAAGGGCGCCAGAGGAAGTAGAAATTAATACAAGAAGGGGAACATGGACATATAAGGGTTCGACTAATGGCATTGGAAGACACCAAGTATTTTGGTGGTCTGGTGGTCGACCTATTGGCATTGGAGTTTATGATAGAACTAACTTTCGCCACCTTCAAGCCATGGTACAGTTTGTTATAAACTCAGAAAGAGGACCGTCTGCGTCGTTTGATTAATTTATTAGCTTGCTCTTTTATGAAGGAATATCATTAGATGCCTGCCGAAAAGCGGGCCTTTTTGTTTCCAAATGATGCCTCGGACTTGACTTATTATTTGAAAGCATTAGACTATTTTTAGGATGAATAGTTCCTTCAAAAGAAAGATTAGAGCTGGAAAAGGAGGTATTGGCTATGGACCAACAAGCCCAAGAAATCTTCCAGGCTATTACTGGAAAAGGTTGGGTTCTCTATTATAGAGGGCTTTCGGACGCGAGGATATCATACGATGAAACATTCGCAAGGGGTCCAGTCGATTCATTGGAAAAAGGAATTCTGTATATTCTTCTGCCAAAAACAGATAACCCGACCGACATGGCTGCGGTTAAGGATGTTATAGGTAGGCATCAACTCCTGCCAAAGATTACAGTACCCCGAAATGGATTCTCCTATTATGGACGAATACTTTATAAATTCAGTGGCATAGAAAAAGAGACCGAAGATGTATTAATACCAGACCAAGAACTATACTTCATTGGCATTGAACTTCAAGACAACGAGGTCAGAATACTTTCACCATCTATGAGCTATATGCCGTATGAAGTTTTCCTGGCAGCTATCCAATCTCTTGAAAACATAGGAGTACTAATCGGATAAGGAGGCAATTTTCAAAGCGGTGCTACGCACCGCCTTTTTGTTTTTAAAGAACATATTACCTCGGGCTTGATTTCTTTCTTATAAAAGGGTAGTTTAACAAAAAGGAGGACCGTACCTAAAAAATTGAATAAAGCTGTCCCAAAAGGAGGCAAAGTCCATGAGATGGTGGCAGGCAGAAGTTCTTTGTAATGGCGTTTATGTCCAGCCATATACTGACGGTCGAGTTCGAATCTCTACCATACTAGTTATTTACTGCAAATTCCAGGCTCCAAACAGTAAGGCAAAGGCATTAAGAAAAGCACGAAGAGTAATCAATTCCAAAAAAAAGGGTCATTTCAGAAACGATGAAATAACAGAGGTTCATTATATTCGAGTAAAGCGTTTATTCAAGAAAGACTATCCTCGTGAAAATGAATTTCTTGTTACAATTGAAGACTGTATCTGGCGCATCTTCTTTTTTTCTCGCTAGCGATTGGACCCAAAAACAATGTCAAATATATCTCGACGTCGTAAAGAAAAGAGGAGGATCAAGGTCAGCTTATTAAGCTGACTTTTTGTTTCTAAAATACTTTATATATAAACCTATAGGGGAGCACTTGACAAGGCCTTTTGCCCCGTTTATTATAGAGGTAGAGATAGTCGCACAATGTAGGTAAAGCGACATTATTATACGGGCTTAAAAAACTCCTCTAATAATGCCGGTTAATCTATTGCGATATGAAACAATCAGATAAACCAATTTTAAAACATATTCCCGATTTTTTAGATTATTGCGAAGTTGAAAAAGGTTTAGCAGACAAAACCCAGGAAAATTATAAGCATTACCTTGGGAAGTTTGTTTCGTGGCTTAAGGGAGCCAAAAAGGCGGATTTGAGACCCCATGAATTGACTGCTGACGATATCTGGACTTATAGACTTTATCTTTCCAGATTTCAGGGCAATAAGGGCCAGTCTCTCAAGAAAGTCACCCAGAACTACTATTTAATCGCCCTGAGAGCCCTTCTGGGCTATTTTACAGCTAAAGACATAGCTTCACTCCCCGCAGATAAAATAGGTCTTCCAAAGACAGCCAGCAAGGAAAAAACCGTAAAATTCCTTAATTTGGAGCAAATTGAGAAGCTTTTAACAACTCCCAAGTTAAAAGACACTATTGGCTTAAGGGATAAGGCTATTTTAGAGTCCTTTTTCTCAACAGGCCTAAGAATAGCTGAATTAGTTGCCCTTAACCAAGAGCAATTTGTTAATATAAGAGATAAGAAGGATTTAGAACTTAGTATTATTGGCAAAGGAAGCCATCCCAGAACAGTCTATTTTTCAGAAAGGGCTCTGTCCTGGATTAAAAAATATCTGGATACCCGAAAAGACAAAGAAAAGGCCTTATTTATTCATTATAGGGCCAGAAAAGATGCAGAGAGTCGTTTAACGCCTCGGTCCATAGAGAGAATCGTAAAAAAATACGCCGTATTGGCCGGTGTCCCCGTTTTTACTACCCCCCACACCCTTCGGCATTCTTACGCTACAGATCTGTTAAGCCAGGGCGTTGATTTAAGAAGCATTCAGGAGTTTTTGGGCCATAGAAATATTGTTACAACCCAAGTATATACCCATGTAACAAATAAACGTCTCCGTGATATTCATCGCAAGTTTCACAGCGGCAAAAATCTAAAAGAATAAAAAAACCGTTAAGGTCTATTCCCTGCCTCACCGGCAAGCGGGCCTAACGGTTTTTTTTATGACACTATTTCGTCTAATTTACTCTGACGATGTCGCCAAACTTGGTACATTAGAAAGACTTGATTCGTTGGGGACTTCATCTGAAGTTTTAAGTGCAAAGTGATAAGTGGTTTCTGCAGATAATCCTGATATTGTCATTGATTCTGTTGCACCAGCAACTGATGGGGTTGGCTCTTCTGTTGCCTGGGTCGCAGAGGACCAATTATCTGAAGTAATTTCTGATGTTGAGTAACGAACATCATAACTTGCAGCAGTTCCTGTGTTTCCGTCATCTCCGGGAGCGGTCCAGGAAAGATCGATTGACGAAGTTGTCTCATTTAAAGCAGAAAGATCAGTTACGGCAACAGGGGCTGTTGTGTCTTCCTCTAGAGTTATGAAAGAAGATTCACTTGAAGTCGTGACATTATCTGCATCATCAGTAGAAGAAACAACATAATAGTAGGTGGTGTCTGGGACTAAATCAAATATCGCCAAGCTGTGTTCTAATACCAATTCAGAATCGCTTACAGTCGGATCTGGCCCTTCTGTATCAACCGGAGTTGATTCGCTATGCCAAACCTTACTATCTGCTTCTTCATCGGTAACCCAGGTAATCATTGTCGAATTAGTTGTCGTCTCAATTGCGGATAATCCAGAAATTAGAGGTGGTGTGACATCCTCCTCCTCCTCCTCTTCTTCTTCTTCATCTAATTTTTTACTTATACCTGGAGGAAGTTCTTGCCCAGATGGTACTGCGGGTATATAGCCAAGTTTTTTTCTAATTCCAGGTGCAATTAATAATCCTGGCGGTACTTTCCCTGAACTACCAACGCCTTCTATGAGTAATTCATTTATTTTAGACAGCGTCTTTGGTCCGACCCGGCCAGCCTGTTCAATACCCGCTGCTCTTTGAAATTTCTTTACGGCGTTATAAGTTAAAGGACCGAAGTATCCCGTAACCAATCCTTCAGGATAAATTTCAGGGTCTGTTTTTAATATTTCTTGCAGTAATTCCACGTCTTCGCCGGTCATACCCCATTGTAGTTGTCGGATAAACCTGAGCGTTGTTTTAACTTCCTTTCCTGCTTCTTTCACTTCTGCTTTTGATTGTTGAAATTCCGCTATCTTTGCTTCTAATTCTTCGATCTGTTGCTGTAATTGTTCAATCAAGACCTGCAATTCAGCTATGCTTGCCTTTTTTGCTTCTGCCACAATAGGCACAACAAAAATACTAAGTATAAACAATATGCCAATGCCAATTCCTATAACTTTTTTCATTTTTATGTATCTTGTTTCAATAATATATTTTCCCTTTAATAGCGTTCGACCTTTTATGTTTTTTTTAACACAATAAAATTAACAAAGCAAATCTATAAATGTCGCACAATATTAATCAGCAAAGTACACAGGGACTCTTAACTCGTCGGCGTTTTCCGGCAAACCAGAAGGGTTGTCTTTTTCTAAGATTAACACTCCCCTATTTGTTGTAGGTTTCTGAAATTCCAAAGTAGCTTCAAATGGCACAAACTTATCTGTCATCCATTCAGAAAAAGCTTGGGCTGTAGTTGTAGCTAATTCTTTGCCATTTCCATCTTCTAATTGCACCGGGAAATCACCCTCAAAAAACCAGTATCCCCTGGCCTGCCCCATAATCTCAAGGGGGCTTTTAATTTTGGCATTTGGCCGGGGACTGTTGATTAAAATGAGATCTAATTTTTCTAACTCGTTGCCTATATCTTCAACGAATGTTCTGCCGTCTGTTTTACACTGGCGTGGATAAGATTCCAAAGCCGGATATCCTCGGGCTAAACATTCTTCAAAACTATTCACGGCAATGAAGGACTCCTCAGCTTCTTTGCCATTCCAAACTATAATGACGACAACCAGAACTATTATTAATATTCCCGAAAAGAGAATAAATTTCTTCATCAATATAACATAACTATTATACCCTAAACCATCCTAGAATAAATTCCGTAAGTTCTCGAACTTTTTTTAATCTGTTCTACTATTTCTTCCCCGATATGTTTCACCAATGACAATGTGTATTCATCTTTCTTTGATTCTCTGGTATCTGTTCTGTGGGTTGGATCGTCATACCAATTCACCCTATAGGCAACTCCTAGTTGCAGTATTTTCATTCCCATCATAGAACAAGCTTTCATTAGATTAGGAGTCACACTGTCGCCTTCTTTGCTGCAGTTAATAAAAGCTGTCCATTTGCCATAAAGTCTTTGTTTATATTTTGCTTTTGGATTTTTTGAATAGGATATGGAATTCTTCAGATTTTTCCCGTCGCCCCAAAGCTCCTCCACTCCTCCATCAAGAGCGCAAAGCCTTGAAATCATGGTCTGCAACAAAGCTGGCCGGCCATAATAATTGGTTGAGGTCGCAAAAATAATTCCATCAGCCTCTCTCATTGCCTTGTAAACCTGCCACATATCATCTTTTTCTGCGAATCTTCCTTCGTCACGAAAAATTTCAAAGAATTCTTTCTTACTGACCTTATCATATGCTTCTTCTATTGGTAATGCCGTTTTTTCATCGATAAACATATAATCATTCTGGAAAGCATAGCAATCGCACTGATTTGTTTTCTCATTAAATCGGCACTGGGCAGGACAAGTACTGTAACATTCCTTGCAGGCGCCAATTTTCAAATCTCTCAGATCAATTAACCGTGTTTCTGCCCCCTTCCTTCTCGCTGCTTTCAAAGTAAGGTTTAGGTAATACAAACTTACGGGATTTTCTCTTGCACATTCAAGTGAGCTTCTTTTCCCGCTCGAAATACCCAATATTTTTATTGATTTACCTTTACAAGAGTCTAATTTTCCCTTACATCGTTTATATACTCCTCTTTTCATATTGATTTTTTAATTTCCCGATTAAGCAGCCGTTTGGGTTTCCTCTCTGTTTTTTGTCTCCTTCCTAATAATTCTCCAATGATAGAGATATAAGGGCAAACCAACTAAAATCAAAGCTAAGTTAACAGAAGCATCCCGATGCCTTTTGGATGTGAGATAATCAATTTTTGATCTTCTTTCCTGCCAGTCTTTGTAATCTGTCAGCCATTGCCCAATGGCAGCTTTTTCTTCTTCAGACAGCCTTTCCTCATTTTCTTGAAGCTCCTCAATTTTTTGAATCGAATAAGGCATATAAGGCGGCTCTTTGCGGAGAAGTCTTTGTTCTTCTTCGGCTTTAGTAAAAACAAAGGCCCTAAGTCCCATATCAACAAAGCGAACTCCGCCGATAATCAAAAGCACCAAACCAAGCAAGGCAAAAAGATAGAGATAAATTGTTCTGATTAAAGGATAGTGTTTCATAGCTTAATTATATCAGGTTTATAAAAAAATAAAAACCGTTAATAAATTTTAGTACCAAATGGAACTTTTGTAGAATTTATAATAGTGAATTAATCTTATCGATTAAAACTTGCTTGAGACGTAAGCCGACTGCTTTTTCTATCGGTTTCCCGTTTTTAAAAATGATAAGAGTGGGGGTCGCTGGAATTTTATATTTCTGGGCAATTTCAGGATTCTCCATTATATTAAAATTTCCAACCTCTACCCTACCCTCAAACTTTTTAGCCACTTCTTCAATGATAGGTTCAATCACTAAACAAGGTTTACATCCCGGCCTCCAGAAATTGACTAAAACCAGCTTTCCGTTTCTTAAAACTTCTTCTTCAAAATTTTGACTATTAAATTCCAACATTATTTACGCAGTCTTTTTTGAACTGCTTTACTTGTTAACTCTCTGATTGCATCAGAAGCTATCCATTTGGCGCTTTTTGAATCTATTCTCTGAATCTCCGGCTGCCTTAATTGCTTTCCTGTTCAAATTTATATTTCTTTTCCCAATTTTCTTTGCGATACCTCATATAATATAAACAGAAATACCCAAAGTATTTTTCGGATTAATCCCGAATCGCGACATTCCGGCCACCGCCTTTTTGTTAGAGAGTGATTTTAGTTTTTTCAGAATTTCTTTGTATTATATTCCTCTCATTCTACTCCCTCGACAAACTCAGGGCAAGCACATTCGACAAATTCGACAAGCTTATTGCAGGCAGATTCAATGTAAACAAAAAACCTTGCCCCATATGAAGTTTTATACGGACGTAAATCACTCAAAAAAAATGAGCCCCCAGAGATTGCGTCAACGCGATGCGATCTCTGGGGGCTAGGAGGCGATGGCTTATTCACCAATTATCAGCGATCCATCGTCGGAGTCGAACGATCTTTCCTCGGATTGATTCAATTGCCAAGATCTTTTCGAGTCTCCTCGGATGAATTCCGAGTAAATTGGCTTCACCTATGTGAATCTTCAACTGCTCTGTTGAAGTAAGTCCGTTTCCGGCCGGTACCTCCCGTACTGGTTCCGTACTCATCAGAACCATTTCGCCACCTCCTTTCCGACTTCTTAAATTATATCAAATCATAAAAGAATGTCAAGCTTTTTTGTATATCTTTTTTATTCTAGTGAAATAAAAAAGGACGCTCGATTAATTGCGTCCTTTAGGATGATTCCTTGGATCAATAAGAGGACCGTAAGATTTTGGTCTTTCTTCACAATTAGGACAATATGGGACTTCTTCACAGAGATGATTGTCTATTCCTATTATTGGGAGTAATTCGTCTAAAATAGGATAAATAACGTGAACTGCTAGAATTATTTTACCACATCGGCATTTATAAGAACCATCCGGCTGGGATATGTATCGTTCCAATTGATTTTTATCCCTTACGAATCTCATTATTTCCAGTTCATCGGGCGTCAGAGTTCTACCAGAATAAAAATGGTTATTTATTTCCTCTACCATGTTTGGCTCACCTTCTACCTATACACAAAAAACTTATCTTTTCTTATTTACAAATTCCATGATATCCACGACGGATTGTTGAAACAAAATATAGTGTTCCTACGATTGGAATGACGCTTATAGACAGACAGATAAACAAAATTGCCACAATGGCAGCGAGAAAAATCTCAATTGCTTTAATTGTCCATTTGATTATTTTACCTATCCATTCAAGACTAGTCCGCATTTTGTCTTTTCCTCCTTCTTTGGTTGTAAAAGATACTAGAACTATTTTATAAAATTTCTATCAAAAAAACAAGCCCGCCTAAGTTTCTTCGAAATTTAGGTGGGCAAGCCCGCCGCAAGAGAAAGTTATTTATTCTCCAATAATTTCCTTTATTCTTTCTCTTTCTTTTTCAACCACTTCTCCTTCATACTCTCCGCCGTGAGCTGGAGTACCGGTATAAGATGGCTTCTTTTGATCTAAGTGTAGACTAAACAAAAGAACGCCCCTTCCTTTGTCTTCCTTTAGATAAAGATGGAATCTTGGATATTCTCTGCCCCGAAGCGGTCTTACAAGATTAAACTCTCCCCCTGTTATATCTTTTGGTATATACCCTAATTTTCTGGCTAAGTTTACAATATTTTCTTCTGGTCTTTCTATAATAAATTTCATATATCTTTCTCCATTTTAATTTAGTTTTATCTAAGACAAGATTTCGGAAACAAAAAAGCCATAAAGGTAGTTCCTAATTAGCTACTGTCTTTACGGCTATGATCGTTATCCTATTTCCCAAACCTTCTTTGGCGATGAGAATAATCTTCCAAAATTTCGTCTAAATCTTCCTCGGTGAAATCCGGCCAATATTTCTTTGAAAAATAAAGTTCGGAATAGGCTGTCTGCCAGATTAAAAAATTCGAAAGACGCTCTTCTCCTCCTGTTCTAATAATCAGATCGGGATGAGGCTCGCCCGAAGTCCAAAGGTTTGCCTCAATTAATTTTTCGCTAATTTTATGAAATGGAACTCTTTTTTTAATAATTTTTTTAACAGCTTCCACAATTTCGGCTTTCCCGCCATAATTTAAAGCAATATTTAAAATCCCTTCTCTGTTGTTTCGGGTCGTTGCTTCGGCCTTTTTTATTATTTCCTGCAGTCGAGAAGATAGTCTTTCTTTTTGGCCAATAATTTTAATGCGAATACCGTCTTCATCGATTTCTTTGATATTTTTTTGAGACAAGGCCTGTATTATTAGCTTCATTAAATAGCTAACTTCAATTTTAGGCCTATTCCAATTTTCGGTTGAAAAGGCAAATAGAGTAAGAATCTTAATTCCCTTTTTTTTGCACCACCTCCCTATCTTTTTTACTTTTTCTAATCCCCGCCGATGTCCCTCAAGAAAGGGCAAACTTTTATTTTTGGCCCACCTTCGATTACCATCAATGATAATGCCAATGTGATATGGAATTTCTTTCATGAATTTTGCGTCTCTTCAAATTGAATGAGTTCTTTTTCTGGCAAGGCGCCTGATATGTAGCCCGCAGCAAAAGAAAGCAAAGATATTAAAATAACACCAATTAGTAAAATTATATCATCTTGATGGTTTTTGACAAATTGCGGGATACTTGATAACATAGATGAGAATAAGGTATGGCCACCCCATCACTAAATTTACAACGGCAAAATTAGCGAGGGGTTACCATATTTACGCAGTAAATATGGCAAAGACTAAATCAGCAGGCGCAACAAAATTAGGGAGAGATTCTCTGCCAAAATATCTGGGAGTGAAGCTTTCTGATGGACAATTAGCCAGACCTGGAATGATAATTATTCGTCAGCGAGGCACCAAATTTATTCCCGGTAAAAATGTCAGACGAGGCAGAGATGACACTCTCTATGCTTCAAAAGAAGGTGTTGTTCGATTTAGAACAAAACGGATCAGACGCTTTGATAGTTCTCAAAAAATTGCTAAAATTGTTGATATAGAATAACCTTCTTCCTATAAATCTTTCTAGCGCCGTAGAAACCAATCTATGGTGCTTTTTAATTTACAAAAGAATTACATAATCAGTCGCTCAGCCCTCTTGCTGTATGTGAACAGTAGGCAATTATTTCATAATTAAGAGGAGAAGTGAAAGACGACTAGCTTGATTTTTTGAGGCAGGCTTTTATAAATTCTTTGAATAAAGGGTGGGGGTTTAACGGCCTCGATTTAAACTCAGGATGAAATTGAGTGCCCACAAAAAAAGGATGATTTGATATTTCAATAATTTCAACAAGATTCCTTTTTGGATTGATGCCGGCCATTATCATTCCTTTGGATTCCAAGACCTTTCTGAAGTTATTATTCAGTTCGTATCGATGCCTGTGGCGTTCAGAGACTGTTATGCTTTTCAACTCCGGATTAGTGCTGTAAGCTCTAAAACTTATTGTTCCGGGCTTTATTTTACATTTATAGATTCCTAACCTCATTGTTCCGCCATATCTTTTTCCTGATATTAGAGCTTTTTGCTCCGGCATTACATCAATCACCGGAGACTTACAATTTTTGGAAAATTCAACCGAACAAGCTTTCTTAATTTTACAGACATTTCTGGCAAATTCTACTACTGCCAACTGCATTCCCAGGCAAAGACCAAAAAAGGGAATTTTATTTTTTCTGCAATATTCAATAGCTTTTATTTTTCCTTCTATTCCCCTGTCTCCAAACCCACCTGGCACAATAATTCCATCATAATCTTTCAATTTCTTTACTGATTGAGAATTTTTTTCGTATGTTTCTGATCCTAACCAATGAATTTCAGGCTTCCGTTTGTGAAACCAACAGGACTGCTTTACTGCTTCAATTATCGAAATATAAGAATCCATAAGGGTAAATTTGCCTGTTTCAAAGTACTTTCCAACTATACCAATTTTTACCGGCTTTTTTGCTCTTTTTATAGTCTTAACTAAATTGGCCCAATCTTTTAGGTTGTTTTTTCTTGCTCTTAGCCCAAACTTTTTTAGAATTCGATTACCCAATTGATCTTTCTCAAAATTAACAGGTACCTGGTAGATCGATTCAATGTCGGGAGCGGAGATAACGTCTTCTAACGCTACATTACAAAAAAGAGAAATTTTTCTTTTTCTTGGTTCATCAACAGAAATCTGAGAGCGGGCGATAATGATATCTGGCTGAATACCGGCCATATTCAAAGATCTTACAGCGTATTGTGTGGGTTTTGTTTTCATTTCTCCTATAATTTTGGGTATAGGCAAATAACTTACCAATATAAAAAGAACCCCTCTTGGTTGAGAGAGTTTCATCATACGAGCTGCTTCCAAAAATAACATATTTTGATATTCCCCCACTGTGCCTCCGATTTCGATTAGAACAATTTCGGCTTTATCTCTTTTGGCTACTCTGTTAATTCTGGAGATTACCTCCAGGGGGATATGGGGAACAACTTCAACGCATCTTCCTCCGTAACCGAGATTTCTTTCCCGGTTTATCACGGCTTGATAGACTCTACCCGTAGTAATGTAGTTGTCGGTGGTTAAGTCCAAATCTAAAAATCTTTCATAATTCCCAATATCCTGATCACACTCTATTCCATCTTCGGTTACAAAAATCTCTCCGTGTTCAATGGGATTCATTGTTCCGGCATCGACATTAATATAAGGATCAATCTTAACAGCCGTAACCTTGAACCCTTTACTCTGAAGGATTTTTCCAATTGAGGCCGTTGTTATTCCTTTGCCGATACCCGACATTACCCCCCCCGATATAAAAATAAATCGTGTTATAAGTATTCTCCTCCACAAATTACGAATATCTACGAATCTACGCTGTTACTTAAAGCAACTCTCCGTAGGGTTGCTTCGTATATTCGCACTGATCGGTAATTCGTGGGGCTATTATTCTTCTTGGATTAAAATTACTCTTATTTCAGATTCTAAATTGTGTTCAAGTCTAATTTTGACCGGAAATTCACCCAGTTCTTTAATAGGTTCTTCAAGTAAGATTTTATTCTTCTTAATTTCGAAGCCCAATTCTTTTAATTTTTCTGAAATCTTTTGAGGAGTAATTGACTCAAAAAGCTGATCTTTCTCGCCAACTTTAACCTTAATCATTATTTCTTGCCCGTCAATACTAGAAGCTAATTCCTGAACTCCTTTTAATTCTTCTTCAACTTTTTTTGTTGAAATCTGTTTTTGGACTTCTAACCATTTGAGGGCTTCTTTTGTCGCTGGTTTTGCCAATTTTTCTGGAATTAAAAAGTTTCTGGCATGGCCTGCCTTAACATTTCTTACTTCATATTTCTTTCCTAAATTTTCAACGTCTTTTAGTAATATGATTTTCATAATTCTTAATTCAATATCTAATTTCGAAATCCTTAAATTTTCCCCTGTCTCTTTCCCATTCTACCTCAATTTTATCAACCTTCGCAAGAGCGGGGCCCTGTTTTGTCCATTCAATTAATTTTTCTAAATTTTCTTCTTCCCCTTCGGCCACAATTTTCACAGAACTTGAAAACTCATTTTTCACCCAACCTGTCAAATTTAACTCTTTAGCCTTTTCCAGAGTATTAGATCGATAAAATATTCCTTGTACTAACCCTGATACTAAAATAATAACTCTTTTTCTCATAACCCTATGCTTAATTGCTCAGCAATTACAGGGAGCTGAGCGACCGGTTTGTAAATCTCGGGCTTCGACTGAGCAGGTTCGTCCTGAGCTCACTGCCGAAGGGCTCAGCCGAATGTCCTGGGATTTTGAGGGTCGGTGATTTGCGGCTCGGCAACCGAACGATAAACTTTATAATTGTTCAATTATCTCTATAGCTTTTTCAAGCTGAGGGTCTTTCTCTTCTTCGTAATCTTTCTCGGTCATATCTATTTTGATGTCTGGTTCCAAACCAACATCAGTCAAAATATCACCTTTTGGAGTTAACCATTTGGCTATTGTAACCTTTAAAGATGATCCTTCTGGTAAATCTTCTAATTCCTGGACAGAGCCTTTTCCAAAAGAAGTTTCTCCAATGATTTTAATGCCACGGTTATCTCGAAGAGCAGCAGCTAAAATTTCAGAGGCTGAAGCCGATCCCTGATTGATTAAAATTACCATGGGATATTCTAAGAATAGTTCATTCCCCCCGGCTTTGTAGTCTTTTTTCTCTTTGCCTTCGCCAAAATCTTCAATGACCACAACTTGGCCTCTTTCTAAAAACCAACCAGCAATATCTTGAGATATCTCTAAATAACCTCCTGGATTATTTCTTAAATCTAAAATTATTTTTTTGGCTGGGCTTTCTAAAATGTCAAAAGCTGCTTTTTTGAAATCAACTCCAGCCTTTTCATGAAAATGATAAAGCTTTATATAGGCTATATCGGGTTCTTTCCCACCGGCTTCGCCTGGCGAGGCGAGTAATTCCCATTTTAATGAAGGTATTTCAATTACTTCTCTAATTAACGTAATTTCTCTTGGTATTCCCCAATCTTCTCGAAAAATTGTTAAAGTTACTTCTGTTCCTTTTGGCCCTCTAATGAAACTAACCGCTTCATCAATTGTCAGCTCACCTGTAATCGTGTCTCCAATTTTTATAATTTTATCTCCAGCCCTTAGTCCCGCTTTTTGAGCCGGTGTTCCTTCTAAAGGAGCAATAACTGTTAATTCGTTTTTTCTTATTCCGACCTCCATGCCGACTCCTTCAAATTTTCCAGAAACATCTTCTTTGAACTTTTTGGCCTCTTCGGGATTAAAAAAAACAGTATATGGATCATCCAAGGCATTTACCATTCCGGAAATAGCACCGTAAAGCATTACTTGATAGTCAAATTTTTCTTCGTCAACAAATTTTTCTTGAATACTTGCCCAAACCCTCCAAAAAAGAGAGAAATCGACTTCTTGAGATTTTCCTTCCTCAGGGTTTATGACTCCAAAAATTATCTTTGGTTCGACTGTTGTCCTGCCAACTAAAATTCCAAAGCTAAAACTTGTCAATGAAGCCAAAATTAAAAAACCAAAAAATATTCGCTTTTGCATTGTAATTATTTATAACAAAATTAAGAGGCGACGTCTATACTTTCTCATATTATATTACAAAAAAACCTGGTTATTCCGTTAGGAATAACTCAGGTATTTTTTTCGACAAGATGTTAAGGCTGTTGCGGGAACGTTTCGAAGGTATGCCCTCCTCCGTTTTTCCATTTTTTGAACCAGTCTGGATCTCCTGTGATTTCTATGATATTCAAAAGGGGTTGGTCATCTGTCGATATCTGATGAATAACTCTTGGTGTTATCACCGGGCTGATCGGATTAGCCATTGTTAAATGGTACGTCAATTGTTGCTGTCGATTCTCGGAGGTACACAATTTTGCCCCGCCGATAAGAGGATGATTTGTTTCGATCCATCTTGACTTTGAATGGTCATGAGAAGATGTCCTAGAGTCAGGAGGGATATATTGAACCAATAATCCCCACTTCTCGCTAGCAGCGTAATAAACGGCATTGGATTTCTGCTTTTTAGATCTCGATTCTAATGGCGGGTCAAAAATAATAAATCCTTGTGGTTCAATTTGTAAAGCAAGCCAATACGTCCTTTCCCGAATTTCTATTTTGATTTTTTTAAAGAGAAGCTGACTTCCCGAGTTCGTCATCATTTCGATAGTTTTCTGAGACATGGCTTGTGCGACCCGTATTTCATCAAAACTGCCAATAGCGACCGGCAGCCTTATCTGTATTCTTTGGTCCCATCCTTGAATGGGAAGAAAACCATCAGGCCAAATTACGGGATCTTTAGGAAAAAGTACAGCATCTTGTAGTCTCATCCTTGTCTTACCTCCTTTCTCGTAAAGGTACTATTGTCTTTTTGTGAAAGTGCTGTTTTTTATGTGCCCCGCGGAGGACTCGAACCTCCAACTTCCTGCTTAAAAGGCAGATACTCTACCAGTTGAGTTAGCGGGGCTCTTAAAATTTTAGTCATTGGGATGTGTCTGCCTCGTACCCTAATCCGAAGGATTTGTGGCATCAGGATTTAAAAATTAGGATTTAGCACTTCCGTTGAGAAACAATAGTTATATTCCTTCTTCTTTCAATTTTTCTAATAATTCCTTTTGCTTTCTTGTTAATTTTCTTGGGGTTCTAATGCTAAGCTCAATATAAAGATCACCTCTCCCATGGCCAGAAAAACGAGGAATTCCTTTTTGAGAAATTCTTAAAATGTTTCCTGACTCTGTGCCTCGTGGGATTTTTAATAAAATTTTTCTTCCTTCTAAAGTAGAAATTTCAATTTCATCTCCTAGAGCGGCCTGAGAAAAAGAAACAGGGATTTTCAGATATAGGTTATCTCCTTTCCTTTGAAAGATTGAATGTGGTTTAATCAAAATTCTGACATATAAATTTCCGGATTTTGCTCCTCTTCTTCCAGCTTCTCCTTTACCGTTAATTTTAATTACCTGATTTGAATCTACGCCAGCCGGAATAAATACTTTAATATTATCATTTCCTTTAATTCTTCCCTCTCCTTTACAGACATTGCAGGGCCTTTCCGGTTTTTGCCCTTCACCATTGCACTCAGGACAAATAATATGTTTAGTGAAAGAGCCAAAAAAAGTTCTTCTTATCTGTTGAACTTCACCCGCTCCCCGACAGGAGAAACACTCCTTAACAGGCGTACCAGGTTCAGCTCCTGATCCTTGACACCTTGAACAGGAAAGCATTTTATATAAAGAAATTTTTTTCTCTTGTCCCAAAAGAGTATATTCTAAAGGAATTTCAAGATTCATCTCAATATCTCTGCCTTTTCTTAAATCTCCTCGCGTCTTTGTAAATCCAAAAAATTCTTCAAACATTTCTCCTAAATCAAACTCGACTCCCTCTCCAGATCTGCCCCAAACATTTCCAAAATCAAAATCTGGACCTACTCCAGCCCCTTCAAAGACTCGGTCAAATCTATCATACTGATTCCTCTTTTCTTTATCAGAAAGAATCTGATAAGCTTCGTTTATTTCTTTAAACTTTCTTTCATCCCCGCCTTTGTCGGGATGGTGTTTATGGGCCAACTTTCGATAAGCCTTTTTAATCTCGTCTTGAGAAGCGCCCCGAGAAACACCTAAAATTTGATAGTAGTCTTTCATATCCCTACGAATTACGAATTATTACGCATATACGAATAATCTCTAAGCGAGGCAACAAGTTTTAAAGTAGCTTTCGCAGGCTCATCGGCATGGTTCCGCCGAAGGCGGACGAGAAGCCGAGAACGCAGACCCCAAAATCTCGGGCTTCGACTGAGCTCAGCCGAATGTCCTGGGATTTTGAGGGTCGGTACTTTGAGACTTCGTTGCTGAGCGCTACTTCTCTTTATACTCCCCCTCCTCAGCTTCTGGCTTTTTCTCATCCCGCCCTTGGCGAGGCTCTTGCCCCGTCTCCGAGTCGGAGCCATCGTCTTTTGGGGCTGACTTCTCTTCCTTGGTCTGACGGTATAATTCAGCTCCTGCCTTTTGAATAGCCTGAGATAATTCTGCGATCTTGCTTTTTGTTTCCTCTATAGTATCACCCTCTTTTATTTTTTTCAAATTTTCTATTTTTCCTTCAATCTCTTTTTTTAAATCTTGATTCATCTTAGAACCTGATTCTTTCAAGGTTTTTTCTGTGGTGTAGATTAAATTATCGGCTGAATTTCTCACTTCTACTAATTCTCGTTTCTTCTGATCTTCGGCTGTATGTGCTTCTGCCTCTTTTTTCATTTTTTCTATCTCTTCTTTTGAAAGACCGGAAGAACCCTCAATTCTTACTGACTGCGTTTTGCCGCTGGCTTTATCCTTAGCTGAAACATTTAATAGACCGTCTGCATCAATATCAAAGGTAACTTCAATTTGGGGAATTCCCCGAGGAGCAGAAGGAATACCATCTAAAATAAATCTTCCCAAGGTTTTGTTGTCAGTAGCCATTGACCTTTCTCCTTGTAAAACACGGACTTCGACTGTGGTTTGACTATCGGAGGCGGTAGAAAAAATTTGAGTTTTAGAAGTGGGAATGGTTGTATTTTTTTGGATTAAAACTGTACTGATTTGTCCCATGGTTTCAATACCTAAAGAAAGAGGGGTAACATCCAGAAGCAATACTTCTTTAATTTCTCCCCCCAAAATTCCTCCTTCGGCTGCAGCTCCAATTGCTACCACTTCGTCGGGATTAATTCCTTTATGGGCTTCTTTGCCGAAAAAATCTTTAAGCTCTTGCTGAATTTTTGGCATTCTGGTTTGACCACCCACTAAAACTATTTCATCAATATCTTTAACGTCAAGTTTTGACTCTTTTAGGGTTTTTTTGACAAGATCAATGGATTGTTCAATATAATCTTTGACCAAATTCTCAAGTTGAGCCCTTGTTAGTTTATAATAAAGATGTTTAGGACCTGAGGCGTCTGAAGTGACAAACGGAATGTTGACCTCTGTTTCCAGGGTTGTTGATAATTCAATCTTAGCTTTCTCGGCAGCCTCTTTAATCCGTTGTAGAGCCAAAGAGTCTTTCGATAAATCAATCCCTTGGTCTTTTTTAAATTCGGTTACCACCCAGTCCATTATTTTTTGGTCAAAGTCATCTCCACCCAGGTGCGTATCGCCGCCGGTTGCCTTAACTTCCACCGTATCTGTCCCAACGTCTAAAATTGAAATATCAAAAGTTCCTCCCCCAAAGTCATAGACAACAATTTGTTCTTCTTTCTTTCTTGTTAACCCATAAGCCAAAGCGGCGGCGGTGGGTTCGTTGATCACTCTTTTAACGTTGAATCCTGCGATTTCTCCCGCCACTTTTGTTGCTTTTCTCTGCGAATCATCGAAATAAGCAGGGCAGGTAATGATAGCATCGATAATTTTCTCTCCTAATTTTTCCTCAGCATCGTGCTTTAACTTCTGCAAAATCATAGCTGAGACTTCAGGAGGAGTGTACCATTTATCTCCTATCCTTACCTCAACTCCCCCGTCTTCTCTTTCTCTTATTTCATAAGGCAAGAGCTTTTTGTCCTGCTGAATCACTAAATCTGAAAATCGTCGTCCCATCAACCTTTTTATTGAAAAAATTGTGTTTTGGGGATTAGTAATCTGCTGTCTTTTAGCTACCACTCCTACTAATCTCTCGCCGGTTTTAGTAATAGCTACAACTGAAGGAGTTGTCCTGGCTCCTTCTTTATTTTCAACAATTTTAGGTTCTCCACTTTCTATCACGGCCATAGCTGAAAAAGTGGTTCCTAAATCAATGCCTAATATTTTTGCCATATAATTTATTTTATCTTTAAAATTTTATATACTTTGTTTATTTTGAAACTTTCACTTTAGCTGGCCTCAAAATTTTGCCGTGTAATAAATATCCTTTCTGAACTTCCTCAATGACAAGACCTGATTCTTTATCCCTGCCCTCCGAAGCTTCAGAGGAGAAGGGTTTTACTGCTACTTCTTCTATGACTTCCTGGAAATTTGGATCAAATTTTTCCCCCAGTACCTTTATCTCTTCTACTTTTTGATTTTTTAGAAGATCTTGCAGTTGATTTCTTATTTGAAAAATTCCCTTGATATGTTCGTTATTATTTAAATTTGCCGGTAGTCTCTTTTCTGCTAAATCAAAAGTGTCTAAGACTGATAATATTTTTAAGATTAACTCCTTATTGGCATATTTTAGAGCCTCTGAAATCCTGTTCATTTCCTCTTTTTTGTAATTCAATAGGTCGGCTCTCGAACGCTTCCAACCAGCCAAATACTCACCGGCTAGTCTTTGAAATTCTTTCAATTTTTCTTTCGGTTCATCAACGCTTAATTTTTTTTCTTTTTTATTGTCTTCTCTTTTATTTTTTTCTTCGGTGTTCCCTTCCATTTTTCAATCCTTCGATTACACTCAAGATTAGCCCTGAGCCTATCGAACGGGTTAATTGCCAAACTTTAAACTTTTTATTTTAAGCGATTATGTTGTTTATTTAGGAGTAAAAGTCAAGAATACTCATTTTATTTTACACGAATAAAAATTAACCGTCAACCTCCCGCATCGATGATTAATAACAAAAAACTCCACCCAAGAATCATGGCGAAGCCTTTCAGAAAAAAGGAACTGTTTTTTCCGTTGTACTTTCCATTCCCGAGTCTTTCCGCTGCCAGATAGTTTATTATATAAACGTCCATAATAATTTGTCAAGAAAACAAATTCACTATATTTTTTAATCCATATTTGTTAGAATACTTTAATGAAGAATAAAGGATTATTATTTTTGTTGCTTATTCTGGTTATCGCCTCTTTTTTTAGACTCTGGCAGTTAGATTCTATTCCACCAGGGCTCTATCCCGATGAGGCTATCAATGGAAATAATGCTTTAGAAGTTTTGAGAACCGGCAATCTTAAAGTTTTTTATCCGGACAATAACGGCCGCGAAGGCCTTTTTATTAATTTAGTTGCCTTATCTTTTGCTGTCTTTGGAGCTTCTGTCTGGTCATTAAAAATCGTTACTGCAATCATTGGGATACTCACTGTCCTTGGTCTATATTTACTAACCAAGGAACTATTTAGTCATTTAGCCATAAAACCATTTAATCATTCGGCTATTGCCCTTTTAGCTTCTTTTTTCCTGGCTATTTCTTTCTGGCACACTAATTTTTCCAGAATTGGCTTCCGGGGAATTTTAGTTCCCTTCGTCTTGGTTTTTGGCTTATATTTTCTAATGAAGGCCTTCCGGACCAAGAAGCTTTCAAACTTTATTTTTTCTGGTATTTTCTGGGGAATAGGTTTCTATACTTATATTTCTTTTCGAATGGCTGTCATTATCATAATTATAATTCTAATATTAAAATTTATAGAATATTTAAAAAAAGAAAGGTCTGAAATTGGCTGGGGCAGGATTCTCTGGAAAAAAATATATTTACGAGACGGCTGGTGGAAGGTTAATGTTTTTTTAGTCGTAATTATTTTAATAGCTCTGCCGATTGGGATTTATTTTTTACAGAATCCTGGAGATTTTATTGGTCGGGCCACTGGAGTTTCTATTTTTTCTCAACAAAGTCCAGTTATGGCTTTTGGAGAAAGCCTTGTTAAGCATTTGGGAATGTTCAATTTTTACGGTGATCCAAATTGGCGTCATAATTTTGCAGGATCCCCCATGCTCTTCTGGCCAATAGGAATCTTATTTCTAATTGGTATTGTTTTATCAATCAGACACTTAATTCAATCAATCAAAACTAAAAATTACCCGCTGTTTACTGTTTATTGTTTACTGTTCATTTGGTTCTTTGCTATGCTTTTGCCTGGCGTTTTAACCTATGAAGGGGTTCCTCATGCTCTAAGAGTAATTGGAGTAATACCGGTAGTCTATATTTTTGCCGCAATCGGAGGTTTAGTAATCTATGGATGGTTAAAAAATATAATCAAAAAGCCGAAGTTGCTTTTTGTTCTTTGTTTACTGTTCATTGTTTTTACTGGCTATTCTGAATTTAATAAATATTTTTATAACTGGGCCAAAAACTCAGAAGTAGAAAAGGCTTTTTCTAAGAATTATGTAACAATCGGAAACTACCTTAATTCTCTACCTTCTAAAATTAAAAAGTATGTAATAGTAAACGAACCCGGAGTACCTCTCTATGGAATTTCGATCCCGGCTCAAACCGTTATATTCATTGAAGCTGCTAAATTCAATCAGCCACGTTCAATCTATGTAAAAGCTGAGGATTTAAATAAAATTGAAACGGATCAAAAAGAAACTATAATTGTACCATTATATGACGGAAAACTATTTGATGAGCTTCGGAAGAAATTTCCCCAAGGAAAAGTTATAGAAACAAACAGCTTTTATCTTTACAGAATAGAATGAAAATGAAAACAGAAATGGGTAATAAACTAAGAATACTATTAATAATTTTAGGAGGAATTCTTCTTATTATTATCTTTTCTAAAGTCTTGGACTTAATTTTTGCTTTAATCTTTATTTTAATTTTCTAAATTCTATGTCAAAATTGAGGTCTCCAAATGACTTGACCTATATTATCGCTGGAATATTGCTTCTATCTATGTTCTTGATGGCTATTTTCAGTATACTCGAGGATTCTTTTACTTTTGACGAAACTGCCCATGTCTCAGCTGGCTATTCCTATCTAACTCAAAAGGATATGAGGCTTAATCCGGAGCATCCCCCATTAATCAAAGACCTTGCTGCTATCCCGCTTCTGTTTCTAAATCTTAATTTCCCAAAAGATGATTCATCTTGGATTCAAGACGAGAAACCTGTCTGGTGGCATCAATTCGATTTTGCCTATCAATTTTTATACCGTTCAGGCAACGATCCTGACCAAATCTTATTCTGGTCGAGGCTGCCCATGATTTTATTATTGATATTTTTAGGATGGTTTATCTTCCTCTGGACAAGAAAACTTTTTGGAAACAAGGCTGCGCTTCTGTCCTTGTTTCTGTTTGTTTTCTCACCTAATTTTCTCGCTCACGGCAGATTGGTCACCACAGATGTCGCCGCGGCGGCCGGAGCAGTTCTGGGTATTTACTACTTTCTAAAATTCTTAAAAACCCCTACTTATAAGAATATTATTTTAGCTGGTATTGCTTTTGCAATAGCTCAACTTTTAAAATTCTCTTTAATCCTTCTCTTTCCTCTTTTTATCATTATCTTCTTTCTTTGGATAATATTTAAAGTTGAGAAAGAAAAAATTAAACAATTTTTCTCTTATGGTGTAAAGATTATTCTGGTTTTTATCATTGCTTTTCTTTTAATCTGGCCTGTATACCAATATCATGTTTTAAACTTACCCACAGAAAAGATAGAAGATTATGCTCAAGAGTTTTTAAAAGACCATCCCCTTAATAATATTTTGCCTAATCTTCCCTTGAAACTGGGGACTCCCGCAGAAATTGTCGGTTGGATGGCAGAACGTCCGATTCTAAAGCCTTGGAGTCATTATTTTTTAGGTGTTTTTATGGCTACAGGAAGGGCGGCCGGCGGTAATACTACTTACTTTTTAGGAGAAATTTCAGCTGCAGGCTGGATTCAATACTTCCCTATTGTTTATATTATTAAGGAACCCTTGGCTTTTCATATTTTAACTTTGATAACTTTGCTTTTCGTCGCTTACTCAATAAAGAGGCTTTTGGCTTCGACTGAGCAGGTTCGTCCTGAGCTCACTGCCGAAGGGCTCAGCCGAATGTCCTGGAGGCAAACTCTTTCCCGTCTTAGAAATTGGATAAAAGATCACTTCACTGAATTTGTTTTCTTGGTTTGGCTTCTGATATATTGGGGAACAAGTTTAAGCAGCAACTTAAACATTGGCGTCCGACACCTGCTTCCCACCTTTCCTTTTGTTTATATTCTGGTCGGCGGCGGGATCATTGTTTTATTAAAAACAGAAAGAAATCGCCTGTTCAAACTTATTAAATACTCAATTTTAATTATTTTAATTCTCTGGCAGGCTGTTTCGGTTATAAAAACTTATCCTCATTTTCTTTCTTATTTCAATGAAACAGTCGGCGGGCCAAATAATGGCCATACTTATGCTGTTGATTCCAATCTAGACTGGGGCCAGGATTTAAAGAGATTAAAAACGTGGATAGAAAAAGAAGGAATTAATGAAATTTACGTTGATTATTTCGGTGGAGGAGATACAACGTATTATTTGGGCAAAAGATTTAGGCCCTGGCAGGGGAGGTGGAATCCAAAAAAGCTTCCCAAGGGAAGCTATCTGGCGGTATCTGTTACTCTTTTGCAGGGAGGAAAAGGCCAACCAGCTTATGGCTTTGACCAACCTGTAGGATATTATCTCTGGCTTGATAAATACAAACTTATAAAAAAAATCGGCTACTCAATTTTCGTATATTATATTGATTAATCTCCTGCTTTATATTTATAGTAGACCCTGGTGAACCTTAGCTCGATATAATCTAAATTCCCTCTTTCTTCCGGGGGGATTTCTTCTTTTAAAACCAAATTTAATTTTGTCAGCTGCCAGGAGATATCCTTTTGAAGATCAAAATAAATCTCCCAGCCTTCGGCGGTTTTAACGTTCAACCTTCCTGGATTAAGAATAACAAACTCTTCTATTTCTATTTCAAGATTTCCTTTTATGTGTTTTTTAATGTCGAGAATCGATACTAAAACATCTTCTTCAATGATTTGATCTCCCAAATTAAAAGAACTTATATCTCTTCTGTCTATAATCTTTGTCAAAACAATTTCGCCCGGAACCTTCTCAGATTCAGTAGAAATGTCATTTCTAACTAAGTCAAAAATTATTCCTTTTCTATCAAGTAAAAAACAATGTTCTGTTTGGCACCAAATTGCCAAATCCAATCTTTCTACTACAATAATATTAATAGTATCAGGGAAACTTTGACTGACTTTAACTTCTGCTATCTGGGGAAAGTTATCTAAAATATCATCTTTTATTCCATTTAAGTTAACCAAGAAAAGGCTTCTTGTCTTAAAAAACAATATTCTATTTTCTAACCTTTTTTCTATTAATAATTTAAGACTTTCTTCTGAGACCTTTTCTTCGCCGGTAACAATAGTTTGTTTAATCTGGAAAGTCTTTGAAAAAAATAAAAAATAAAAAATAGCTCCGGCAATAATAATGATTATAATGCCTAGCCAAAAAAATCGATTGCGTAAAATCGATTTTTTCTTTCTAATCCGGTAAGGTTTTCTAAATCTCCTGGTAATCATTGAAATTAGAACCTCTTTTGTCGCTTATTCTTTTCCAACCTTTAATTTATAAATGTTTAAACTTCCACTTTTAACATTTATAATCCCCTTCTGGTTTTTCTTAATTTCTCGACAAAATAATTTAGCCAATATTTTTTCGATAGTGGTAAATCCTGAGTTTTAACATATTCTTTTTCATATCCGCCAAAGCCTTTCTTAAATAAAGTAAGACCCGCCCAGGGATGCCTTGAAGAATCAGTTGAAGCAATCCCCCAGAAGTTATAAATTTTGCAACCTCTTTTTTTGGCTTCTTTAATGGCTTCCCATTGTAAAAGGTAAGATACGGGAATTTTCGGATATTTTAAAGATGAAGCTCCTTGATGATAGAAAGCAGTTCCCTGCCAATAGATTACAATAGCAGAACCTAATATTTCTTCTTTATATCTACCTAAAAATATTACTACCTGATTATCTGATAAAAATGCTGAGACTTCATTTTTGAGGTAGTCTAACGAAAAAGGAATAAAATTGTGTCGATCAACTGTTATTTGATAAAGTTCATTAAATTTTTCAACATTGTCTAACTTCTGACTGTTGCTAATTATAACATCTGGGTTCTTCTGGGCCTGGCGAATTAAATAACGAGTGGTTTTGCGCATTTGCATTAAAAGTTGCTCTTCGTCCGGCGTAATATCTAACATCCAGGTTAACTCAGGATGCATATGAATAGGGGCTTCCCTGAATCCCAGAGTTTTGAAGATTTTAATGTTTTCTCGGTTTCTTT
The DNA here is from genome assembly GCA_011050465.1 of Candidatus Nealsonbacteria bacterium. Lineage (NCBI taxonomy): Bacteria > Candidatus Nealsoniibacteriota > Candidatus Nealsoniibacteriota bacterium. The sequence continues at coordinate 113,971 of DRFQ01000009.1, read as the reverse complement.
CCCAAATCGGAGCAATTCTGATAAAGCTCGCCCCTTCTTCCCCGGCAATTTCTTTCAATACATTGATAAACTCTCTTAAAATTTGTTTTCTGTTCTCTGTTTTTTGTTCTTTGATAACTGGCCCGTGCGGACAAAACAAAAAAACTCCCCTCCTAGCTGTAATCTTAATAACCAAAGTTAAGCCCAATAAATTATCTTCTGTATAAACCCCCAATCTCCAAATCTTATTTCCCGTTACTTTCTGAAATTCCCCCCAGTTCCAAGATTGTAGAAAGGTCTTTTCATTAGTCCTCGATAAAAATTCTTCCCAGACTTTTTTATTATTTATTTCTCTAATTTTAAAGCCCATAACCCATAGACATATAACACATTTATGACGGCCGTCATAAATGTGTTAAGAATTAAAAATAAAGATGAGTGACTCGAATCAGAAAATCTACAATCTTTTTAGCCTCCTCTTGCGAAATATTAATATGGGTTGGTAAATTTAGAGTTTCTTTGGCTAATTTTTCAGCTCTTGGACAACTTCCAGAAATATATTTCATTTTCTCCAGATTGGTATCATGAGGGGCAATAGGAGTTGTGTACCAGTCCCCTATTAAAATGTTTTCCTGCCAAGCTTTTTTAATAATTTGATGAGCTTTTGAGTGTTTTATTGTAAATCTTAAAAAAACTTGGCCCTCACTTTTTTCTAACAACTCGAAAGAAGTATTTCTTAAATTATTGTAATAAAAATTAGCTATTTTGCGTCTATGGTTATTAAATCTCTCAAGTTTTCTTAGTTGATTTAAGGCAAGAAAAGAGAGAACATTTGGCATTTTTTTTGGAAAATAACCTGGTTTTTTTCCTTTTTTTTCTGTCCAATGAACAGCTTTTGACAAAATCTGGAGCCACTGAAAAACGCTCAATAATGTTTTGCCAAGCCTTAAAAAAGAATAGGTAGGCAAAATTAAAAAACTCATCAGAACTGGATGAAGTAACTGCTGAAAGATCCAAAAATTTGAGGGATAACTTACTTTTTCTTGAAATTCTTTAAGTTTTTTAGCCAGAATATCATCATCAGTTATCACCATTCCGCCGTAGACTGAGGATATAATTTTATCTCGAGAAAAACTAAAAAAAGCAGCCTTGCCAAAGGTGCCTACTTTTTTCCCCCGATAACTAGTTCCTAAAGAATGAGCACAATCTTCAATTAAAATTAGATTATTCCTTTGGCAAATTTCTAAAATCTTTTCCATTTCGGCTGCCAAACCAAAAGTATGCTGAATTACTAAAATTTTACTTGCCTGAGTAACTTTTTTTTGTAAATTTTCTGTGTCAATATTGAAAGTTTCTTTCTTGCAATCAACATAAGCTGGCTTTAAATTAGCCCACAAAATAGGACTTACGGCTGCATTACAAGTAAAAGCCTGAAGTAAAACCTCGGTATTTTCCTGTAAACCAAGTGACTTTAAAATTGCTAAAAAAGCCGAGCGGCCACTATTAAAAGAGACAGCATGTTTTGTTCCAAAATGTTTTTTAAACTCTTTCTCTAATATTCCAATGTCTTTTCCTTCTTTCCACCGCCAAGGTTGGAAGATTAATTTTAAAGCTAAGTCAATATCATCTTTTTCGGTGTTTGGCGAAAGCGATATAGAAATTGGTCGAAAATTACCAATCATATTATTTACTATTGACTAAAAAGTCAATTAATTTTTTCGGTACTCTGCCTTCTAAAAGAACAATATCGCCGGGACCCCAAAATTTTTTTATTATTTCGAAAATCTCTTTTGGGTCTTCGCTAAACAAAACATTTTCTTCTTTTTTCCCTTTTTCCAGGAATCCTTCTCCAATTTCCCGAAAATAATCTTTGGTTGTCACAATGACCGCATCGCAAGTTTCTCCAATTTTCTCCCCGATTTTCTTATGCATCTCCTTTGCCGTTCTGCCTAATTCAATCAAACAGGGCATGATAATCATTTTTCTGCCTCCATAAACCTTTAGGTAATCTAAAGCAGCAATCACTCCTTCTGGATTAGCCGAATAAGAATCATCAATTATTATTAGGCCGTTTATTCCCTTAAAAAGATTCATTGTATTCTTGGCTGGTTCAATTTTAAAACAACCTTCGACAATTTTTTCAGTCTTCATCCCCAACTCTTGAGCTACATAAATTGTAGCTAATAAATTAGATATAAAATGGTCTCCAGATAAATATACCTTAAGGTTGATACATTCCTCTGGGGTACAAGCTTTAAAAAAGACATAATTTCTTTGAACAATAACATTTTCTGCCCAGATACCGGGGATAAAATTAGATGGTTTTGGCCGAGAACTGGAAATTTTCTTTGGTTTCTCCGTCTTATTATAAAGGTCTAAGCAGTATTTATTGTCTCCATTAAAAATTGCTAAACCATTGTCGGGCAAAGCCTCAATTAATTCATATTTTGCTCTAATTATATTTTTTTGAGAACCGAAAAGGGCAAGGTGCTGTTCATTTATTCCGGTTAAAATTCCAATTTTTGGTTTGACAATATCACAAAGTAATTTAATTCCTCCCCGGCCATAGGCTCCCATCTCAACAATAAAAATCTCGTGCTCGGGCTTCAAATCTTTTAAAATACATTGGGAAATTCCAATTTCTGAATTTTGGTGCTCTTTTGTTTTTAAAACATTGAATTTTCGAGACAAAATTGTATATAAAAATTCTTTAGTCGAAGTTTTGCCATAGCTACCAGTAATACCGATCACCAGAAGATTTTTAAAGATCTCTCTTTTTCTTTTTGCCTTTCTGATAATTAGACATTTTGAAAGGACTGCAAAGGGCTGAAAAATTAAGACAATTACTGTAATAATTAAAGGTAAAGATAGGTCAAAAATTAATAACCAGAAAACGAAAAAATTTAAATCTTTCTCGAAATAAAGAAGAGAGAAAATTACACCGACTTCGAAAATTATTACAGAAAATATCAGAAAAATCATCTTTTTCGTTATAACGGGAATTTTTATTCTCTTTTTAGCAAAATCTAAAAAAGTTCTTAGTCCTTCGAAAAGATAAAGAACTAGAAGTAAAAAGGGGAAAAGATAATATAAAACTAAAAAAATAATTTTAGGGGAAATAAAAGGAATAAGATTCAACGAAGGAAAATTGGTTAGATAAATCAGGAAATAAGGAAAAGAAAGAAAATAGAAAAGAAGGAGAATTTTCGAAAAATTCAATTTATGAAAAAGAGTCTTCTTTCCTTTCTCGGTTCGGAAGTGATCGAAAAATCTGCCAATGTGATATTCTTTCAGCTGCCAAAGATAAAGATAAAAGAGAATAATTTTGACAGTACGAATCAGCCAAAAGATCGCTAAAATATGAAAAATATTGAATGACATGTCTGATTAGAATTTAATAAACTGTAAAATTTCCTTAGTAAATTTTTCCGGGGTTTCTAAATGAGGACTGTGGCCAATCTTAGGTAAAATGATCAACTTCGAATTAGAAATTTTTTCTTTCATAATATAAGCATATTTTACAGGCACTATTTTGTCTGTTTTGCCCCAAAGAATTAAGGTTTTAGTTTTAATTTGAGCAAGATAGCCAAAAAGGTCTTCAGCTAGAATTTTTTTAATGGTTTCTCTCATAGTTCCCTTAACTTTAAGATAATCTTTTTGGCGAATGATTTGATAAAAAGCATCTCTGGCTCTGTCTTTAAATTTCAGAAAAGGCCCTTTAGAAAATAAATAATCCCCTACTCGACCGAAAAAATAGAACATTTTAATTTTAAAATTTTTATCTGGTTTGATACCGGCTGAAGAACATAAAATCAAAGACTTTATTTTTTCTTGGTAATCCACAGCAAATTTTATTGCTACTCTTCCTCCAAAAGAATGGCCCAACAAGAAAAAAGGTTCTCTAATTTTCATCTCTTCAATAAAATCTTTAAACCACCGAACATAATCATCTACTGTCCAGGGTTTTTGAGGAGTTGTGCTTTTACCAAAACCCGGGAAATCGGGAATAATCACTTTAAATCCTTTTTCAGTTAATATTTTTTGAACTAAAAGCCAGGACACAGAAGATCCTCCCCAGCCGTGTAAAATTAAAACTAACTGGCCTTCGCCAGATATTTTATAATTAGCTTCCAAATCATTGATTAAGAGTTTTTTTTCTGTCATCTCCCAATCTTATTGAACTTCAAATATTTCTGGAGAGCCTTAGGGATATTGATGCTTCCGTCTTTTTGCTGATAGTTTTCAATGATGGTAATCAGGGTACGCGGGATAGCAAAGGCAGTACCGTTTAAGGTATGAATAAATTCTAATTTTTTGGTTCTGGAATTTCGATAGCGAATGTTTAAACGTCTCGCCTGAAAATCGGTGCAGTTTGAAGTAGAATGAGTTTCTCTATAGCGACCTTCAGATGGCATCCAGGCTTCAATGTCGTATTTTGCAGCAGCCGGCATCCCCAATTCTCCTGTGCACATTTGTAAGACCCTATAAGGAATTTTTAAAGATTTCATCAATTTTTCTTCTAAAGATAATAAAAATTGATGCTCTTTACGAGATTTCTCCGGATGACAAAAGCTCAACATCTCAACTTTATCAAATTGATGAACCCGCATAATTCCCTTAGTGTCTTTTCCATAAGCCCCGGCTTCTCTTCGAAAACAAGTAGAAAAACCAACGTATCTTTTCGGTAAATCTTTTTCTTGAAAAGTTTCATCTGCATACATTGCTCCAATTGATTGTTCTGAAGTTCCGGTTAAATATAATTTGTCTTTTGGTAGAAAATAAGCTTCTTCATCGTCGGTTTGCTCTAAATAACCCATACCCTGAGCCATTTCCGGCCTTAACATGACTGGCGGAACAATTGGTATAAAGCCCTCTTTAATTAAAGTATCAAAAGCAAGATTTATTAAAGCAAATTCAAGTAGAGCTGCCTCTTTTTTCAGGAAACCAAATCTGGTCCCGGAAACCTTAGCTGCCCTTTTTATGTCAATTAAATCTAATTTTTCAGAGATTTCTAAATGGTCTTTGGGATTGAAATTAAATTTCGTCTTCTCCCCCACTTCTTTCACGACTACATTGTCTTTTTCATCTTTTCCAACAGGAATATCCTCGAGTGGTAAATTTGGAATCTGAAGCATTAAGTTCTGAAATTCTTTTTCTAAGCCTTTTATTTTGGTTTCGTGACCCTTAATTTTAGATTTTAAATTTTTTGCTTCTTTTATTTCTTTGCCATCTGGTTTAGATCTGCTTAGTTTATTTATTTGTGATTTCCAGCCTTCATATTCTTGGCGATATCTTCTTATATATTTATCAATTGCCAAAAGCTTATCAATATCAACTTTGACATGTTTTTTGCGACAGCCTTCTTTGACAATTTGTGGACTTTTTCGAATGAACTTTATGTCTAGCATGAATTACATTGCTACATTGCTGAACTGAATTGATTTAATGAACAATATAACAATTTGACAATATAACAATTGAGCAATTTATTGCTTAGGTTTCATTGTCGGAAATAAAATAACTTCCCGAAGAGAATAAGAATTTGTAAGTAGAGCTACCAGCCTGTCAATGCCCATTCCAAAACCGGCAGTAGGCGGCATGCCATATTCTAAAGCCTCTAAAAAGTCTGGATCCTGCCTCTGAGCTTCCTCGAGCCCTTTCCTGTAAAATTTCTCTTGTTCTTCAAATCTTTTTTTCTGTTCTATCGGATCATTAAGTTCTGAAAAAGCATTGATTAATTCCCAGTTGGCAGCCACCAATTGGAAATTAGCCAGTTTTGAAGGATTATTCGGTAATTGTTTAGCTAGAGGAAAAGTTCCCAGGGGATGATGAATGATAAAAGTTGGCTGCCAGATTTTTGGCAGGCAGAATTTTTTGTAAATTTTATCTGCAATTTCTGCTTTTTGTTCCCCTTCTTCAATCTCAATGCCAAAATTTTTTGCTTCTTTTTTAAGGGCTTCTGGATGAATTTCTTCTATATTAATTTTTGTATATCTTCTTAGTATTTGAGAAAATTCAACTCTTGGCCAAGGGTTTTTAAAATTTATCACCTTGGTCCCATATTTAATTTTTAAACTTCCAAACGTCTTTTTAAGTAAAAACTCGAACATTCTTTCTGTTAACTTCATTAAATCTTTGTAATCAGCGTAAGCTGAATAAAATTCTAACATGGTAAAGTCTGGATTGTGAGATTTATCCATTCCTTCATTCCTAAAACACTTGCCAATCTCATAAATTTTTTCAAAGCCGCCAATTATCAACCTTTTCAGATAAAGTTCGGGAGAAATTCTCAGATATAAATCAAGATTTAAGGCGTTAAGGCGGGTTTTAAAGGGCTTGGCTTTAGCTCCTCCATAAATTGGCTGTAAAATAGGAGTTTCTACCTCCAAAAATCCTTCTTTTTCTAAAAACTCTCTGATTGTCTGAATGATTCTTGAGCGGAGTTCGAACTTTGTTCTAACTTCTTTGTTAAAGATTAAATCCAAATATCTTTTTCTATATCTTTCCTCAATATCTCGCAATCCATGCCATTTTTCAGGTAAAGGTAGAAGGGTCTTTGCCAAATTTTTAAAATCTTTAGTTTCGATGGTTCTTTCTCCTTTTTTGGTCTTAAATAAAACTCCTCTCACTTCAATGAAGTCGCCGATATCGAAATTATCCAGAAAGAACTGATAGCCCTTCTCGCCCAATCTGTCTTTCCTGAAAAAACCCTGGATTCTTCCTGTACCATCTTCAATATGGCAAAAAGTAGATCCCCCATGCTTTCTAATGCTTCTAATACGACCCACCAAAACTATTTCTTTTTTTGAACGGGAGATCGTGGCAAAGCTTTCTAAGCTATCTCTTATTGTATGAGTTCTTTTGGTTTTCTCTGGGTAAGCTAAAATCCCAGCTTTTTTCATGGCTTCTAACTTCCTTAAACGAGTTTTTTTGATATCTCCAAGATGTCCCATGTTCTTATTCTGTATTTTAACTGATTTTACCTCTTGGGTCAAAACCCCGTCAAAATTTTTCTACGTGGTCAAAATAAAAAACCTCCTTTTAGGATGGTTTTTTGTCAATAAAATACTAAAAATTATTATCTGGTGAACCTCCACACCAAACGAGGATATGCGAATTCATGAAACGCATCCTCTCGTCGTCAAGCCCTTAATGGTTTAGCGAAAATCCTCGTTATGGTGCGGGGGTGAAATACCACTTTAAGATTTCTCTGGCAACGGGTAGGGCCACCACCATACCCTCTTGAACATTTTCAACCATAATTGTTAAGACTATCTGAGGGTCTTCATACGGGGCAAAGACTGTTACCCAGTTATGATAATAACCTTCTTTGTCAGTTTCAGCTGTCCCGGTTTTTGCTGCAACTTTGACTGGCAAAGCGTTTAAAATCACCGAAGATCCGTAAGTAACTGCTTCCCGCATCCCCTCTCTGACAATTTCAAGATTCTCAGAACTAATAAAGTTATTTCTAATAATCTCCGGCTTAACTTCTTCAGCTGCTTGAGGTGAATCTGCCGAACCCACAACAATTCTCTGGACAGCCTGAGGCCGATAAATGGTTCCACCGTTAGCAATAGCCGCAAAAGCTGTGACAACTTGTAAGGGAGTAATACGAAGATAACCCTGACCAATCGAAAGATGATAGGTATTCCCGTCGTACCAGTTCTCATTAATAACTCTTTCCTTCCAGGCAGGATCAGGAATTAAACCTTCTTTTTCTCCGGGAAGATCAACCCCTGTTTTCTGGCCCCAGCTAAAAAGCTCTAAATATTTTTTTATTCTTGTGGGCCCCAGTCCTGCCTGATTTTCGTATCCACCCCCGATAGTATAGAAATAAACATTAACCGAATCAGCAATGGCCTTTCTCATATCTGTCCAGCCGTGAACCTTCCAGTCCTTATAGGTGTAGATAATCTCAGGGTTGTATTGATGAGGAACCTGAATATAACCTTGGGCTAAAATTTGTTTTTGAGGGTCAATTAAATTTTCTTCTAGGGCAGCCGCCGCAATTAAGGGTTTGATGGTCGAACCTGTAAGATATTCCCCGCTAATTACCCGATTAAAAAAAGGTTTATAGGGATTATTATAAAGATCTTGCCAGGTTTCTATGTCTATTCCCCTGCTGAAAAGATTATTATCAAAGCCCGGAAGACTGACTAAGGACAGAATTCCTCCGGTTTTCGGATCAATGGCTACCCCCACTCCTGCTTTCGCCCCGCTTTGTTTAAGCATAGAATTAAGCTCTGCTGTAATTTTTTTTTGTAAATCAGAATCTAACCAAAGAACTAGACTTTTTCCATCTTCTGGTTCTGAAATTAGATTTTCTAATTGAGTCTGTCCCAGAACATTTTTTTCAATTTCCCGCTTTCCAGGATTTCCTCGGAGGACCTTTTCGTAGGATTTTTCTAGGCCGGTTTTCCCTATATAATCTGCAATTGAATAATCTGTTAAGTTCTCAATTTCTTCCTTACTGCTCACTCTTCCAACATAGCCGATCAAATGAGCAAAATCGGTCCCTGAGATATAATCTCTTATCGTATTCATCTCTACCCGGCAGACAGAATTCTTCTCTTTCCCAGAAAAAATTGGATTTGTTTCTAACAAAATTAAGGTTGCCTGGTCTAAGTTTTCGGTAATTAAAACTTGGAGCAATTCTGAGGTTTCAATCTGGCTTCTTAAGTCTTCTATGTCTTTATTGATAATCTGCGAAAGCTTAGTTAAAATCTTGGACCTTTCTTCTTCCTTCCATGGAAAATCCCTTTTGTCGCAGACCAAATCAAAACTTGGCTGATTGAAAACAAGTTGATAGCCAACTTTATCATAAATTACTCCTCTATTGGGCCTAATTAAAAAAAATCTTGTCTTGTTATCTTGAGCTAAAAGAGATAAATCCTCATTTTTTACAACTTGAAGATAAAAGGTCTGGGCAAGAAAAACCAAGATTAGCAGCAAGAAAGAAAAATAACACCCCAGAATAATTTTTCTTGAAAGAGGGATTTCAAATTTCTTCTCAGATATATCTAGTTCCTCCTCTCTTTTTTTGGCTAAGCTGTCTAAAAAAATTTCCTGAGGCTCAATTTCTTCGCTGGAAGATATTTTTACTTTCTTGTTCTTAAGAAAGCTCTGGGAAGAAGAATCAGGTTTTTTTGGATAAAAAGCGGACATATTTTTTAAAGAAATCAATGAGGTGAAAACCAACTAAAAGTAAGACAAAACTATAGATTAACTCAACTGACAATAACGTTCCGGGGCTAATTCTAAAATAATCAATTTTTAAAGCGGGTTCCTGTATGAAATAAAGAATAAAATCCAAAAATAATTTATAAAAAATTAAGGCGGCCAGAGATAAAAGAGAAAACCAAAAAAAAGTCATTTTCTTTAAAGAATAACTTAATTTTTTCAAAAGAAAGGCCGTGATTAATAGCAAAATAGTTGTTGTGCCTAAAAGATGGCTAGAAAAAATATCAATAAATAATCCCCCAAAAAGGGATACGAAAAAACCAAGATTTTCTTTCGGATCTTCCAAGAGAACAAAAAAGATAACAAAAATTAGAATAAGATTTGGTAATTCCCCAGATATAGAAAAAGGGACAAAAAAACTTGTCTGGGCTAAAGATATAACATATAAAATTAGAATTAAAAACAGAAATTTTTTCATTATCTTTTAGAACTTTGAGATAATAAAAACATTTTCTAGTTGAGTTAAGTCAAAAAAAGGCGCAAGACTAGCTTCTTGGACAGGTTCAATATCGCTCCTTTTTATTTCTCCAACCTTTCCCACCAGAAGTCCCTTTGGGAAAATTTCCCCCAAAGAAGTTGTTACAACAAAATCTCCTTCTTGAATCTCTTGATCTCGGAGAACGTGGCTTAGAGACAAGCTAAGGTTCCCCTTACCTCCTACAACTCCCCGGATTTCTTTGTCTTGAATTTTAGCATCCAGGAAACTTTTTTTATTAGAAATAAGCATCACTCTTGCAAAACCTTCATAAACTTCACTGATTCTTCCTAAAACAATTTTAGACTCGGTAATTATAGGCTGCCCCTCAACAATACCGGCTGTGGATCCTTCATCAATTAGAATATAATCTTCATTAAAATCCTTACTAATGATTTCAGCAAACACAAGACTATATTCTTCCTGGAGACCAATCTCTAAGGCCTTTCTTAGTATTTTATTCTCTTTTTCAATCTCTTTTAAAGAAGCAATCTCAGAAAGTAGGCTTCGATTGTCTAATTTAAGACTCTCCATCTCCTTCTTGATTGTGTTTATTCGAATAATTGTCTCAAAGAAATTAGATATTCCTTTTCCTTTTTGCCAAAAAAATTGTTGAATGGGTGATGAAAATGAATAGAAGAAACTTTTAATTCCTCCCTGATAAAAATTTAAACTAATAATGATTAAAATTCCAATAATTATGATCGGAATTTTATTTCTTTTTAGAGAAATTTTCATATACCCCGTAGGAAGTTAAATATTTTCCGTTGTTATTATGTTTAACCATTAGATAATTATATAATTCACGGTTTAAAAGATAATATTGGATTTTCAGTAGAAAATATTTCAGCTATTCTTTCTGGGAAACTAATCTTGAATTCTTTACCTTTATTGTTATTCACGAAAATCCTTGCGTCTTCCTACGGGGTATAGATAAAATAATCTTTTTCCGGCTCCTTTTCGGTTGGCAATTAAAAATTAAGGATTTTTTTGGGGTTTTCAAAATAGAGTTTTCTAAGCACCTGCTCTTCCAGATTGAATCCTTGGTGCAAAATATCTTTTTCGCCAAAATCACAAGTATATTCTTTCAGTTGGTGCAAATTAAGATCACAGCTTATTCTTTGGTAAAGCCAATCTTGATCTTTATAGCGGGCTTGATCTAAAATAATATCTGAACCAAACAAAATTCGATCTTGATAGGTTAAGATAAAGTCTTTTATTTTGGGTAAGTCTTCTCTCAAATAACGGTGATATCTTTTAATACCCCCGCCCATTGAAAGATCAATATATAAATTAGGGTATTTGTCTAAAAGCCGAGCGCATTGATCGAGATTAATACCTTTAAAAATTGCAGAGCAATAATGGGCATGGATAAAGGTTACTTCGGGGAAATCTGAATAAACTTGTTCAAGCTGACTCTTTGTCTCTGGAACATTGATAATGCTTCCGTGAACCAAAATCGGGACCTGATATTCGGCTGCTATTTGGTAAACCTTATACATATTCTCTGAATTAAGAGGTTCATCATAAAAACTGGGATGACCGCCAAGGAGTTTTAAGCCCTCTCCCCCACTTTTAAGACATTCCTCAAAGACTTCTGCAGCTTTAGGATCTGCTTCGTCAATAGTACAAAAAGGAATAATCTTTTCAGGATATAATTTTTTAATATATCTAATTAAAAAGCTTTGGTGTATTTTATAGCCTTGATTATCCGGTCCCATACCCGTTGGCACAAAAATTATTTTGGAAATCCCCAGGCTTCCCGCCGCCCTCAAAAACTCTCCTATATCGCCGCCAGACCGATAATGTTCGTGCATGTCAATTTTTCCATAAAGCCCATCAAGAAGTAATTTATCTTTAATCAAAAAAAACTGTTCTGATATTTGCCCAGCTTTCCTTTGGGTTATTTTTTCATTGCTTCGGTAAGAAGAAGAAACTAGATTTAATATTTTGGCGAAATCAAGATAAGGATCTTCTGTAGATTCTAGAAAGTCATTTTCATTTAAAATAATTCCCTGGTCATTAAAGAAATCTTCTAAATAGTCGCCCAAATTTAAATGGTATAAGGGTTGGGAAGAATTGATCAGTTCTTCAACTTGTTTCTGAAGCAAAGAAAGGGCTAAAGAAATATCAATTAGTTTATCGAGTAATTCGTCTAATTTTGTTTGCTCTTCCTGAGATAAAGCCAAAGCCATTGAAGGATAAACAGCTATAAAAAAAACAGCAATTAATATAAAAATAATGAATGATAGTCTCATTATTATAAATCTAAGGTTTTCTTTAATAAAAGACCTTTATTGAACTACCTAACTGTCTTTTATCTTATTTACTCGTTATTTCTTTTGGCTTATCGGACACAACAAAACCAGCAACCAGATAGACAATAATGCCTGGTACAAAGCCGGTAAAGACAACTATTACAATCCAAACAACCCTCAGAATAACAGGGTCCACATTCAAATACTCTCCGATGCCACCAATAATTCCAGCGAGAATCTTATTCTCTTTACTTTTGTAAAGTTTTCTCATATTTATATTCACCCAGTAAAGAAATTTCTAAATTTTTCATTCGAAATTCTTCTACTGGGTTTACTTTAACACAACAAAAAACCCGAGACAATCCTTCGATAAACTCCCGCCCCTACTACCAGGGGCGGCAGGACAAGTAATCCTCGGGCGAATATCAAAAAACCGCCTTCTTAAGGCAGTTCTTGAAACTCAAAAAAAACATTATCTTTTTGTTTTGAAGATATTTTTAGGCAATCTTTTTTTAAGTCTCTGTTTTCTTCTGTCTTTTTTACTTTTTCTCATGTTGTTCTTAATTTTAATTCTTTTAAAAATAAAAGTCAATTTACCCTTCATAACCAGAAGTTTCAATGGAAAAAGGTAAGGTTTTAGCTTTTGAAAAAATCTCTAATTGTTCGGGTTTTCACTTTTTTCTCTAAGTATTTTGGAGTTTCTTTGTTGAGAATTCTTTTCATTGGACTTATTGTAATAGATTTTTCTTTATTTGAAAGCTTCTTTCGTTTACAAATACTGGCGAACAAGTTATAAATAAATCAGCTCTTCAAAAACTGAATATGGATTGTTCGAAACCCTGAAAGGAGGTAGAATAAGAAAATGATGAGGAAAATTTCACCAAAAATCTGGATTCCAGCGATAGTTACTATTTTGATAGTTGTTGGCCTGGCCATCTTTTTCGCCTGGCCGGAAAAAGAAGAAATTTCTGAAGAAATTAATGCTCCTGAAGTAACGCCTGCTGAAGAAGAAATCACTCCCCCACCCGGAATTATCTGGAATGTACCTGCGGGGAAAATTGATCCTGAAGTGGAAAAAGAAATTAAAGAAGCAATTTATAATAATGAGGATTTCATTTCAATGGGCAACGCCCTTAAAGAGAAGGGTCAATTTGTGAGCATTGAACAGTTGAATATGACAGAAGAATGGGCAGTCATCGGAACCGCAGCTCGTTTCGAAAGCACGCGGGAATATATAGGCACTGAAGGTGTGGCTTTTCTGTTTCGAAGAATGAATCAAGCCTGGGAGATAGCTTGGGAGGGTGATGAAAGATTCTGCCAATGGCTTCTTTTAGTACCTGATACTCTGATTTCACAGAAAAATAAAGAATTCTATCAGATGTTCTGTACAAAAGATTAAAAGAGGAGGTAAGGAAGGTGATCCGAGAATTAACGCTAGCAGTAGTGATAGTACTTCATTTCTTTTTCACCAGCTCAACTCTAAGCTTTGCCCAAGAAAGTCCTCACAAACTTCCTTATCCGGCGGGAAAGGAATATACAGTACGTCAAGGAAATTTCGGCTCTTTTTCTCATGGTAAACAGCATTTCAGAGGATATGGAATATATGCCTTTGATTTTACTCTAACGGATGGAGACCCCATGGTCGCCAGTCGAGCAGGTACAGTTTTCGCTGTCAAGGATAATTCAAATACAGGAGGCTGTGATGAAAGTTCCATCGGTCATGTTAATTATGTAATTATTGATCACGGCGATGGAACGTCTGCTCTTTACCTTCATCTCCAGTACAACTCAGTAACAGTTAAGGAAGGTGAATTAATTGAACAAGGGCAAGAAATTGCCCGAGCTGATAGTACAGGCTATGTCTGTGGTGCCCATTTGCATTTCCAAGTCCAGGAAACTCCTCAAGATAAATGGCATTGGTATACCCAATCTATCCAGATTTCTTTTTCTGATGCTGATGTTTTAGCTAAAACGCCGGATGGTGTTCCAATCGAAGGTGAAAGCTATGTCTCAGATAATGCCCTGCTGCCAAAAGTTTCAGGTGAAAGAATTGCTTATATTGGCCAGGATTCAAATTTGTATCTTATAAATAGTGACGGCACTGGGCAGAGAAAACTCCTTACTGGATCAGTTATGACATTTGAATGGCTACCGGATGGTAAACGAATTCTCTACAATCGCGGTGGCATGGATTCAGAAGGAGTGTTTCTTATTAATATTAAAACAGGCGAAGAAACACAGATAAAACAGGAACCTTTTATGGAACTATCTCCAGATGGAAAGCAGTTCCTCTATTGGGAGGGTGAATTTTCCAACCTGAGTCTCGCAATCTTTGATCTTGAGAACAGTTCTTCAAAGACTCTTCCAATTCAGCAGACATATCAAAGATTAGAGCTGGGAGTCTCACTTGAAGTCAATGCATTGATCTGGAGCCCGGATGGCAAAAAAATAGCTTATATCGATGATAACTTCATTGATATCCAAACAGGAATGAGAGGTACCGCTGTTTGGATGATGAATATTGACGCTCTCGAAAAAGAATTAATTTGGTCAAATACACTCGGGGCAGTAGCAAATCCTATCTTTCTGAGTTGGTCACCAGATGGTCAGAAAATAGGATTAGCTCGCGTTCTCGTCAGACAAGGATTAGGTAAGCTTACTTATGAGCTTTTCGATCTCGGTTCAAAATCCTCTCAAACCATACTCGACATATCTTATGAGCCAAGATGGTGTGGGGGCATATTACCAAAATTAATGGATGTGTATTGGACCAAAGAGAGTGCAAAGGTAATTCTCTCTTTTCCAGAGGATTGCTGGAGACTTACTTCATCTATCGTTGAAGTAGAACCTACTCTCAGCAGTTCTGGCCTCTGGTTATTGGAAGAAAGAAAAGAACCTAAACTTATATCCAAATTTTCCGGCTACAATGGCATAGATATCTCTCCAGATGGAACCTCTCTTGTTTTCTCGGGTAATCCCCCGCTTTATGCGGTTAACATTGACGGCACCGATTTAAGGAATATTGTCGAGTCGGGAAGCAGACCGGCTTGGCAACCAATTCAACACTAACTAAAGAGCGGCCTTCGGCCGCTCCTTTTTGTTTGAAAATATTTACTTGTTTATTTCACCGGCAGTTCAATATAAAAGGTTGAGCCCTTGCCTTCGCCTGGAGACTCAGCCCAAACTCGGCCGCCATGGACTTCAGTGAATTTCCTGGCGATATAGAGGCCAAGGCCTGTTCCGGCAGTCCAGTGTTTTGCTCCAGCCTTGCCGCGAGAAAAACTCTCAAACATCTTTTCTATCTCCTCTTCGGTCATTCCTTCTCCGGTATCTTTAATCACAGTGAGAATTGAACCCTGAGGAAGTTTCACAGAAGATTTTTTCTGTTCAGTTTCTACCGTTATTCCGCCTTTTTCTGTATATTTTATGCAATTATCAATGATATTTAAAATAACCTGCCTGAATTTATCTGCATCCACCGTAATCTCAGGCAAGGGTTTTGAAGGTTTTTCCCATTTCAGATAAATTTTTCTTTCGTCAGCCCTAATTTTTAATTCATCTACAACCGAAGAAATTATGTCCTCCAGCGAGATTTTCTGAAGGTCTATTCTCAATGTTCCGCTTTCAATCCTTGAGACATGCAACAAATCATTGACTAATTTGATTAATCTTTCATTGCTCTGATAAACTTTTTCCATAGGAGGAATGGTTCTCCCTGTCAATTTACCATAAGTTCCTTCAATCAGCATTGAAATATAACCCTTAATAGCGGTTAAAGGTGTTCTTAATTGATGGGAGGCAATGGAAATAAACTCGGATTTCGCCCGCGATAATTTATCAACCTGTTCATAAAGCTTCTGCAACTCCGCCCTCCGCTGGATTTCTCGAATAACACTCTGAATCAAGAAATAACCGAATACTATGAATAACAAAAACAGAGCGAATTTCCAGGAAAACTCTAACCATTCGGTCGCAGTTACTGCCTGCGCCAAAAGTAAAACAGCGATTATTCCTACTAATGCTTGCGTTAAAATTACGCGGATACCAAAAAGTTCTCTGGTCACGATAGCATATGCAGTAAAGCCTAGGAGAAAAATTACAGAATAGTTACCAAAAAGATAATAAGGAAAATCTGTATATTTCGAAGCTAAAAATACATTAAAAATAAGGTTCATTATAACAAAAATAAAGAAGCCAAAGAAGAAATATTGAGTCCTAAATTTTTCTTCTGTTGAGAGCCTAAAATATTTTTGAAAAAGTATTCCCGAAAATAAAACGATTATCAAGAATATTGTTGAATATACGAGAATATTTCCTTCTCCTAACACAGGAGAAACTCCCCATGCCTTAAACACAACATTTTTAACGTGGAGGTTAGTAAAAACTGTAATAAAGGAAAGACCAATTAGCCCAGCTAAAACAATTACATCTAAAAAAAGAGATCTTTTTTCTTTCCTTGGAAAAAAAATTGTAAAAAAGTACATACTACCCAAACATAAATATACTGGCACGAAAGATAATCTCGATAAAATAATAGCTTGATATGAGTTAGTTGAAATACTCGCAAAGTACACTAAAGTAATCCATAGGAGAGCAAAAATTGTCATTAAAAAGAATAGTTGATTAATCCTTGCTTTCCGATTAGTAAAATAAATCCAAAAAGCCATCCCAAGGCCAATAGTATTGACTAAAAGGAGAACAGCTTTGTTGATTAAAGTAAATTCAAACATAAAAAAAATTTACTTATATACTTGGCAACTTAATTCTGAAACAAGTAATTTCTTTAATCCAAAAAGAAATCTTTCAACATCAACTGACTTTATTTTTTTATTGAGATTATTGATCTCATCGTAACACTGTGCCCACTCTTTTAATAATTTTTTTTCAATTTTTGAACTTTCAATCTTTTTTATAATTTCTAATTTATTCTCCTTTTTGAAATCATTAACAGACAACGCACCAGAATCTATTGCATAAGCAAAAACCCCGCTAGTAAAATCTTCCTCTTCTATTTCTTTTTTCCAGCTACTGAGCCAATTACCAATTCTTGCCATTTTTTGAGCTTGCCAGAGAACTTCTCTTATTATTCTCAACTCTTGAATATTGAACTTAGAAGAACACATTAAATCAAGCATGCCACTGACTATAGCCACCATGGTGTGAGGTGGGTACAGCCAATACTCCGTTTTATTAATAAAATAATAATTTTTTGTAATAAGATAGTCGTGCTGGGAGCCGCTGAGGACTTGAACGATGTCAAAATTGAAAATATCTTTAAATTCTTTATATCGCGGGTATCTTTTTATTGTATGCGATATATAATTCCACAATTTTTTAGTAAAAAAAAGGTATTTTTTCTCTTTTTGATTTAAATAGCCAAATTTTATACAGTTTTCCAAAAATGGAATTTTCATTAATTCATTTAAAAGAACTTTATTTTGCAATTTATCAGCAGCATCATTTAAGAGAACTGCAAACATAATCAAAATTAAGGTTTTAATCTCCCATACAGATTTCTGATATTTTCTAATTATAGTAGGTAAAGTAATTATTTGAACAATCCTATATGTCCACTTCCAAATAAACTCATCCCTATCCCCTACTTTTTCGTATTCCTTTACCCATTTTTGAAGCTTCGGCGGCAGCTTAATTTTCTGAATTGCCTCAACCTCTTTTTTCACCCTCTCCGGCGTAAGTTGTTTTAAGATTTTATTGATTATCATAATCTTTCTACTATTTTACTACTATTCCCGTTTCAAGACAAACAAAAAAGAGGTTTGGCCTTAGCCATCCTCTTATCTATACAAATCCGCCAATAAGAAAAACTAAGTCTTTACTTTAATCTTTTGAAGCGGCTGGCAAATTCACTTTGCATACTCCGTAGCTTTTTCTCCGCAACCTTCCTTGCTCTTAATGGGTTAAGTTCGTTTCCTTTATTGACAGGTACCAAGTGGATGTGGACGTGTGGAGCTCCAAAACCCTCAATTGCTAGCCCGATGCGTTTCGCTGATGTGAGTTTTTTCAACACTCGAGCAATTCTCTTCACTGTTTGAAACATTCTGCCGTACAACGGTTCTGGTACAGAAAATACATCCCTTATGTATTTTTTGGTAATAAGAATGACGTGGCCAGGATTGATTGGTTTTACATCAAGAAACAATATAAAATCACGGTTTTCCCAAACCTTGAACGCTTCCTTCTGACCTTTAATTATGTTGCAAAACAAGCATCTCATAACCAAATTATATCAGAAATTTACAAAATAAAAAGGGGTAATCGTTCAAAGACGACTACCCTTTAAGAAGTGATCAGTTGTTGTAGGTACAACTGAACTTTGTGGTTTGATGTCAATTTTTTCAACCATCTATTTGTCTACTTTTTTGTCTGTCGGCATTAACCATCTTAGTGTCCCTTCTTATGGTTAGGAAATCGCTTGGTTAATTGTACTTCCAATGTCCTTTAATTGCCCAGCCACATAGTAAATACCAATATCTTCAATGAAATGGTCTATGATCTTTACACGGTTGGCATGAAAGTCGGGAGTATCTAGTGAGGGTAAATAAGCAAGGTAGTGAAAGTCTTTTCCGCCCATCATTGGCGAACAAGTTCGACGGATATATCTCGAGAAATTCTCATACAAATACAAATGGGGCCACCTATTCAGCGATCTTTCAACGTGTAACTTCGCCGCCGATTCGTAAACATGTAAGAAGAATACGGCAGCGATAGGTACTGTTTCGGTCTCAATCTCCACTCCTATTTGATGGGGGTGCACAATAGTTCGGTTTGTCCATGGGTCTCTATCACCGGAAGAAAGGAAGAATTTAACGAGATCTGGATGATGCTTTTCCATTGGATCAAGCCTCAACCAGAAGAATTTGGTTCCCTCATAAATGAAGGTTTGGCCTCTATCATAGCCGATAATCGCAATATCGTTTGCTACTAGCTTGTATCCGTATTCGCAACAGAGATGAAGAGCCATCGACGTCTTGCCTGCCCCTTCTTTACCCATAAGGAGCACACCTCGCCCATTTAGTGACACAGCTGCCGTATGTACGCTAGTCTGTCCTGCTGCCTGTCTTTGCATCTCTAAGAGGGCGTAAGCAAGATACGGAATGACCTCGCCATTCACGATCAGCTCAAGGTCTCCAGTGACTACAACCGATTTGTTATCTGCTGAGCAGGTTAATGAAAATTTTTCCTGGTCGTAGTAGCAAATCGAGTAGCCAGCATTAATTAGATCTTGCTTACAGGTATAGCCAGGAATAAACGCCACTAAGTCGGCATTTTTTAACGAAGGAAGTATCCTCTGTGTGCTACTGTAGATATCTACACCGTGTTTTCCTTGCCATAAACTGCAGAGAAACTTTGCTTGGCTACTCATAATTATCGCCTCCTTAATCTCGGAGATATCGCCTGTTTACGAACAAGGGCTGAAAGATAGTCGGCCTCCAAAATTTCTCTTTCAAGTATTCGATTAACCGCGGAAGAATCACGCGGCTGATCAAGGTCCACGATGAGATGCCTTGGTGGCTTCAATGAATCTCCGTTTACTGTAACAATGTAAACGCAGCACTCACATTCTAGCTCCTCAGCAATTGCTTTCGCCGCTTGGTTAGCTAGATATCCATAAACTTTACCGACATGGTAATTCGGGTTCTTGCCGAAAGGAGACTCCATTGTATAGGGTCTCATACAAGGAATAAGGCCATTAATCCTATTTCCTCGACCCACAGCCCCTTCTTCGCCACCCTCCAAGGCGGTTCCAGAAAGTAACAAGTAGTAGTCACCTTCGATTAGATTATCTGCTGTATTGATCTCCAAAGATGCCTCATACTCGTCACCCAACACCTCACGGCTTTTATCTAGAAGCATGGTCTTTATCTCTGTTAATTGCTCCTTATAAAAGTTAAGGTTCGGTGTCTCAAGAGATATGAATGGTATACACATCGTGACATCAATACGGCGACCTCTTCTTGTCGCCATAATCTTGATATCTTGTCCAATAAAGTTAAAGTGGGGTTCTCCGGTTTCAGAATAAAAGAAATTTTCCAGTTCGAGGACCAAAGTTTCGGTCAATGATAGTGGCCAGTAGCCAACGCAGCATGCTGTGTCATTTGCATGTGGCTTTTTGTAATCTGGAATATCATCTAATGACATCGGCTTGAACCAAGTTGAAAGATGGGAAAAAGAATTAGTCAGAGTAATAAACCCTAACCATTCTTCTACGTTGAAATGAGGAAGAACCGACTGAAGATATTCTTTAGCGGCTTTTTTCTGTATTTCAACATAGTCAATTGTTTTCCCACCAAAACTCACGCTCATTCTTCCATTGAGTATTAACTTTACCGGAGTAATCATTTCGCCCTCCCCAAAGCCAACACTCGCTTCACCGCCGATAAAAGCTATTTTATCAACGTTATGATGCAAGACAGCGCCAAATTGATCCAGACAATAGCGAGAATATTCCGCAGAAATGGCCTCCGCCACTCCATCTGCGAGGCAATCAGGGTGACCGATGCCTTTCCTTTCAACTATTTCGACTTTACATCTGTCCATGCTGAAATTACTGTTAGTAACCGTTATCTGTAGCACTGTTATACCTCCTCTATGTTTGATTTTTAAGGTTCATCCTAAATAATTAATAGCACATTAAAGCCCCTATTGTCAATAGTTGGTTAGTTGACTTTTTGATCTAAAAATGCTATATTTTAACATAATAATTTTAAATTAATAGCTAAATACTATGTATTATTCTGCATTATTAGGTAAGCCAGTAGATCACAGTATATCACCAGCATTATTTGAAATGTTGGCCGAAACTGCTAGTTTAGAGTATGCTCATCTAAAAATCGAAGTAGAGTCATTATCCGAGCTAAAAACCTCTCTTAGTTCTTTAAATAATCTTAAATTCAGGGGTGTAAACATAACACTACCCTATAAGATAAGCGTTATTAAATATTTGGACAAGATAGACGGCGCAGCTCGAAAAATTGGGGCAGTCAACACCGTTGTTTTTAAAAATAACAAATTCATTGGCCACAATACCGATGCAAAGGGAGCAATATTAGCCATAGAAAAAAAATTAAAAAAAGTTGGGGGAAATGACAAAATAGTTGTCCTTGGTGCGGGAGGAGCCGCTAGAGCTATCATATATAAGCTATATAAAAGATGTAAAAATATTACTATTCTCAATATTAATATAAAACAGGCAAATAAAGTCTCCGATGACATTTCAGTAAAATCAAATAAAAAAATCAATGCGGTGAAGTTAAATAATGAAAATATAGAGAAATTTTTAAGAAAATCAAATATTATTATAAATGCCACTCCTGTTGGAATGTTCCCAAAGTCAAATGAAGAAATAGTTAACCAGAAAATTTTTAACAAAATCGGTGATTTAAAGGGTAAATATTTCTTTGATGCTATATTTAATCCTTATAAGACAAAATTTCTATTGGATGCCGAAAAAAAAGGGGGCAAAGTTTGCTCTGGTCTTGATATGATGATTTACCAAGCAATCAGTGCTTTTAAATTATGGGTTGGTCACGATTTAAAAAAAGTCAATATAAAACTTATAGAGAAAAGGCTAATAAAGATTCTACAAAAATTTTGATAACATGAAGAGAATTTCAATAATTAATGATGAAATAAGTGATGACCCAAAACGGGTTGTTCTGTTTTTAAAACTCCACAAAATAAAGAATGTCGACTTGAGATCAATTAACGGTAAAAATGTCTTAGATATACCCTTGCCAGTACTAAGAAAATTGGCGATTTACTTAAATAGGAATGGTATTAAGGTAACATGTATAGCTTCTCCTATTTTGAAGTGGTATCCTTCAGGAATAAAAGCTAAAAAGGTAGGCAATATTAAAATTGATAGCTTTGGCTTTAATAATAAAAGTAAAGCTGACTATGAGAAAGTCTTTATTATCGCTGATATTTTTAAAACAAAATATATTAGGGTTTTTTCTTTCTTAAAATACAAAGACTTTAAAATAAAACATCTTGATAAAGAAATAGAAAAACTGTTAGATTTAGCTAAAAAGAAAAATAAAATATTGCTTTTAGAAAATGAACCTGCTTGCAATATTGATTCAGTAGATAGTTTGTATAAAGCTGTCAAAAGATACAATTCTAAACATTTGAGAGTATTGTTGGACATAGGTAATCTTTATAAACAAGGAAAAAAACTCCAGGATAAAGATATTGTAAAACTAGGTAAATATATCCGGTATGTACACATTAAAGACTATTCGCAAACGAAAAAAGAATACGTTCCTGTGGGCGCGGGTGATATTAACTACAAAAAACACCTTTCCTCAATTAAAAAGTTTGCTGATAAAGACTTAATTTTTTCTATTGAAACTCATACTAATAAAAAGAATAGATATCGTGATTCGGGTAATTCAATAAATGAATTGAAAGAGATTTTAAGTAATAAAAAAATACGATATGGGATAGTCGGTTGCGGAAGAATATTAAAGAAACATTTACTAGCAATTAAGGCTGATAAAAATTCAGAATTAGGAGGAGTATTTGATATAGATAAAAAGAAAATGAACTCAGTCGGTGAAGAACATTTTCGTAATTTAGGGGAGCTGATTGAAAATGTTGATGTTGTAGATATTTGTACTCCCCATCATACACATAAGGATATGATAATTAAAGCTTTGCGTTCTAATAAGAAATGTTTATGCGAAAAGCCCGTTTGTTTAAATGAAAAAGAAGCGAACGAAATTAGAAAAATTAAAAATTATGATAAAAATATCTTCGTAGTTTTTCAGAACCGTTTTAACCCTCCAATTTTATTTTTAAAAAAATTAATCAATAGTAAAAAAACGGGTAAGATTTTATATATTTTTGGTAATGTCAGATGGTTTAGAGATAAAGATTATTACAAAAAGTCTTGGCGAGGCAAGAAAAAACTTGAAGGTGGGATATTGTTTAACCAAGGAATACATATAATTGATATTATGATGGAAAATTTTTCTCCCAAATCAACAGTGAAAGTAATTAACTCATTTAGGAAGAAAATTTATCACAAAAAAATCAATACCGAGGATTTGTTTTTAGCACAATTCAAATCAGGTGATACTATTTTCAATCTGGAAGTAGTTGTTTCGTCGGTGCCTCGCAATTTAGAGAGTAGTATTTTTGTCATTTTTGAACGGGGATCTATTAAAATTGGGGGTGTTGCTTTAAATGAATTACTTTATTCTTCTTTCAAAGATAAATGTGATGTAGATTTTAAACCCGAAGTCAAAAATTCTCCAGTTTACGGTAATGGTCACAATATTTTAATCAAAAAACTTTCTGAATATTTACTGACGGGTAAAAAAGATATTAATTTAGTTAGCTTTGAAGAAGCTTATAAGAGAACTGTTTTTATAAATCAGCTATACAAAACAGCTAAAGAGATTAAATATAAAAATATATAATGTAATAAAAAACGGGCATAAGCCCATTAGTAAAATACATTTTTAAAAAAATTTTAATTTTAAAGTTTGCGTTTTAATAATTCAGCTTGTTTTTCTATCATAGCCTCAATCTTTTGTGGCTTTTCTTTTTCAATTTTTACCCAAAACGATATTACACGCCAAATAAAAATTGGTATTACTAAATTAGTAATATAAGGAATTAACTTCTCGTCAAAATTCCTTTTATAGCAATATTTTAAAAATAGCGATAAGGCTGTAGTCCAATGTTTATCCGATATAATAGGTTTTCCACTTCTTATCACTTCAGATATGGGTACAAAAGAATTACCCAGAAGTTTTTGATAATCTTTTTCATTTTTAATAAATTCAAATTTCATTCGTTTTAATAATGTGGGAACTTTTCTTTTGTGAGAATACATACTTAGTCGATCAATATTTATTCTTCTTCTACTTTTAATTATTTCAGGTTTGGCTTTTCTCTTTTTACTTTGATAAATCTTGGTTGTATGTATTGCTGAGGATAATATTTGTTTAGACATTGGCACTATTTTAGGAAAACTTTGTTTATGAAATTTTCTCCCTAGATAAGATTCTGCTATTTTGAATCCTCCACCGACAGCATGGCAGGTCATAAAGATATCTATACCATATTTTAGGGTTGATTCTATTAATGGCTGTTTTAATAAAAATTTACAAAATTTTTTACTTAATCCAAAATCACCCCCTATGGGCTGCCTAATCTTAACTCCGAATATGGCGTAGATCAAAGGATAAGTTAAGTGGTTGGTGTTACTACCCTCAAATCTATTACGGGTATAGACTGGCACAACATAATCACACTTCTTTTTTATCAATGGCTGCAAGAGAAGTCTCGGCCAGTTTTCATTTATTGTGTATATATCACTGTCAATAGTAGCTATATATTCTGCATCTAACTCCACACAGAGATTAAACAGTTTGATAAGATTTATGCCTTTTCCGCGAGATCTTCTGCCGGTATTATAATACTTTTTTAGACAAGTTGTTTCTGTATTCAAAAAAACAGATTTAGTATCATCTTTACTACCACTATCGAAATTTACAATTAAGCATTTGTGCGGATCATAGAACTTTTTTAACCCTTTATCAATGGTTTCTAAAACCTTTCTAATAGAATCTTCCTCGTTGTACGAAGGTAACCCAACAATGATATCTATTTTTTTGTTGTTTAGATGATCTGTCTTGTTTATATAGTAAACTTTAGTTTCACTAGGAGTTACTTCTATTTCACAAATGCTTGTATTTTTTAAATCAACTGTCTTAAAAATTTTCTTAACTGGAATTTTTTGCAAGATGGATAAAAACATCTTTATTGTACCTGCATGGGTAACGATTAAAACTTTATCATTGGCATGATTTTTGTTCAGCAGATTTATAAACCTATTTATCCTCTTTTTAACCCCTTGAAGCGATTCTCCCCCCTTAGCTTTTCTGGTCATGAAATCTCCGGGGATATCTTCCATAGAAATTTTATCCCATCTTTTTCCCTCAAGTTCACCCAATTTTGTTTCTCTTAAATCTTTCGTATAAATCACCGGTATTTTGGGTAGATATTTTTTTACTCTCTTTAGAGTGTCAGAAGCTCTTTTTAAATCAGAGCAGTATATAATGTCAAAATCATAACCTTTTAATTGCTTTCCTAAAAGCTCTGCTTGTTTAATCCCAGTATAAGTAAGTTTACCATGTTTTTGGCCCATGGTTATTTTTTTTATATTTTCGATTGTTTGTCCATGGCGGACTAAGTAGAGTCTCATAAACTTTTATCCAAATTGCTGATAATAGTATAAAACGCCCCTTTGGGCGCTATGTCGATCCGTTTAATTTGTATTTTCATCTTAGCAAAATAATACATAAAGTTAGACCACTTATTCGGTTTTATTGCTTCCTATATAAACCATAAGAAATTTCTGCCCTATCAATTTCTTCCAGAGATGTCTTTTTTATTATAAAATGGTTAAAAATCTATGTCAACAAAGGAGCAAGCCAGGGGCATATTATCTGAGTTCAACTCAAACCGCATCCATTCTATAAATAAGAATAAAAAGAGGGCATCTTACAATTTTCAGACGCCCTTTTTCTTTTTTAGACCATTCTTAATCTGCTCGGCAGCAATAAGGTCTCTGAGATGTCCGCTTTTCCTTGGATACCTTAACCCCCTCGCTAGTACTACCGGTATACCGACATTGCCCTGTCCCATAAGAAGCGAGGCGGCAGCAGCAATCTCATCGGCAAACGAGATACATATATTTCGTTTTTTTTGATAGAGGTCTTTACCTGAACTACTTCTTAGAAGGGCAGGAAACCCGGAAAGTCCTACCGTCATCCCAATGGAGCCATTTCGATACTGCACACCAAGGGAATCATTAATTAAGACTCCAATCTTTTTACCAGTTAGTTCTTCGATTTTCTTTCGTATTCTCCCTGCGCTCTTATCAGGATTCTCTGGGAGCATACTGACAAGCTCTTCTTCTGGATAACCAGTATTTGCTTTATCAATGCCGGCACTCGTGCAGATAAATCCGAGACGATGAACTGTTACAATTACACCGTGCCTGACCTCTAAGAAATTCCCTTCTTTCATCATCAGCTCAACGATTTTCGGATCTTTACCGCTGATTTCTGCTACCCTATGTGCTCTCCTTGAGGGTTGGACGGTTTTCAAAGAAATCAGTCTATTCTCTGCTTTCGAAACAATTTTTGAAGTCACGACTAAAATGTCTTTGTCCTGAAACTTCAGTCCCGCTGATTTCGCACATTCTACGATAATACTACCAAGATCATCTCTTTCTTGAATTAGAGGAATTCCCGGTATTGCCGTAAACGTTACACGGTACATACCCTTTTCCATTCTTACACCTCCTTTTTTTCGATGAACTGCCATAATTATATCGTTTCGTTGTAATTTTGTCAAATTTAGCCTTCAGGGATAAGACTCAAATCGAAGGCCTCTCGGTCGGCCTCGATACTGCGCTGACTAGTACCGGGGATTAAGTACTTGGAAACTAGAAAATCTAGATCCTCTTTTATATTTTTAAATTCATTGATCTCATAAAATCTTTAAATCCAATTTTTCTCCAAAAGCTTTCACCCACTTTATTCTTTACATGAACTGAAATCTTTATGTAACTTGTCTTATTTTTTTTAAACCAATCCGTTAAGTTATTAGCCATCTCCTTTCCTATTCCTAAGCGTTGATATTTCTTTTCTATAAAAGCAACAGATATTTTGACTATTCATCAGTTTGGTTTATAATACATCTAAGTTTTTAAAGGTTATATCACAATAAATGTTATTCTTCAAGAGAATATGGTAATGTATATACACATATGGCGGGTTTTACCGAAGCTGATATAGTTTCGGTATATGTGTGTAAATATGGCCAAAACAATTAAAGAGAAACGGTTAAGATGGATATTGCCCATTTTGAACAAAGAAGTAAGCATTACGAACGCCGCCAAAATGTGTCCCTACCGCTAAAAGAACATTAGAAAGGTGGCTGCATAACTACAAGATATACGGAGAGGAGGGATTGGAACCGAAATCTACAAGGCCCAAAACAAATCCCAAAGAAACGCCCATCAGGATAAAGGAAAGAATTATTGAATTGAGAAAAGAGAAAAAGCAATGCGCCTTGAAAGTGCAGTGAGACTTAGGGGAAGAAGGAATAAACATACATTACCAAACTATCCAGAAGATAATTAAAAATGAAGGACTGACCAGAAAATACAGGACAAGGAAGATTAAATACAAATATGTTAGAATTCCTTTAAAGAAGGGTGAGCTGGTAAAGATTGATGTAAAATATGTTCCAGATAAGATAAAAGGGCAGAGATATTATCAATTTACAGCCATAGATTGCGGCTCAAGGTGGAGGTATTTGCAAGCATACGAGGATGCTTCCAATCTCAGCGCGATAAGGTTTTTGAGAGAACTAATAGCCATTGCCAACTTTGAAATTAAAGCAATTAAGACAGATAATACTTCTTGTTTCACCAACAGGTATACAGGATATAATAAAAGCACAGACCCTTTAAACCCGAGGCTGCACCCCTTCGATATACTCTGCCAGGAATTGGGCATACCCCACCATTTGATTGACCCGGGCAAACCCCGGCAGAACAGTTTTGTAGAGAGATCTCACAGAGAAGATCAAGAGAAATTCTATGATGAAACTGAATTTAAATCTTTCGAAGATCTAAGATACAAATTAAGATTGTGGAATATGGAATACAACGACACAAAACATTGCGGACTTAACGGAAAGACGCCGAATCAAATGCTTAAAATTATTAACTAACCAAACCGCCAAAAGTGTGTATCTAAAACAAAAAATGGAAAAAAGATCTATCTTAAACCAATCAAAAATAGTTAATATTATATGCTCTGTCGCTATCCAGAAAGACGGTAAATATGCATTAATCAAAGAGGCGAAAAAGGAAGTAAGAAATCTTTGGAATTTTCCCTCAGGAAAAGTCATGTTAAACGAGAATCTTCTTGATGCTGCTGTCAGAGAAACAAAAGAAGAGACCGGATATGATTGCCAAATAGAAAGTCTTATAAATATATATTATTTTTATTGGGACGATATGCCTGGGTTGACAGTTCGATTTAATTTTTTAGGGAAATTAACTTCGGGGAAAAAGGGGAAATTTGCAAAAGATGTGCTTAGGGTCAATTGGTTGAGTCTCGAGGAAATTCAAAAACTTGCAAATCATAAGAAGCTAAGATCAAAAGCTACCTATCAAATACTAGAAGATCTCTCAAAAAACGTGAGTTATCCGCTTAACGTGATTAAATTTATTTAATCCAGAGCGTTCTCAATTTTTCTTTTTCGTTTTTAAAATATTTAAGATCATTAATAATTTTTTTCTCAACTTGATTTTTGTTCATAGATGAAGTTTCTAAAACAAAGCAAGAGATTCTGCCTAAATAAAGAGCCGGCAGAGAATCTATCAGCCTTTTCCTTGATTGAGCGTTCGCATTTTTATAAGCATAAAGATAGGTTGATAAAATTAGCACCCATAATTTTATGTCAAAGTTCACATTTTTTTCATTTGTGTGGTATAGAATTTCCAATTTTTTAAATACATTATTTTTAAATACTTTTTTATAAACGGATCTGTTTTTCGAATATATCCTTTTAAATGTCTCCCAAAGATCGTTAAAATTTACTATGACTGGGGCCGGGGTTGCGTCAAAAAAAGTATTTTGTTCCGCAACCTTATTAGAATTTCCGTCCAACCAATATTCGCTATATCTTACTGCTAAATTAAACAGTGTGCTAATTCTTCTTTTGATTTTTCATCTGAAAGGTATTTCTCGGGCCTACACTTCTTTCTGTGGATTAAAACGGACTGTGCCAACTCCCCTACTTCTTCATATAGCTTAAATAATACAAAGTCCTCGTCAATCTCAACATTGTATTTTTTACCATAATTGAAAACGTTCTCAACAACTTTTTTTTGAATTTCTTGGAAATCCATAATCTTTCTACTATTTTACTACCATTTTCGGTTTAAGACAAATAAAGCTTCGCCAAAGGCACCAAAAATCATTAAAAATAAACCCGCCCCGGCGAAGCCGGGGCGGAAAATCGTAATAATATCTATTCTTTACTCTCCCATAATCTGAATTTGGACTTTTCTTTTTCTAGCTTTATCCAGCTCAACGAATAAAATTCTCTGCCATTGGCCAAGCTGAATTTCTCCATTAATAAGGTTTAAAGTGAGATTAACCGGCAAATGAATGGCTTTGCAGTGAGAATGGCCATTAATACATTCATCATCACATATATTTACTGTCCTTCTGCCGAAGTCATCGTGATTATATTTTAAGGTAGTGGGAGCGATTCTTTCTAAATGGGCTTTGATATCTTCAATTAACAGGGGTTCGTTTTCATTAAGGATGAGGCCAACCGTAGTATGAAGGGTTTGGATATTAATAAGGCCATTTTTAATTTCGCTTTCTTTTAGAAAGGTTTTTACTTCATCGGTGATATCAATAAAATCAAATAGGCCTTTGGTTTGGTATTCAATTGTTTTATGGGCAGTCTTCATAATACTATATTTGAACACAATTTAATTTATTTTTCTCTCACAACAGTAAAATCTGCCAGGTTCTTTAAGATAATATTCCATTCATTTTGAGGCAAATTTCTCAAAGCATTTTTAGCTCTTTGAGAGAAGCTTATTCCTAAAGAAGAGGCTTTTTGATAACTATTAGTTTTTTTAATTAAGCTTATCGTTTCTTTGATATCTCTTTTAGTTATTTTGCCTTTTTTTCTTAATATTTTTAAGAGTTTCTTTTTATTAATCGAATTTAACTCTTTTAATGTAAAGAGAATGATTATGTTTCCTCCTTTTCTTTCTTCAATGTCCTTACCTACTTTTTTGCCAAAAGCTTTTTCTTCTCCAAAGATATCTAAAATATCATCTTGAATTTGAAAAGCCATCCCTAAATTAAATCCGTATTTTTTGAGTGCATTTATCTTTTCTTTTTTAGCCCCAGCGCAAATTCCACCTATCTCACAGCTGGTCTGGAATAAAGAAGCTGTTTTATTGCTGACCATCTTTAAATAATCTTTTTCAGTGATTTTTTTATATCTGTTCTTTGCCACATATGGCTCTTCAGTTCTCCCTGTCTGCTCAAATAAAATATCTAAAATTTCACCATCTACCAGTTTTTGTATTGTCTCAGCTAAAAGCTCAGAAATTTTAATTGGCTCTCTTGACCTTATTGCTCCTTGAAAGAGAAAGGCTGCATAATCGATGGTTATACATTGAGCAATAGATTGCCCAAATTTTACCCAAAGTGTAGGTCTTCCCCTTCTTAAAACACCATTATCTATCATATCATCAACAATTAAAGTATAATTGTGGAGAATTTCCAAGCTGGCTGCCGGATATAAAACGTCTTTTACCTTTCCGCCAAGTAATTGGCAGGATATTATTGCTAGGGCTGGCCTTAATCTCTTCCCACCAGTCAAAATTTGATAATTAGAGATCTCTTGAGTTTTCTTATCAAGACGGGAAGATAAAAGCTCTCTGATTGTCGGTTCAACCAACTTTGACATTTTGAGTAAAATTAATTTTAATTTTTCTTTTTTAAAATTAGAGGACATTTTAAATCTGCTTGGTCTTTATATCTTTCTACTATTTTACTATTCTTTCCGCCTCAAGACAAACAAAAAAGAGGTTTGGCCTTAGCCATCCTCTTATTTATTAAAATCAGAATAGCAAAACCCAAGGCTGACAGCTCTCGGGCGGTGGCTCTAGATTGATTCAATGTCGACTGACCCGGCTCAGTCTCTCCGAACCCTCCGATGGATTCCACAAGCTCACCACAGGTAAACTCGGAGTAGACCGCGCTCAAATAGGGATTGGAAATAGTTCATCAATCTGAAATAAAAAATGCCCCGTAAAGGGACGTGGTCCCCACGGGGCACTTTACGTCCCAGCGATGGGCTTTTCATTTTATAAGCTTTATCTTTTTTTCTTTTTCTGAACCGGTTTAATGCCAACGTTCTGCACTTTTCCTTTGAGCCGAGAGGGCTTACGTCGAGGCATTAAGCGTTTAATAATTGGTCGTTTACCTGGCTTTTTAAATTTTTGAATTGTTTTATTGCCCATGAATTCTTCCTTTAATTACTTTTTTAAATTTCTTCTGCCTCCTCTTTTTCGTTCGGCTATTTTTTTTCCTTTATATTGTTTTAATTCCCGCTGCAATTCGTCTTTCACCTCATTAATGGCCTGGAAAATTGTCTTTGCTACTGCTTCGGAACGCACTGATTTTCCGAGTAAATGAACCTGAACTTCAGCTCGATAGATTTTTCCCGATCTATGGTGTTGAGAAATTCGACCAATCTCCACCCAGGCCCGGACAACTGAATCCGCATTCTCAATAAATTTATCCAAACTGTTCATCGTTGTCTCAATATGACTGGAAAGATCAGGAGTTAATTCTAAATTGGTTGTTTTAAGAGAAAATTTCATATTTGTTTTTATCTTGTTTGCTTCATTATTGCATTATACCAAAAAATTTACCCCGCATAAAGCCCCGGATTAGAACGAAGTTCAGTTCGGGACTGGTCCAGCACCGTGCTCAGCTCTGGTGCGACAAAATTAGAAGATTGTTCATTTAAATACCATAGATATCCATGAAAATACCTATGAGTAAAGCTATAAAAGAGAAGATGAAGATAATTCCTGCGTTCCATCTTGATTTTGAGGTTACCGTGGTTTTGGCCAGATAATGAAGGGCTAGCTTCTTTTGCGGATCAATATCAGAATTATCTATAGCTTCAACCAGCTTATAATCTTGAATCAATTTTGCCTTTTTCCTGGCAATATTAAAACGATGGCCAAAATAAAGAATAAAGCCAATGGTGCCAATATACCAGGCAATCTTTACCCACAGAGGACTATACAAATTTAATATAATAATTATTCTATATGCGATGGTGGCGATTATTCCGGCCCAAAAGAAAAATAAACGAATGGGCTTGGGGTTTGGCTCTATAATTTTTAAAGATTCTTTCTCTTCCATATTCCCTTATTATACTAAAAAACCACCCGCCTTCATAGCGTTACGGCGGAGAAAACATTCTCCTCCACAAACGGACAGGTTGGCGATTTTTGTGTCTGCTATTCTATCAATTAGGCCTCTCGGTCGGCCTCAATACTACGCTGACTAGGGACCTTGAATAAAGTTACTGTATCCGTCCGCCTTGCCCATAGGCCTACGGCCGAGAGAACTTGGTTGCGGAATTCCCTGCAACATATCCCGTACTCCAACAAACCTGCAAATTATACCCTCCCGTAGGCCCATCAAGATTAAGTATTTCGCCTGCAAAATATAAATTATCGATTATTTTGGATTTCATTGTTTTAGCGTCTACTTCCTTTAAAGAAACTCCCCCGGAAGTGATTATTGCTTTATCAAATCCTAATAATTCCACAGGTGTCATTTCCATTCCTTTTAGTAATTTTACTAATTTATGGCGTTCGTTTTTTGTGATTTCATCAACTAATTTATTTTCATCAATACCAGACAGCTTCACGATAATATTTATAAGCTTTTTCGGAAGCAAATCATTCAAAGAATTCTTGAATAATTTCTTTTTAAATTTTATAAAATCTCTTTGCAATCTCTTGTCTAGTTTTTCAAAATCCAATGCTGGTTTTAAATCCAGGGTCATCTTAACTTTTCCTCTGGCTGCCGGCGGATTTAAAAGCTCTCCAACTTTTTTACTGACATCCAAAATAATCGGGCCGGTTATTCCAAAATGAGCAAAAAGCAATTCTCCAAATCTACTATCCTGCTTTTTATTGTTTTGATAAACGATTATTAAAACATTTTTTAAACTTAATCCCTGCGCCTGCTTCGGCCATCTTTCTTTTATTTTTATTGGAGTCAATGCCGGCTTTAATTCTACGATTGTATGTCCCAAATCTTCTGCCCACCCAAAGCCGTTTCCGCTAGATCCGAGGGTTGGATATGACTTTCCTCCGGTTGCAATAATATATTTATCAGCAGTAATTTCTTCTCCGTTCTCTAAAACAATAGCTCCTATTTTATTATTCTTTTTAATAATTTTTTTAACCGTTTTGCCCGCTAATATTTTGACTCCGTTTTTAATCAGACGGCTTCTCAAGACCTGCAAAACATCACTCGCTTTGTCGCTTTTTGGAAAAATTCTTCCACCCCTTTCTATTTTTGTTTTCAGTTTTAAATTTTCAAAAAAATCAACAACTTGTTTGGGCCCAAAAACAGAAAATCCATACAATAAAAACCTGCCCTCTCTTCCAAATTTATCAGCTAAATCCTTGCCATCAAATTTGGCTTGAGTGATGTTGCACCTGCCCTTTCCGGTAATTAAAAGTTTTTTGCCTAAAATATTATTTTTTTCAATTATAATAACGCGGGCTCCTGTCTCGCCTGCTCTTCCTGCCGCAATCATCCCGGCAGGACCTCCTCCAATCACTGCCACGTCGTATTTCATATTAATTTACTGTATCAAAAAACCGCTCTCAGCCATAGCCCTACGGGCGAGGCCCTCTTGGCGATTTGGAATGGATTTATTTATAACGATTTAAACAACAAAATAATTGAGAGAATTATCCCTTCTATTCTAAAACACAGAATACAAGTCTTTCTATTATAAAATTTTCTAACAAGCGGGATCCTGCTCCAAAGTTTATAATATATCTCACAAATAAATTTAGGAAATATGAACAGGCTAATAATTAAGCCAATCAAAATGATGTCAAAAATATCCATAGACTTATTTGGTTTTAATTTTTTTATATATCTGACTGCCGAGATAAAATAGTTCCTTCGAATTCCTCGCCTTTTAAAATCTTTCCCAGATTATTTAAATCTTTCCCATTGGCCACAATAACCTTAATATTTTTTCTCTCCGCCAGCCTTGCTGCCATAGGATCAACCGGAGTATTAAGGCCCGGCTTCCAGTCAGAAGGAATAAGTTGACAATAATCTTTCCAGGTCAATCTCTTAATAGGTCGTGCTTTCCTGTCTTTTTCAAAATCAGCGGTGTAAACATAGGCGGGTTTCCCTAAAATTATAACATGGTCAATCTTAAAATCTCCGGCAATTTGAATAGCAACAAAATCAGTTGACCAACCTGGCTCCCACCCAGATCCAATTATTATTGAGTATCTTCCGAACCCTTTAAGCTTAAAGCGATTGTCAAAAACAACCTCATTACTTTCCTTTCTAAATAATGTTCTTAAAAAATGGGCATTGAGGCGAGTAGCATGAATTCCCAGCCAATCCTTGTCCTCATCTAAAACTTTCGTTATGTTTGAAGCAGCCTTCTGATATTTTCTGGTAATCTTCCCTCCTCCGCACACAATAATAAATTTATTACCTTTTTTAATTTCTTTTTTTATAAACAGATAAAACTTCCGAAGAAAGGAAGTATTTATTTTTTCCGGAAAGGCAATTGATCCACCCAAAGCAATAATAAATTTTCTTTTTTTTCTCTGATTCATATTAGAATAAAATTTTGCTTTCTATCTTACCAAAAACTTTACCCCGCATAAAGCCCCGAACTGAACTTCGTTCTAGTTCGGGGCTGGTTCAGCACCGTGCTTAGTTGCTTGTTATCTTAATACTTTCGATAATTACATCATCGACCGGACGGTCCGGACCTTCTGTGGCTACATTTTCAATATTTTCAACGATATCAATCCCTGTTATTACTTTACCGAAAACAGTATGCTTGTTATCGAGACTGTTATTATCATTAGTATTGATAAAAAACTGACTGCCATTTGTGTTTGGTCCAGCATTGGCCATGGAAATGGTGCCTACAACATTACGGTTCTTTGAGTGGATTTCATCTGAGAAAGTATAGCCGGGCCCCCCTGTTCCCCATCTATCTTTCAAAGCATTGTCTTTACTGAGAGGATCGCCACCTTGAATCATAAACCCTTTAATCACTCGGTGGAATTTTACGCCATCATAAAAACCTGACTCAGCAAGCTTAATGAAATTCTCGACTGTTTTTGGCGCATCAGACGAGAAAAGCTCTAATTTAATCTCACCAAAATTAGTCTGCATTGTCGCAATCATATTAGTGTCGAGCGGAGTTATAATATTACGGTCCATGGATTCCTCTCCCCTATTTTGGACAATGAAAAAATAACCCCCCAAAATTAAAATTATTAATATAAAAAAAATATAGATTTTATTCATATTTTACTTCCGATACACTTTTAAGGCAGCTTAAATAAAGATTATCGTTTTCTTTTATAGCTTCTAATATTTTCAATAATTTTCTTCTTGTTTATAACTTAATCTTAGCAAAAAACAGCCTTCTCCTCCATAGACGGACAGGTTGGCGATTAACAAAGTTAACTAACAACTAAAAACTATCTACTAACAACTGAAAATGGTTCCAGTGGTAGGACTCGAACCTGTCTGATTTTTTAAGGAATTGTTAAAACTACTACTTTTTCGGGTTTAACCTCAAGGACGCCACCGTTGATTCTAAAATTCAATTCTTCTTTCTTGGTTTTGAGTTTAATATTACCTTTCTTTAATGGAGTAATTAACGGTATATGATTTTTTAGAATAGTTAATTCCCCCTCTGAACCGGGAAGAGTTACAGAGTTGGTTTTTCCCTCAAATAAGACTTTATCTAAAGCAATAATGAACAATGGGAACATAAATTAAACCGCTTCCTTAATGTCACCTTTCATGTAAAAAACCTGCTCATCTTTCTGATCATGCCTTCCTTCGAGAATCTCTTTGAAACCTGCGATCGTATCCCGAAGAGATACATATTTACCCGGCCTTCCAGTGAAAGCCTCGGCCACAGAAAAAGGCTGAGATAAAAACCTTTGAATCTTTCTGGCTCGATTTACAATTAGTTTATCATCCTCTGACAGCTCTTCCATTCCTAAAATGGCGATAATGTCCTGCAAGTCCTTATAACGCTGCAGCACTCTTTGGACTTCACGAGCAACTTTGTAGTGTTCCTGTCCCACTATTCTTGGGTCTAAAGCAGTGGAACCTGAATCTAAGGGATCAATGGCAGGATAAATTCCGAGTTCTGATAATTCACGGGATAAAACAATCGTTGAATCTAAGTGAGCAAAAGCAGTTGCAGGAGCAGGATCAGTAATGTCATCTGCCGGCACATAAATCGCTTGAACCGAAGTAATAGAACCTTTCTTGGTTGAAGCTATTCTTTCTTGTAATTCACCCATTTCAGTTCCTAAAGTTGGCTGATATCCTACGGCAGAAGGCATTCTACCCAAAAGGACTGAAACCTCAGAACCTGCCTGGGTAAATCGGAAAATATTGTCAATAAATAACAATATATCTTTACCCTGTTCGTCTCTGAAATATTCGGCCATACTGAGTGCTGAAAAACCAACTCTTAATCTGGCTCCCGGAACTTCATTCATCTGGGCAAAAACTAAAGCAGTTTTTGCCAAAACTCCGGATTCCTTCATTTCCCGATAAAGATCATTACCTTCTCTTGTCCTTTCGCCTATTCCGGCAAAAATTGAGTAACCGCCGTGCTCAATTGCTGTGTTACGAATAAGTTCCTGTAATAAAACAGTTTTTCCTACACCGGCGCCTCCGAAAAGACCAATCTTGCCGCCTTTAATAAATGGGCAAATTAAATCAATAACTTTAATTCCTGTTTCGAAAATTTCTGTTTTGGTTGATTGTTCATTATAAGAAGGCGGCTTACGATGAATTGAATAAAACTTGGGTTTCTCTGTTTTGACCGGGCCTTGCTCATCAATCGGTTCACCTAAAAGATTAAACATTCTTCCTAAAACTCCATTGCCAACCGGCACTTTTATGGGAGAATCTGTATCTGTAATTTTTTCTCCTCTTTTCAATCCATCTGTAGAATCCAGGGCAATTGCTCTCACCTGATTAGCTCCGATATGTTGAGCAACTTCAAAAATCAACTTTCGATTATCTTTCTTTTTCACTTCTAAAGCATTATAAATTTCAGGGAGATTCTCTGAAAATTCTGCGTCGATAACCGGGCCTATAACTTGTGTAATTCTTCCTATATTAGCCATATTTATACGTTAAGCGCTTCTCTGCCGGCTGTAATTTCAGATATTTCTTTGGTTATAGCCGATTGACGAAGCTTATTATAAATAATCGCAAGTTCATTAATCAACTTTTCTGCATTCTCAGAAGCATTTTTCATTGCCACCATTCGAGCTGAATGCTCAGAAGCATTGGCTTCTAAAATCATATGATAAATCTGAATCTTTAAAAGTCCGGGCAATAATTCATTTAAAACTTCTTTCGCTGAAGGTTCAAGTTTATACTCATAATTCCAGAAAGAAGTTTCTTTAATCGTCTTTTTATTATCTTCTAATTCAGCGTATCTCCCTTGTTTAGGAACGATTCCAGATACGATTTCTTTTATTCCTTCGATGCTGATTGGTAAAACTTGCCTAAGAACTACCTCCTGTTTTAAGGTTGAAATAAAATTTGTGTAAATCGCCGCAATTAAATCGTATTCTTCTTCTTTATATAAATCCATTATTAATGCGGCTATGTGGGCAGTATCTTCTACTTTTACTAAGTCTCCAATCTTGGTAAATTCAGCTCGAATATTATATCCACGCCAGGCTAAATAATCACGAGCTTTCCTGCCAATAGTAATAATATCTACCCTTTTATCTGATTTATCTGAATTCTCCTCGAGATACCTCAAGGATTTTTTTAAAACATTAGAATTTAATCCTCCGCATAAACCTTTATCACTGGTAATTACTATAAGAACCTTTTTCTTTATTGGTCTCGTTACCAACAACGGATGATATTTATAACCTGCCCTCCAACTCAAATTGCCAAGAAGCTCTAAAGCACTTTCGCAATAAGGCCGTGATTGTAAAGCTACTTGCTGACTTCTTCGCATTTTTGCAGCAGAAACCATCTCCATGGCTTTTGTAATCTGTTTTGTGTTTCCAACTGATTTTATTTTTCTTTTTATATCACGGGGACTAAGCATTAATTTACCCTGTTTTTATTAATTCATTAACTTGAAATTGAATTGCTTCTTTAAGCTTGCTCTCTACCTCCTCTGATAAATCAGACGTCTCTCTAATTTTATCTAAAATATCCTGCTGATGACGATCTTCGAGATAGCGAAATAATTTGTCTTCAAAATCTTTTATTTTCTCTAAAGGAAGAATATCTAAATAGCCGTTGACACCCGCATATATTAGACAAACCTGCTTTTCAAAAGGAACTGGTGCATATTGAGGCTGTTTTAGAATTTCTGTCAGTCGCTGTCCTCTCTCGATTCTCTTTCTAGTGGGTTCATCAAGTTCTGACGCGAATCGAACAAAGGCTTGAAGCTCTTTAAACTGGGCAAGTTCCAACCTTAACTTAGAAGATACTTTCTTCATTGCTTTAGTCTGAGCCGAAGAACCCACACGAGAAACAGAAAGTCCAACATTTAGAGCAGGCCTTATGCCGTGATAGAAAAGCTCAGATTCCAGATAAATCTGGCCATCAGTAATTGAAATAGCATTTGTCGGAATATAAGAAGAGATATCGCCAAGCTGGGTCTCGATTATCGGCAATGCAGTTAAAGACCCTCCTCCATGTTTTTTGTTAAGCTTAGCCGCTCTTTCTAATAACCTTGAATGCAAATAAAAGACATCTCCAGGATAAGCTTCTCTACCGGGCGGTCTTCTTAAAAGCAATGAAATCTGTCGGTATGCCCAGGCATGTTTTGTTAAATCATCATAAATTACCAGGGCATCTTCGCCTTTATCCATAAAGTATTCGCCGATAGCGCAGCCGGCATAAGGAGCAATAAACCACAGAGCGGCTGGACTAGAAGCTGGAGCCGAAATAACTATTGTATAATCCATGGCTCCTCTGGCCTTTAATTCTTCGACAATTTTTACAACCTTAGATTCTTTCTGGCCGATAGCCACATAAATACAAATAGGAGTTCTGTATTTTGTATCTTGAATCTGGTTTGTAATCGTATCAACCACAAGGGCTGTTTTTCCAATCTGTCTATCGCCGATAATCAATTCTCGCTGTCCCCTTCCGATCGGAATCATTGAATCAATAGCCTTAATGCCGGTATGAATCGGAGTGTTTACCGGTTCTCTTTCGACTATGCCAAAAGCTTTTCTTTCAATTGGATAATATTCAATATTAGTTGAAGGAATGGGGCCTTTCTCATCAACCGGTTCTCCTAAAGGATTTATGACTCTGCCGATGAGTGAACGATTTACCGGAACTGATAAAACTCTACCTGTACTTTTTACCAAATCACCATTTTTAATCTTACTAAAGTCACCTAAAATCATTGCGCCAACCTGATCTTCTTCAAGGTTTAAAGCCATGCCAAAAACGCTTCCTTCTTTTGTTACGAACTCAAGCATTTCGGCCGCCATAACGTTAGAGAGCCCGGAAACAGTGGCTATCCCATCCCCTATCTTTATAAC
Source organism: Candidatus Nealsonbacteria bacterium (assembly GCA_011050465.1). Classification (NCBI taxonomy): domain Bacteria; phylum Candidatus Nealsoniibacteriota; species Candidatus Nealsoniibacteriota bacterium. The sequence goes on along the minus strand of DRFQ01000009.1, from coordinate 74,559 downwards.
ATTCCCGATATTTGCCACTTCGGTTTTTGGCTTATACCCCTCTAACTGATTTTTTAATGTTTCGATTATATAATTTTTATCCATTATTATTTATTTTAATTTATCGCTCAGTATACTTAATCTTCTCCTGATACTGCCGTCTATCATTGTGTCTCCGATTTTTATGACCATTCCGCCCAATAATCCAGGATCTATCTTTTCTTTTAACTCAATCTTGTTTTCCCTGTTTAGAATATTTATTAACCGCTGACGAATTTTAATACCTATTGGCCTTGCTGATACCAGTTCAACTTCTTGAACTCCTTCCTGTTTTTTTGTATAAGTTTTGAATTCTCCGATTATTTTATCGACCAAGCTTAAATGATTATTCTTAACTAAAAATCCAACGAATTTAGAAATTTTCTCCTTAATTTCAGTTTTTCTTAAATCTTTAGTTATTTCATAAAGCAAAACAGCGTATTGTTTTGGAATAATTTTATTAGGCATTTTTGTTTAAAGCATTTAGCGTTTCTTCGGCTATTTTTTTCTCATCTTCTTCTTTTAATGTTCTTCCCAAAACTTTTCCTGCGGCTAAAATTATATATTTTGCCATCTCTTTTTTTATCTCATCCGTTATCTTCTCTCTTTCCATAGAAATATTAATTTTTGCCTCTTCGATCATTTTTTCTGTCTTCAAGCTGGTATTCTCTAAAATTTCTTTTTCTTTTGCTTCGGCGCTTTGCCTTGCTTTTGCTATGATTTGGACTGCTTTTTCTTCAGCCTTCATCGTTTCTTTTTCTTTAATCTTCTTAATTTTCTGCCATTCTCTTTCAGATTCTTCGGCCTTTTTCAGTCCATCTCGAATCTTTGTTTGTCTTTTTTCCAAAAGATTCAAAATCGGTTTATATAGAAATTTCTTCAGAAGGAAAAGTAAAATAAGAAAATTAACCACTTGGAATAAAAGCAGTTTCCAATCAATGCCAAGTTTACCGAATAAATCTCCCATTTAAATTAAGCGAACTTAATAATTATAGCAATAACCAAAGCGTAAATTGCGATAGCTTCGGTAAAAGCGATCGCTAAAATCATCGCTGTTTGAATCTTGGGGGCAGCTTCCGGATTTCTACCGATTGCCTCCATGGCTTTACCTGCCAAAATACCAATACTCAATCCTGGCATCATGGCCCCCAAACCGATTGCAAGAGCTGACGCTAATGCTTTCACTGCTTCTGTTTCCATAATCTTTTATAGTTTTAATTTTCTGAAATAGGTTCTTTAAAGAACAACTAACTTATTTATAAAATTAAAACTTTACTTTAATTAATTATTAATGATTTTTGCTGGTGGCGACCGTCAAAAAAACCAGTGTTAACATTGAAAAAACAAGAGCTTGAATAAATCCGACAAATATTTCAAGGAATAAAAACGGCAGAGGAACAAATAAGGGAACTAAGAAAAACATTGATGTTATAAGAACTTCTCCGGCAAAAATATTGCCAAAAAGACGGAAAGAGAAAGAAATAATTTTCGCCATTTCGGAAATAATCTCTAGAATTCCGGTAAAAAAATCAATAGGGCTTTTAAAAGAAATAAAATGTGAAGCATGCTTGAAAAACCCTACCGTTATAATCCCGAAAATTTGCACGGCAATCACAGAAAGAATCCCCAAGGCCAAAGTCATATTGAGGTCACTGTTCGTTGACCTCAATAATGGAATAATTGTTTCTTGTTGTTCATGGACTGCTTTGATACCCACCGAACCAACTCCTGGCAGGATTCCCATCCAGTTTGAAATTAATATAAAGAGAAAAAAAGTAACCACCAGAGGGAAGAACCTTTTTGTTTTCTCTTTATCTCCGGTAACGGTTGTCATAAAAGACACCATCTCCTCAATGAACACCTCCACTAAACATTGGACTTTTCCCGGCACCTCTCTTAATCTCCTGGTAACAAAACCACTAAATACAATCAAGAACGTCATGGCCAACCAGGCCATTATTAAGGTATTTGTTATCGGCCATCCTTGAATTTTTATTAAACTTTCAGGAAAAAAAGAAATATTCATATTTTTACTGATTCGAAATGTCTTCTAAAATTCTTTTAGCTTTTTTAAAAACTAATATCCCGGAAACCAATATCGACAAAAGAATACCTGACATTAAGAAAATCGGCGAAGTGTCATATTTATTATCCAAGAACCGACCACCTGCAGCTAATATTACAAGCGGTATGACAATAATATATCCCAATTCCCAGGCTAAGCTAAGGGTTTTCAGAAAAATCGCTCTCTCTTTTTTATCTTTTTCTCTTTTTTGGTTCACAACTATGGAATAATAAAAAAACTAAACTTAACCTCAAGCTTAGACTTTTTATGTTAGCGAATAGATGATCACTGTCTATATTATTGTTATTTTCGGACATTTTTACCCTTCAGAAAAGAATTGTAGCATAGTTTAAAAAATAAATCAAGAAAATTCAGAATTCCCGAAATAAAATCCGGGCAAAGTACCCAAAAACCCGCGTTCGACACGGGCTTTTGGGTTTTTCAATATTTCTAGCTGGAAATACTTACCATTTTTTACAAACCCATAAATCGTCCCCCATTCCTTGTGCAGACCGCAAGATAAGCATAGCATCTACGCTGTTTACGTTTCCGTCCCCATTAACATCTGCTCTTCTTTTCTGCTCGTCAGTTAATCTAACAAGCCCAACATCAAACTTCAAAACTAACTGAGAATCTCCTATGGCCGTTATGAAACCATCGTTATCAACATCTCCGAGACCCGAACAGACGGGTTTTTTGCTGCATACCGGGAAAGTATCTTTTAATCCTTTGATATACTGCGATATAAAGAGGGCGTCTACAGAGGTTATCTTTCCATCGTTGTCTACATCAGCTCTCTTTTTCTGGTCCTCTGTCAATTCTACATCTCCAACAACATGACTTAATACTAAGTTCGAGTCTTTGTCCGTGACAAAACCATCTTTGTCAACGTCTCCAAAAGAACCGCAGGGTGGTACTCTACGGGTTATTGGTGGTTGTGGTAGTGGTAGTGGTTGTGGTACTATTTCTTTAACCTCACACACAGGGAATGTCTTTCTAAGTCCTTGCGCATACTGCAAGATAAACATGGCATCCACGCTGTCTATATCTTTATTACCATCTACATCAGCTCTTTTTAATTGTTCCCAGGTCAAGGTCTGTTTTCCAACAACATACTCCAAGATAAGCTGAGAATCCGCCTTGCTTATATATCCATCTAGATTAATGTCCCCAAAAACTATATCAACACCTCCTAAAGAAAGACCGCAAGGAGGAATTTTTCCAATTTCTCTAATAATGGGTCTAATTGTACCGATAGACATTGTACTCTCTACTTTTTCCTGAGTAAGATTCACTGTGATTACCTTTTGTTCCTCTTGTCCACTGATCTTAAGAACCACATTTGCTTTCTTTTCCTCCTGTAGCCATGAAGATACCCTGAATCCATCGGCATATTCTTCTAGAAAGAGTCTTGATAGTTGTGTTGGCTTAACATTTATCTCAACGTCGGTACTTGTAATTTCACCGATCATTTCCTGAACATTAAGATCGTTTTTCGCAATCCCAATTACCTTTGCCTTTTCCTCGTCTGTTAGCTGAACGCTGTGAATAGTGCTTTCCGTAAGTATCTCTACGTTGTCTACTCTTTTTTCTTTAAGGTCTACCAGAACCAATGTGCCAACGAAAAATTCCATTTCACCTTTCTCACTTTTAATTGCTACCTCTTCTAAAGATAAAGGTAATCTATCCTCGGGGAGAGTAAACAGCACATAACCCTTACCTTCTTTTATCTTAACTTCTCTTATAGCGGCTCCTGTTTCTTTCATTATTTTCTGAATTTGGGGATCATTTTTGGCTATTGCCATTGCTTTAGCTTCTATTAGTTTTGGGTTAACGACGGTAACGCCTAAAACTACGACTAAAGCCAGAACAATTCCAGCGGGAACTAATTTTTTAGTCCAAGACATAATAATTTTTTCCTTAAAATATCCAGAGTTAAGCAAAGCCATTTTTAGCCTTTGTTGATGGCTTTGAATCTCAATGTGAGGTAAATTAATATTTTCTAATTTTTTCTCTAATTCTTCTTTTTTCATAACCCCGAATACTTCAGGCAATACAACTTCTTATTTTCCGACCTTTAACGAGTATTCTTCCATACTCTTTAATAAAACGCGTCGGATCTAAAAAAGTTGCATTTATTCCACAGATTGTCTTAATTTCTCTAAACCTCGATGGAGTAAAGATTTTATTGTTCCTTCTCTTTTCCCTAAAATTTCTGCGATTTCTTTAATCTGTTTTTTATCAAAAAATCTTAAGATGATTACTTCTTGATATTTAGCGGACAATTTGGAAATCTCTTTCTGAAGCACTAAAAAATCTTGGTGCTTTTTTAATTCTTCTTCAGCTTCAAGAATATCAGCTGAAGGATTTGAATTTGAAGTAGAAAATGGCTCTGGGATGCTCTCTAATGGAACTGGTTTATGCTTATTTTTCCTAAAGTAATTAGCAATTTCATTGTTGGCAATTCTATAAAGCCAAGAGGAAAATGGAATATTTTTCCAGTGAAACTGCCAGAGCTTTTTTAGGGCCTTAAAAAACGTCTCTGAAGTTATATCCTGGGCAATTTCAAAATTGGCAGTCCTTTTTAAAATATAGCCAAAAATCTTTGGATAATGTTGTTCGTAAAGCCTACCAAAAACTTCTGGATTTTGCTTAGCTTTTTGAATGAGCTTTTTCTCTTCTTTTAAGTCCATAAATCCATATTACGCTCCCGGGTGACAGTCACCTTAAGTTTGAGTAATAACCTGTGGAATGTCGAAAGTTCAACTTCCGATTTAACGTTTTTCTTTCTCTTCTTCCTCCTCAATATCTATCTCTTTTTTGATTTCCTCGAATTCGTTTTCAATAGCTTTAAGTCTTTCTTTGCTGACTTTGATAAGCCCAACCGCTTCTTTTACTTTATTCAATCCTTCTTCAACGTCAATTTCCTCCTGATTGTCAAACCACTCGGTAATCTTGGCGAGACGTTTAAGGTTGCTGTTTAAATTTTTTGCATCTAATTTTTCTTTAGCAGCCATAATCTTAATTTTTGTTTATATTTTTAACTTCTGAAATAATTTTCCCGTCTATTACTTTAATGTCTATATTTTTCCCGATCTTGACATCTCCCGTTCGTCTGACTATTTTTCCGTCGCAACTGGCAATGCTGTATCCCAGACGAATCTGGCGCTCCGGATTATTAAAAAAAACAGCTTTTTCCGCCTGTCCCAGCTTTTGATTAACTGCCAATAATAACGATCTGAATCCGGACAAAGATTTATTCAACGAGTCTCTCAAGCTGATTTTAGCATTTAATAAAGCGTTTTTAAAATTACGTAGGGAAATCTTTAATTCGTTTTCAATCGCCTTGTAATTGTCTAAGATCATTTCATAGCGATCAATAATATTTCTTTCGTATCTTTCCAAGAATAGCAGAGCTTGTTCCCATGATTCGTTAAGCAGATTGGCAGCGGCGGTCGGGGTGGATTCTGAAACATCGGCCGCCAAGGCAACAAGCGGCTCGTCCTTGTCGTGTCCGATGCCTGCGATTACCGGAACCGGGAAATTAGCCACTTCCCTGACCAATAATTCATTATTAAACGGCATCAACGACTCCAATGATCCCCCTCCGCGGATTATGACAAGAACATCTATATCTTGTTTTCTGAACGTTTTTATTGACGCCAATAAATCTCTGGTAGCTGTTTGGCCTTCAACCCGGGAATCAATCATTTTGATCTTAAAACCGAATTTCCCTATATTATTAAGAAAATCGGCCATAACCGCGCCCTGCTTAGAAGTGATAACTCCGATTCTCTGCGGGTATCTTGGAACGGGCCGCTTTTTCTCTTCGGCAAAAATACCCTCTTTCTCCAGTTTTTTCTTCAGTTCGTCGTATTGTTTTTTTAATCCGCCCTCCCCCGCCAGCTCAATCGTTTCGGCTATAAAAGACAACCTTCCCGAAGGCGGATATATTTCGGGGTAGCCGTAAGCCATAATTTTCATCCCTTCTTGCAATTTTATGTCATATAAATTATATCTTGATTTCCAGATTATACACTTCATTATACTTTGGTCATTTTCATCCTTCAAAGTAAAATAAACATGACCTGTCGGTCCAGCCTTTGCTTCCCCAACCTCCCCTATAATCTTCGCTTTGGAGCTTTTCAGCCCAATATTAAGAAGGGCGATAAACTCCGACACTGAAAAAATTTTATCAACAAACAATTCCATGGTTTACCCCGTTAGAAATTTGCTTTCTCTAAATTTTTTCTTTATTCTCATAATTTCTAAAGGAGTTTATCTTATCTATTGGATTAGGATAAATATTTTACCTTTCTGCGAAGTCACAGATATCTTTAAAGTCGCAAAATCCGCATTGCCAGCCGGGCGTTGCCTTAAAATCGCTCTTTTTTATTTCTTCGATCTCCTGAATGATTTTTTCTTTAAGACGACCTTTTTCCTTATCCGAACCCAGGAAAGACGCTTTCTTGCCGTCGTTCAAATAATAATAAATTAGTTCTTTCGGTTTTATTTTAAAAATCTCCTCAACCGCTATTTGATAAATTAATAATTGTTCCTTGTCGCTCAAGACCAATTTTTCTTTCGAATTTCCTGTTTTGTAATCAATAATCGCCACTCCCCCTTCCGTTTCATCAATTCTATCTATTACGCCGTATAAGGTATGCCCTCCTATTTTCAAATTAAACGGCATTTCTAAAGCAAGGGTATTATCAATTTTTAAAATCTTCGGCGGATTTTTTACAAATTCTTCGTAAAAATCTTTAACTATTTTCTTGCCGAGCTTGTAGTATTCTTCTTTTTGATTTTTATTTTCGTACCATTCATCAATCCAGTTTTTTTCGTAAATTTCCATCAGATCATTTAATCTCAACCTATCTTCCCGCCCCGAAAGGGCGAGGCTCGCCTCTTTCGCGGAAGAGGCGGCAAAACCAAACAAATTGCCTTGATTGTTTTTATTGTTTTCGTTTACGTATTTCAAAAAATTATAAAAAGTGTTGTGCATTGTTTTTCCGAACGAGAACACAGCCTTGCCTTTGATGGGAACTTTTAAAATAAAATTTAATTTGTACTGCAGGGGACATTTTTCAAAAGCGGCCAGTTGGGAAAAAGAAAAATGTCCGGGAAGATAGTCTGATCCTGTTTTTCTTTTACCCTTCGTAGCCGACCCGCGCTTCGCCGAAGGCTTCGGCGAGGCGAGAGCTACTTCGGCGAAAGGGGCAGTTTTAATGAAAGATGGCGCAAGCAAACTGTTTTTGGATGCAACCCTCCGGGGAGTCCCTCGCTTCGCTCGATCTGGCGAATGCAACCCTCCGGGGAGTCCGTTTCGCGTCCGGTCGGTTTCGGATTTATCTTTATAGCCCATTTCTATCAAAAATCGCGACAATCTCTTTTTCCTCACCAGGCCGTAATCCTCGGCTGAAGTGAAATAAAGCTCTTTTTTGGCCCTAGTCATCGCCACGTAACAAATCCTCCTTTCTTCCTGCAAATGGACATCTCCCTCGGGCTTGATGTCTTTAATCAATTCTTCGGGAAGCTCAATTAAATCTTTCCTTTCAATGGTCGGGAATCTTTTGTCCACCATATTGACCAAAAAGACATATTTGAACTCCAAACCTTTGGCTCCGTGAATGGTCATCACTTTTATCATATCCGGACCCTGTTTGGGATCAAACTCAAGCTTCCCCTCTTCTCCCGATTCTATTTCAAAAGTTATTTCTTCCATGAAATTCTTTAAATTTGGCTCTGTCGCGGCTTCTTCAAAATTCTTTATTCTTTTGTAGAACTGGTTGAGAATATCAATCTGCTCTTTATCGTCTTTATCCACCAGATATTTCAAATAGCCGGAATCTTTCAAAAAAGCTATCAGCATTTCCGAAACCGCTTTCTCCCGCGAAAGGGCGATGTGTTTCTTAATCAAGCTCAGAATAAAAGCGGTTTTTCTCTGCGTTTTTTTAGATATCCCGGAAACCAAAGGGAGCTCTTCCATCACCTCGTAAAGAGATTTTGTTTTGCGGTGGCCATATTGAGTGAGCTTCACTATATCATCGTAGGGAATTCCCAAAAAGGGCAGATTCAGAACCCTGTAAACCGCCGGGCTTTCGTGGTAATTGTCCAAAAGTTTGAAATAGGAAATAACGTCCAGAACACAGGGCTTTGCATAAAGCCCTTTTGAAGCCAAAAATTGATAGGGCAGACCCGCTCTTTCCAGGGCTTTTGTGAAAGAATTTGCCGCGTTGTTCGCCCTAACTAAAATAGCAATATCATTGTAATTTATCTCTTTATCTTTTTTTAAAACTTCCAGGATTTTCCTGATTGTTTTCCCGGCTTCCTCGTCCAGACTTTTGGCGTGGATATGCTCAATTATTCCTTTCCCCTTATTGTCTGCAATTAATTTTTTATTGATTTTATTCACGTATTCAAGCCGATCGGGATCGTTGGCTTTTATAAATTTGTAGGCCAAATCCAGGATATTCTGGGCAGACCTGTAATTTTTAACCAAAGATATTTGTTTTGCTTTCGGGAAATCCTTTATAAATTGGATAATATTGGCAAAAGACGCCCCCCTCCAGCGGTAAATCGCCTGGTCGTCATCAGCGCAGACGGTCAGATTGTTTTTGGGCGCCGCCAAAATCTTTATCAATTCATACTGTGACCAATTAGTATCCTGAAATTCGTCAACTAAAATGTATTTGAATTTTTCCCTGTATTTTTTCAGAATCAAAGGCCTTTTTTTAAATAGCTTCAGACAGTAATTTATCAAATCTCCGAAGTCTAAAGAGCTATTTTCCAGAAGCAATCTTTGATAAACGTGGAAGGCATTGGCCACTTCCTTTATCCTTTCTGTTTCTTGAGTTTCCGGCACATCGTCTCTGGTTTTTAATTTATCGGCGTATTCCAAATAATCTTCGGGGTAAATCTCCTGATCTTTGCAATGGGAAAAATGAGAAATTAAAGCCTGAATGAATTTAGTCGGATTGCCCAGGGGCTTGTAATAATCAAGTTCAAACTTGTCCAGGTTCTGACGCACCAAAAGCCATCCCGCCGTCGGTTCCAAAATCTTGAAATCGGCCGGTAGACCAATGTCCAGAGCGTGGTCTCTTAAAACTCTTTCGCAAAAAGAATGGAAAGTTAAAATCCATAAATCAACGTAACCGTATGGTAAAAGCCTATCAATCCTTTCCTCCATTTCTTCGGCCGCTTTCTCAGTAAAGGTAACAGCTAAAATTTCTTCCGGTTTGGCCATCCCCTTTTCAATCAAATAAGCAATCCTTTGGGTAATCACCGTTGTTTTCCCGGTTCCAGATCCTGCCACAATCAAAAGCGGCCCCTTGCTGTGGATCACCGCCTCTTTTTGCTCTTTGTTTAGTTTTTTTAAGTCTAGCTGCATTAGTTTTTTTTCGAGGCTTTTATTTGATTCTACCAAAAAATTTACCCCGCATAAAGCCCCGAACTAGAACGAAGTTCAGTTCGGGACTGGTCCAGCACCGAGCTTCGCTCTGGTGCTGGGCTCGGATCTGGCGCCGGGCTTAGCTTTTGTGCGGGGCCGCCTTCCTGCCCTCCTAAACCGAGCACATAAATGTTATGTGCTCGGTGCTTCGGCTGGGAGGGCCTAACGAGTTTTTATTGGAACGGACGCTACTAAAACAAAAAACCCGCAAGAATATTGCGGGTTTTTTGTTTATTTAATCAGCTTATATTTTTTTTCTTATTGATATCTTCTTTTTCTCTTAATTGCAAAGAAGTAAGCCATAAAATAAACGGTCTCCGAAGTTTATCTATGGGCCAGTAATCATCTTTAAAGAGTGATGTTTTATCTATTCTAAAACGAGAAAGTAAAGGAAGCGTGGCCTTAAGATTCGCAGGAGACAGCCTATTATGTTCCTCCAAAAACTGCTCTTTTTTGAAGTTTGGGCTTATAATTTTTCGAGCTTTTTTGAATCTTGGTATCATAAATAGTATTATTGAGTATTTTCCTTTATGATGATTGGGAAACTATTTGTAGTCCAAAACCCTTAGAGTCTCTACTTTAATCATACATTTATTCTTTTGAAAAAGCAAGTTCTCTGCTAAAAAAATCAAGCCCGAGAATGGGCTTGATTTTCATCTATCTGATTTTATTGAATCAACCCTTCGGTTATTACTCAGGGTTGATACTGAGTCTGCCGAAGTATCGATTCTTAAATACGAGTTACGTTTACTGCGTTGGGTCCTTTGTCAGAAGTAGCCTTCTCAAAAGATACCTTGTCACCTACTTTCAACTCTTCGTATTTTACATCCTTAAGTTCATTACCGTGAAAAAAGAGATCTTTCTCTTCGCCATCAACAGTAATAAATCCAAATCCTCTTTCTGTAAGAGTTTTAATTGTTCCTTCCATAATTAGATATAAATTAATTTAATTAATGTTTTAAGGTTTTATCCTAAAGTTTAGTTTCCCGAATAAACTCGACTAAATTTTCATTAGGCAACTATCTTATATATAAGATTAACATTTAAAAAACAATTAGTCAACCTAAAAAAATAAAGGCGGATAACAAGTCTGTTGACAGATTGAAAACAAAAACCCATCTAAAAGATAGATAGAAACATGAAGAGCCCGCCGAAGCGAGCTCTTGTTTTTGAGCCGAAGCCCTTAGCGCTGACGCACTCTCCGTACGGCACTGTGCATAACATATGCCGCATATGGAAGGACTACAAGCCCCAGAAGCATGCCATTCTCGCCAAACAACCACCATCCAAGCCCGTAAAAGAACAAGAAGACGGTTAGTATGACGAGGGCATGGAGGTTCCCGATTTCTCGGTTTAGTCCCTCCAAAACCTTGAAGGTGCGTGACTCTCTGATTCTCACTTTTTTCCTCTCTCTCCAAGATTACTCGGAGTCCGCATTTCTGCGGAAACTCGTTCTTTTCTCCACTCACAACCCACTAAGGTTTAATGAATTCTGAGTGGAGGAGGACCTGATGATGTTGGTGTGGTCCTCCTTAACAATTACCCTGCTTCGCCGGAGCGAAGCATAATGCCCAGGATTTCGGGCTAGCACCGCTACCTCCCTTGCTTGCCTGGCAAAAGGACGAGGATGACGATGGACATGAGTCCAAGAATGCTGATGATCGAGAACACTGATGCAACCATAGAGCTGTCGAAGCCTCGTGCCATCATAATTCCACCGGCACCTACGAGGAAGACTAGCATAGATCCTACTATTGCCGTCCCCCTCATCTTGACATTATCTCGGATAGCTTGTCTCGTGTCCGAGGCGAATCGATCCGCCGTCCTCATCCATATCTCAAAGAATTTCACCTAATCTCTCCTTCATTCTTTTGCTACTTTCCGTCCGAAACTTCCCTTCTCTTTTGATAAGAGAAATTTCGGAAGGACTAGCGTCTCAATTGTTACAATCCTTATTTATTTTCCAAAGTTCTATTCTCTAAACAAGAAACGGCCCTGGAGAGAGCCGTCTATGACAAATTTAATATTAAAATACCCGCTCTCTCTTACATCTACACCATAGCATATCTCTCTGAATTTGTCAAGTTTTTGGATATCAAAAAATCGCCAGATTGACGATTTTAAAATTCGTAAATCGCGGCTCGGTCAGCTTATTTTATACAAAACTCGCAATTTTTTTAGTTAATTCGTTTTTCCCTTCGTTTGTTTTGGCCGAATATCCCAAAACCGGTATATCTCGCACTTCTTTTTGAATCGAGGAAAGCTGTTCTCCCGCGGCGTCTTTAGTTAATTTATCAATTTTGTTTGCAATGATGACAATTTGATGTTTATTTGCCTCGAGAATTTTTATCATATCCCGATCGAAATCAGTCAAACCAACCTGAGCGTCAATAATTAAGAAAACTGCTTTGGGCCTCGTATTGGAAAACTCCACATACCAAAAAATCCTTTTGATTATTTTGTTGCGCTCCAGTTTCGAACGCATTGCATATCCATATCCGGGAAAATCCACAAAATAGAAAGAATCATTGATGCGGAAAAAATTCGCTTCTCGTGTTTTCCCCGGCATCTTGCTTGTTCTTACAAGATCTTTTTTGCCGACTAAAGAGTTAATCACGCTTGATTTCCCCGTATTGGAACGGCCAAAAAAAGCGACGTGCGGTAAATTGCCTTCCAGGCTGTAATCGTTCCCTATAACACCTTTAACAAATTCTGCCTTTGATATTTTCATAATTCTATTTAATTCTATCAAAAAACCGCCTTTTCCTCCACAGGCGGACAGGTTGGCGATTTTAAAGTTCGTAAATAACGCGGCTCGGCCGGGGTGTCCCGCCCTCTAAGCAAATAGATAAACATACAGCATAGAGGGCCGGGATGAGACAAATGAAACAGTCCTTAAGGGTATATTTTGGTATCTCATTTTGGGTTAAATTTTGACTATCTTTTTTTGGACTTCGGTAGTTATAATTAGCTTAAAATCTTTAGTTATATAACAATCGATTTCGCTTCTAATTCCGAACTTATTTTTAAAATAAAGCCCAGGCTCAATAGTAAACGGAATACCTGATTTTAATTTAGCCTTACTTTTCTCCCCAAAACGGAAATATTTTCCATGACACTCGGTAATTCCCAAACTATGGCCTAAGCCGTGAAGAAAATATTTTTCTAAAGCAAATTTCTTAAAATAATTCCTTGCCGCTTCATCAACATTCTTTGTTTTGGGAAGTTTTTTGTTCTTTAAAGTTTCCTTAATAAAATTTAAAGCGACATCTTGGGCAGTAATCACTTTATTGAAAATCTTCTCAATAGCTTTTGGTATATCTGTTCCAGAATAAGCTATCCAAGTGATATCAGCGAAGGGAGCGTTTTTCTCTTTTAATTTTGCCCAAATATCGATTAAAATTAAATTATTCTTTTTGATAATTTTTGATTTTCTTTTTGGCGGAAAATAATGAACAATTGCTGTATCTTGATCAACGGCCACGATCTGAATGGGATTATTTCTATCGGTTATTAAATTTTTCTTTCTAAACTCTGAAAGAATAAATTCGTGAACATCATATTCAGAAACCTGGCCAAGGTTCCTTTTAATAAACCGAAGCGCTTCATTTTTAACCAATTCTAATTTTTTGGCTGCTATTTTATGTTTCTCAATTTCTTCGTCTGCCATATATCTTAATCCTAACAAAAAATCGTTCATCTAGCGATTTTTTTTACTTATATCCATCTCGGTCGCCCTAACGGGAAGCCCTCACGGTCGGCCTCGATACTGCGCTCAAGGTGGCCTGCACTGAGCTTGTCGAAGTGCTGCGGGGCGTGAACGCTGTTCGAACCTATTTTATGAATACCAAAGAGTATTTTGAGGTGCCGGTTTTGGCATATAATTAACATTTCAGGTAGACTTTAAACCTGCTTTGATTATAGCAGGTTTAATTTTGGCAAACTATATGATGTTGGCTTCAGATCCTAATTTACTCTAATTCCTTTTCTATATCTTTAATTTCTTTGGCAACAATTTCTTTGGCAATCTTTAGGCTATCCTCTAAGCTATCTCGAATTCTTCTTTCTTTTCCGCTTAGACCAGGCCGAGAATCGAACATTCTAATCTGTTCGTTAATTCTTTTCCTCAAAAAACTAAAGGCTTTACGGAGGGCCTTCTCCGCTTCCGTAGTTTCCGTTTTAAGTTTTTTCCTCCAGAGTAAAATTCGATACCAAGCATAAAAGATAATAACGACGGTTGCAACGATTAAAATAAATAGAGTAACCACGGTAGTTAAATATTCTATTGTTATTTTCCCAAGTTTTAAAAAAGGAGGTAAGCCAATTTCAAAAAAATATTTTTGAGTAGGGTAGCTTAATGCTTCTCTCCCGTCTTTAGCCTGAGCCCAGAAACTATATCTACCTTGGACTAAAGCTTTCTCATAAACAAATTTCCAATCTCCTTGAGAATCAGTCTTAACTTCTTCTAAAATTGGCACCTTCTCTTCTCTTTGAATAAAAATTATTACCGAAGTTTCAGGTAACGACCTTCCTTCAATCTCTAAAATCTCCCCAATTCTAATTCTTTCGGGATAATTCAAAATACTTGGTTCTTCAATTGGTAAAATTTCGATTTCAATCGAATCTGAACTAAAATTTCCTGCCCTATCGAATGCCTTAACTTCAATCAAATGTTTTCCTGGGGACTGTGGCGGTACTTGATAGGGTTTTTCTTTTATATCAGCTGCTGATACTGTTTCTGAATATTCCTTGCCAATTTTTACCTCATAATAACTAATTCCCGAAGTATTATCTGTAGATGTAAAAAGAAATTTTGGTCGAGGATCTAGTGGGTCATCTTTTTGGGTTTCAATCTCGAACAACTCTGGAGGAACAGTATCAATTAAAACTTTCCTGTGCGTAATTTCTCCCCAACCATATTTATTTTTAAGTTGGATATGGAAATACCACACGCCATCATCAATATCTTCAAATTTTTTAGATTCCATTATGCCATCGGAAATTGGTCCTGGGTTAGCAATGGAACTCTTATAAAGCAAGAAGCTTACCCCAGTGACATCAGACGGCAGTTTCCAGTAGAATTCAGGGTCATTATTTGAATACCATTTTTCAGAATCGGGATGGGTAGATGAAGAAACCGTTGGAGCAATCGGTACTCCAATTTTAGGCGGAATATACTCTTTTTCTTCCTCATCTTGAGAGGTAACTTCTTCTGAGTTTAGAGTATAGCTTGCAGAATCCATAGCTTCTAATATGCTTGTTCCCCTACCATCATTAGCTAATACTGAACCGGAAGAAAAAGCTAAAGATGCATTTCCAGTATTTTTTGCTTTAAAATTTATGGCAAGGATTTTCCCGGTTAATCCTATAAAGCCGGGGTTCAACACTATACCCTCAAAATTAATTGTGCCGATACTGTTGGAAAAAATTGGTTCCTGTACCCATAAGCTAAAGATAGATTCGCTTTTAGAAATAGAAATAACATTTAATTTGTCTTTAGGAAAAGAGACGACACCAGAAGCCGCATTCATTGTTTGGTCAGTACTCGAAACATACACAATAACAGAAAAAATCTGGCCAACATTATAAGAATCAACGGAAGGATAAAAATACAGATCTGCCGCTAATACAAAATTAGGCAGTGTCAAATTAATAATCGTTAAAACCATACCCAATAAAAAAATGAAGCCTAAGCCAAATTTTTCAGTGCTTTTATTGGGTTTATAATGATGCCCTTGTTCTATATTTATTTTCTTTTTCTTAGAATCCGCCATAGCATATAGATAACGACGAAGCCTACTATGATTATAATATAAACGAAATAATTTTCATACCATTTTAGCGAATTTTGAGGATGCAATGTGGCAATCCTTTCGTTCCCCGCTCTGTCAATCGCCTTCACATAGATATAGCTTTTGAGTTTTTGATCCCGCAAAACGTACGGACTCTCTCCACCTTGCCATTCTTCTTTTTTTATTAAGCCTTGCAGAGAACCGCGCTGACTAGCTTCTAAGATTTCGTAATGATCTATCCCTGCTCCTTTATCTTGAGCAGTAAATACTAAAAAATACTTTCCATCAAATATTTCTGAGTCTTGAGCAATAGTTAGCTCAAATGGTTCTGGCGAATCGCTATCTACAATCTCAGGAATTGAAATTTCAGAAGGTGACATTTGCCCAGATATAAGAAATTGCAAATCAGAAGTTGTTACCGTCGCCTCTGTGCCCTTTCCGTCATTAAGTAATGTTTTGGCGCTATGAATCTCAATTATGCCCCTACCTTCTTTTTTCGATTCAAAGATAATAGAAAAAATTAAACCCCTCTCTCCTATATAACCGCCGGGAGTAATTCCTGAAAAAATAACTTGTCCCGCAGATTCAACTCTTGCCCTTTCAATCCAAAAATTAACAATAGAATTGCCGTCTCTTATTTCTTTTAATTCTAATAAATCTGCTGGAAATATAATCTTTCCTTCTATCGCATTAATATATGCTTCCTCTGTATCGAGAAAAATACTCGCTTCAAATTGAGCATCTATCTTCATTTCTTGACTCTTAGAATCTATAAAGACCCTAGCTGCAAAAACCTGCCCGGCAACAAAAAGTAGTACCGAAACTAGCAATATTATTAGGAAATAATTTGGGGTTTTTAATTTTATTGGTTTTTGCATATTGAAATATTAATCAAATGAAGTTCTTATCCTGTCCAATAAAATGCCATAATACTAAAATCCACTAAATCAATTTTGCCGTCGTTATTTAACCTCTCGGCTTCCTTTCGGGCAAATTCAGCGCTGATCGACCGTTTATACCAATAGGCCGCAATAGAAAAATCAACAAGGTTTACTCTACCGTCATTATTCAAATCGCCTTTTAAAAATTCTGGTTTTTCTTTGAAAACTGTCTTGGTTCCAACATTAAAAGTTACCGTTTTACTAAAAGAACTAATAATCCCATCTGCAGCAACTTTTGATTTGGTAAGATGTTGTCTTATCGCTAATGGACTAGTGTCGAAATTATATAAATAAATACCGTCTGCATCAGTATTAGTTTTTACAAAAATTTCCTCTTCTGAATTAATAGAAATAGTAATTTCGCCTTGAGGCGCGCTCTGCCCGAAAATAGCGATATTGTCGCCTCGCTTCACTTCGCTTTTATCAACATCAATTGTGGGTGCAAGAAAAATACCACTGATAGTTGTAATGGCACCTCTGGTAACAAATACTGGAAATGTAAATAAACTAGAGCGTCTTTGTTTATTATCCTCACCATAAACCGAAAATATATAATTACCGGAAGACAAACCGGATAATGAAATATAAAAATTTGCATCAGGACCTGCTATGGTGGTTATTGCTACTTGGCCGTCCTTTAAAACGGTAACTTTGCTTAGTGGATAGGCCCTACCACTAAAATTTACTGCAGTTTGCGGCGGAGGCGGAATATAGGCTCCTCCGCCACCTCCTCCGCCTGAGCTACAACCAAAAGTATTAAAAGTACAATTATCGTTACAACTTAAAGTGCCACCAGTAAAACCACGGCTCACACAAGTTTCCCCATTTAAATCAGAGCCATCGCATTGTTCATCTCCTCCTTTAACGTCATTACCGCAATCTTCTACGGTGGCTGAAATAGTAACAGTTTCTTCAGCAGCGTGAATATGGAAAAAAGATGTTACACCTAAGAAAATGAGAATAATTATTAGCGATAAAAAGTAATTGATAAAAGGCTTCATTCATCTTTTAATACTTCGTTTTACTTGGCTTCTTTTGTTTTTACGAAGGTTTGTTTTTATTTTCTTCCTCGCTTTGGTTGTGTTGATTTCTTTAGGTACTTGCATCTGTACGGCCCTTGCGATAATCCATTGGTTATATCTCTTTATTGCTATTTTACTAAGAAGACCAACAACCATCACCACAAAAAGTATAATACTCAGAAGCTGCCAGGGAATAACAAAAAAGCTGAAGCCAGCTTCAGCTTTTTCATTTTCCGCCCCATAATTTAAGTTTAGCTGAGTAGTATATCTACCAAAATGAAAATCGCTCCATTGTCTTTTGACTGCTCCAAAAAATCCAACTTTCTCATCATCCTTTTGTGCCTGCCTCGTATTGAGCTCGCCCTCCTTCTGGGTTATATCCCAGGTCACCTGAAACTTCCGAATAGACTGGGGCAATACATTTCCCTCAGATTCGTTTGCTGGGAGAACAGCTGAGATTCTGCCAAATATATTCTTTATCGTTATCTCTCCCTCTGGCTTCACGCGGTCACCCCCACCGTTTTGAAAACGGTAGGTAAGCGTTATGGGTAACGAACTGAAAAAGCTTTGTTTATCTTGAGCGTTAAATTCTAGAAGTCCTCCTTCCTCTTCTATTTCTCCGCTTACGCGGAGCAATATGAGAACACCGAGTTTAACCCCAATAGAAACCCCTCCTTCCTCTTCTGCTCGGGGAGGAGAAGTGCTCCAGAAAATGGCTGCAAAGTGGCCTCCGGGGTCAGCGTCCTGGGGTACTATAATGGTGTAGGGAACTTCTTTTTTCTCTCCTTGCTCTATGGTTACTTGAGAAGCAGTTTCAATCCACGTTGCCAGTCCTTCTGCGCTTTCAATAAATGTTGGTGTGCCTGTTTCTCCCAGAGCTTCAAAATTTTCAAGAGAAGAATAAAAAGTTCTGGTTCCTTCCTGTTCATTAATAAGCAAAATCACGCCTTTCACGTTTGCTCCGGGGTCGGCAGCAAGTTCCACCCGCACCGGGGAAACGGTGAGAGCCTGTGCTCCTTGAGGTAAAAGCATTACCCCAATAGCCAAAAAAAAGCCAATGAGTACCCAAAATTTCATGATGTTATGCTATCACGCCAGCACGGCATCGAGCAAGAGAGCTCCTAGAAGTTCCCGGTTGCAATGTAGGTTATGTTGGAAGTGTAGTCGATGTGGGCCTCGGTGTTTGCGGCAATGTTGGTTATGTAGTAGACAGAGATTGTTTCTGCGGCGGTTTGAATAGTTTCAGAGACAAGTGTGGCAGTGGTGCTTTCAACAAACTTGAAGTTGTTGGAGGCCTGCTCATATCCAGAAGCAATAGTCGCGTTGTCGCTCACGGTAACCCCAATGGCAAACTCCTCTGAGCCGGGAGTTCCGTCCGCATCTCCGGTAATGGTGGTGTTGCCGCTATCGGAAATTTTATCTGAACCAGACGTGAGCGCGGTACCGTTGTAAGTAACACTGTAGCCGGATGTACTGTTGGTACCTACGGTCATGGTGTGGCCAACGACTGACGAAGTGCTTCCGTCTGCGGTATTATCTGCCCATTTTGCTGCCCCAGCGCCCAAGGTGCCAAAAAAGATATCATTATCATCAACGGTAAACGTTAGAGAAGCAACGACCGTGGCAGTTGTCACTACTATATCGTCAGCTATGAGCGTTACCACTATGGTACCGGTGTCGTTAAAGGTACCCAAAATGTCTATATTCTTGCTGCCCGCAGTGCTGTTGGTAATCTGGTTTGATCCTCCACTAGCATTGGTACCAATCTGTATCTGCACACAGGCGTTAGTTGCAATAGCAGCGGCTCCCACGCCGTCTGTTGGGGCAGTGAAGGTAAGGATATCGTTTGTGGTGTCAAAGTCCAGTTGCCAATCGGTGGCGGTAGCGGAAGCTGCAAGTGTCTCCTCGTTGCTGAATGTTGGAGCGTCGCAGTCGCTCTGGGCACCGGCTGAGTGCGCCAAATCCACGTCACCAATCGCTAAGCTGCTGGTATTCCACGAGGTATCGGTAGCTCCAATGTCAATGATGATGGTGTCTGTGGACTCATCAGCTCCCGTTGGCGTGCGGAATATAATCTCATGGTCAGTTACGGTACTTGCCTTCACGGTAGTGAGAGTGTCTCTCATGTTCAGCAAGGTAGCTGCCCTTGCAATCTGCACGGGCGGCGCTATCAACAACACCAGCACTGCGACAATAAGCCCCAAGCTGGTAAGGACTTTTTTTATATCTATGTTTCTTCTTATAAAATATAGTTGGTTCATTGGCAGTTTTTGTATTCCTTATCGACCAAGGGAAAGGAATAGTTATATTGGCTGATACGAAACGTAACCTTTTTATGGTTTTTATTTATTATAACAGAATACCAGTATCAAGCAACAACATCAATAAGCTGGTTGTGGAAAACCTATAAACTAAAAGTTTCCGGTTGCAACGTAGGTTAGGCTGGAAGTGTAGTCGGTGTGGGCCTCGGTGTTTGCGGTAATGTTTGCTGCATAGTAGAGCGAATATGTGGTGCTCACGTCATCGCCGTCTGCGTCTGTTGCAATCACATCCGGAAAGTTACCAGTAATGAGGGCATAGCTGTCAGCTGGACTATTGTCATAATCAGCATCAACCGTACCGTTTCCGCCAGAAGCCGTAATGCGCAGACCAAACTCTTCTTGCCCGGTGGTAAGAATAGCTTCAGAAGCCATGGCAATAATGGTATCACCACCCGAAGTAAGCGTGGTTCCGTTTACGGTTATGGTGTATCCGTTGGTGACGTTTGTTGAGGCGGCGAGCGTATGGGCAACCACTGCTGTAGTGCTTCCGTCTGCGGTATTATCTGCCCATTTAGACGCCGAAGCGCTCAAATCACCAAAGAATATATCGTTGTCGGAAATACTAAAGGTTAAAGTTGCGCCGCCGGTTGTCGTTAAAGGAGAGCTGGCGTTCGTAAATCCTGTATTCCAGTTTCCGTTATCATCCTTCTCAAAATGTTTATATGAATATTGCGTACCGACAGACAAAGCGGTAGTGCTACACTCATCTGCACCAGAACCATCAACCCCGCTGTAGGCCGTAGAAGAAGTACCGGTATTCTCTACACAAGCCACCTTTGCTCCGCCAATGGTATCATCAAGACTATAATTAGTACCTTCTGCTGGCACATCGGCCCCAGGAAGGGAGGCTTGCCACCGCAGTACGATTGAGCGATTGTAATCGGTACTGTTGGAAGTCGTCCAGTTGATTGTTATTTCAGTATCTGAAGTAACACTACCACTTGTGGATGTGGCGTTATTGGGCGATAAGTTGTCAATGGTTATCATGGCACTGCCGGTATCTGTTCCTGCCTGGGTGTTGGTACTGGTAAAAGCGGTAATGGTTCCGGTTATAGCATATTCTGCTCCCTGGGGAGCTGGCATGTTGGCGTGAGTTTCTGGAGTGATTCTGACCTTAAACTGCGTTGATGAAGCTGTAACCGGTATTGGTGTGCCACCGCTAAAATTGAGTGTGTCACTTGAGGGACTGGAAATTGCGGAAAAATATGTCGTTAATCCATTATCGTTTGTAATCCGCACCTCGCTCAAATTATCTGAATCACCTGCCCCAAGAGTAACGGTTACGGCAGTAATGGAATCAGTGCCGGTGTTGGTAACGAAAGTGACTGCATCAAGATCAGTAATCCCGCTTTCCGGTGCAACCGTTGAATCACTGGGGTCAGTACCATCACCAATGGTAGTAGTTGCGATAATAGAAGCAAGCCCAGATATCTGAATGATAAGCCAGGAAGTTGAGGAGTCCTCTCTAACTGTAACAACATTTTTAAGTATTGTTTCAAATAAATATACAAAAGTTCCACCCACCCAATTAGTAGAATCATATTTGTTCATAAATCCTTGTTCCGTATATGCTGAATCGTTCACGCTTAACTCAACATCAAAATCATTAGTAGATAATGTTAAACCACTGCTTCTCAACCGCGTATAACTGCCACTACCAGTACTTTGCTTACTACCAGAGATGGCAGCACCTCCTGAAATAGTTAATTGAGCATAAACAGTTACCACATCACCTCCGAGACTTACCAACGTATTATTATACTGATGCACCGTCTCCAGTTTATCTATACCCCCTGAAATACTCTGTTCAATAACAATTTTAGCATTAGCAATATAGGCGGCGTCAGAACCGCTTGAAGAATAAATGCGCACTTCATATTCATCATCATTGGTTATATCCCAGTTGTCTGACGAGTTCAAAGCACTTGCGCCACGAACTCGCGTCCAACTAGTGCTATTCACAGAAATAGTACTATTACCAACTACTGCGCTATTGGTGCGGTTATAAAGCTCTGCGTATGCGGTAGATGTTGTACCCGGTTCATACGTTACTTGAATATCGACTTGCGCCGCGTGGATAACATCGGCTCCTCCCTGTCTGTCACCGAACACATTAACATCAAGGTTTTCTACATCGCTCCATCCCCAAGTGCCCGGAGCATTTGTATCGCTTGTAATGTCAAAATAAGGGCTCCAGGCGGCAACCCCGGTTTCACAGCTATTCCCGTCGGGAACCGCCGACCAAGTGTGCCCGTCTCCCTGCGATGAACCGGAAAAATACGGGGTTAAGGTAATCCATCCGTTATCAGCGTTATCTTGGCAAGCATAAACTCTTAATTCCACTTTTGTGATTGTCTCGCTTTTTGCACCGCATGTGGCGTCGCACGTGCTTGCGGTGTTGCGTTGATTTTCATCGGAGCCGCCGGTTACCGCGAAGTTGCTCGTTGAACCGTCAACCATCTGCGCTGGGGCGTTGGTCCAGGCGGTACCGCTGTCGTAGGCGTTGAAATAATAAGCGGCAGCGGAGAGTATTGCTGAAGCTTTAAGAGACGCCTCAAAATAAGCGTTAATGTCTGTCCCGTATGTTCCTGAAAACATATCCTTGTCAAACATATAATAATTTGGGTTTGCAAGGGTGCTCGGACTTCCTGAGGTTGCCGTCGTAGACTGATTATCCCCAGCTTCAATTTGAGTAACGGTATCTGTAATTTTTGTGCCGTCGGACTGGACAATTATGAGGCGGGCGGCTTTGAGCGAAACCCAATCATTCACGGCTTTTACCCTTACAGAATAATCGGTATTGCTCTGCAAATTGGGGAGCGTACCCAAAGTAAGGGCGCTAGATCTTACTCTTGTATAATTACCAGCGCTAGAATGGGTTACTTCACTATTTGCAACTTGTGTTCCGTCAGAGCTAAAAAGAGCTACCTTGACAGTATCGGTCTCGGCAAACACCATTGCTACTGCTTCAAAATAAACCACAGCGCCAGGATATTTGGCACTATCCCAACGGATCAGGCCAAGACTATTATCGGTTGGCTTATAAGAACCCAGCACCTCCGACTCATACTCCTGGTCAATAATATTTATCTGCTGCTCAATTGTTCTTGTTGTAGCATGTACGTCTTCAACTTTTGGAGGAAAAGGAGGATCGTGCCACACTTGTGGCCAGCCAGAAAAAATCCAACCCGCCACCATCAAAAGGATAAGGCAAATCGCCAAAAAATTCCCTAATTTATTTTTAACAATTTTAGCCATTATTTCATTTTACCAAACTAAAAACAGAAACAAAACCCCGAGGCTGTACGCCTCAGACAAAGGGCCTCTCGGTCGGCCTCGATACTGCGCTGACTGTTGCTGCGGGGCTGCGACTCGAACCGCCTCGGTCTAGTACCGTGACGGCACCTGGACTCGAACCAATTTTGTACGGGAATCGGTCTCCCTCGATACTGAGTTGTGCTTGGCTGGGACGATTTTCGGAGAATTATTTCGGACCAATAAAATACCGTAACCTATACTAAAAAAGTTAAACAACAGTTTTATAGTGCTCAATCAGCCCTAGCATTTGATTTTTTCCTTCCTTAGAAATATTCAATTTGTTAAGGCAATTTTGAGATTCCACTGCATATTTGGAAATTAATTCTATCGCCTTGTCTTTTGCTCCACAATTTAGCAAGATATTTGTAACTCTTTCTAATTGGTCTTGAGGTATTTTTTTATTTCCAAAATTTTCTTTAAGAAAATCTCGTTCCTGTTCGCTTGCGAGTTCTAGCGCCACAAAATATGGATGAGTTATTTTCCCTTGTCTAAAATCTCTATATTTGGCCTTTATATTGAAATCGGTCTTATTAATAAAATAGTCAGAGTAGTCATCGACAAGTTGGTAAAGTATTCCGAACTGAACGGCAAATTTTTCTATTAGTTTAACTTCTCTATTATTTAAATCAAGTAGAATCGCAGCCATTTTCATAGGAATTATCGTCGAGTATGAAGAGGATTTAAGCATGCAGGTGGTTATTAACCGATCTAATGTAAAATCATCAATCAATAATTCAATATTAAGAGTATCCATTTGTTGTCCAGCCAACAGGTCAATGTTGCAGTTAGTTAAGAGCTTGCATAATTGTTTTTTCTCCCTATCATCAAGAGAATCGATACTTAATAAGTTCTTGTATGCGAGTGAGTGTCCAATATCACCCGCTATTATTGCCATTCCTTCTGCAAGTCTTAATCTGTCCGAATCATTTTCTAGTGAGGTAAAATCTTTGAGGTATTGCCCGGTTATGTTTAGCACCCCATAACGCTCTAGGTCATTATCAATGATATCATCGTGAATCAATATATAATTATGTAGAAGCTCTGAAGAAAGGGCAACTCGTAGTAATTTATCGAAATCTTTTCCACCATATGAAGAGTAGGTTAAGAAAGCGACATAAGGGCGAAATCGTTTCCCACCTGCTAGAGTTAAAGACTTCATCCTTTCCAATAGTTTTGTAAATTGCGGGGTTGGTGCGATTTGTATTTCATCAGAGTAGAATTGCTCTAATTGACCTTCCAACTTTTTTCTAAAAGTTAATTTGTCCATTTACATAAATTATATTAAAGAATTGAAAGTTTAAAATCCGAAGAAATCCGTAGAAATGCTCTGGCGCTACTACTCGAACTGCTCCTTTTTTGTTCGTAGAGTTCTATTCCTAGACGGGTACGGGTTTAGGACGTCCTAGACCCGTCAAGAAAATAGCTTCAAAATAGGCCTCTCGGTCGGCCTCGATACTGCGCTGACTGGTGCTGGGGGGCTGCGACTCGAACCGCCTCGGTCTAGTACCGCGACGGCACCTGGACTCGAACCAATTTTGTACGGGAATCGGTCGCCCTCGATACCGAGTTGTGCTTGGCTGCGGGGCTTGGACGACGTTAGAACCATTAGCTGGGCAGAATTAGTTCAATATCCGGAGCTTGTGTTGAAACAATCAAGGGAATTGTTGGGTGTTTAGTAACAAAAAGGCGGTTTGACTTGATGTCGCACCGCTTTTAGGATAAGCTCGCGTAATTTTCTATTTGTTAATCTACATATTTAATTGGAGGACAGGCATTCTTGAGTCTTGTCGCGGTCGTTTCTCTGATGGCTTTGCCAATTGTGCTTCTCCAACCCCTGGAAAAAACAGTAAGTAGCAAGGCTAGAATCAGAATGAGGCCGATTAGTGAGGCAACAGCGAGACCTGTTATCTTACCAATGTCAGTTCCCAAAGACTGATTGAAAGCAGAGAGGTAGATAATCGCGCCTAGGACGCTAATAGCTATTGCTATCTCCCAAGGGGCGAATCTTTGATAAGTCTTCCCGTTGAATTTATAATTGTAGCACATCCTGTCTTTGGTATATTTGTTTTTGTCTTCTTTGCGGATAAAATGGTAGCCGAGAAACCAGACTATGGGAACTACTATCCCAAAGAGCACGATGCTTCCGAATATCAAGATTAAAGTTCCACCAATTAACCTACCCCAAAGAAAGTTGCAGGCATTCTTGGTGTTTTCAACGTTTGTATCAGTAATAAAGCTTCCCCAAAGCCATTTTGTGTATCTATAAAGGAACGAGCTTCTCTTTATTGTTTGAGGCTTCATCATTTAACCCTCCTTACCTCTTTGTTGGAAATGATGCTAAGAATAATCTATCAATTTGCCGCAAATAAGTCAAGCCCAAGGCAACTCTCGGACGAATATCAAAAAACCGCCTTCTTGGCGATTTTTATTGCCTTATGCTTAATTAGTCTCCCCTACTTGCTAATTTCTTTGGTTCAATCATAAACACATATGATTTCACTTTAGACGAAGGTTTATGTTTTATTCTTTTGGGAATTACGCAACCTTCTCCTTTATTTAGTATCATATTCCCTAATTCTGTCTCAATTAAAATTTTACCCTGATAAACATAGAAAAATTCATCTTCCTTATCGTGCTTATGCCAATGATATTCTCCTTTGAATAACGCTATTCTTAATGTATAGTTGTTAAAATCAACTACATCAATAGGCTTCCAAGATTTCTTAATTTTTCTAATAATCTTACTAATTTTAAATTTCTTCATATTTTTTATTTAATTAAAACTCGTATTTCCAGTATGGCTGCCATTTAAATGGCACGCTTAAGCAATCTTCAAGGGTTTTACCGCCAGCAAGCGTATCTAAACCGAATTGGGTAGCACGATGACCAACAACTAAAACTGTCTTTTCTGGATGGTTTTCTTTTAGCTCTTTATAAAACTCGTGAATTCTAACCATTGCCAACTCATAACTTTCTCCATTAGGAAAGGACTCTTTTATCCTTTCTTTTTTCATATAACCTACAACTTCGCTTGGCTTGCCATTGAGATCACCGTAATTAAGCTCTCTTAGCCTTTTATCTGCAATAACGGGATATTTGTCATTAAACGCTATTTTCACTGTATCTACAGCCCTTTTTAAATCTGAACAACAGATTAAATCTATCTTTATATCTTTAAACCTCTCGCCTAATTCTTTTGCTTGTTGGATACCCAATTCAGACAACTCAACATCTTTCCAGCCAGAAGCAATTTCAGCTTCATTATCTTTTGATGTTGCGTGAGCAGCGAAATATATTTTCATATTTTATGCTTGGTAAAAATATATATTCCCCTTTCTTCTCCGTCAAACTTCTTGCTCATTCCTTTAATGAGCCTATCTAAGTCAACTTCCCAGAATTTTTTTGAAAGAAAACGAGGGTCACCAACAATAACTTTCGGCTTCTTGCTTAAAATAATTTCACTAATCAATAATGCGTGTCCATATTTCTCTTTAGGTTCTATTATTGACATATAAGTAACCGGCATTAAATCATTGCCCTTTTTCAGGCTTTCTATAATCAACTTTGCCGCGTCTTTAATTTCTGAATAAAAAACCTTCTTGGCCCGTAACGGAATTCTGTGTTTTTTGAAAAACCTGTTCATTTTTGAACCATCTGTTTCATTAGTTCCCCAGCCTCTTTTTGGAGTTTTCTTTCCTACTTTTACCTTACTAATAAATAAATTCTTGTGTTTTTTAGGCACCATTAAACCTAATGCATTTCCTATTGTTTCTTGGTCAACTAATTTCAAACCCCTTCTTAACAAAATCCACTGAATAGCACAAGGCACGCAACATAATTTCTGTTGAGTTAAGGGAATATATGGTGGGTTAATTTTTACTCGTTTCATTTTTCTATTCTATCAAAAAACCGCCTTCTCCTCCAGAGGCGGACAGGTTGGCGATTTTGAGGCCTCTCGGTCGGCCTCGATACTGCGCTGACTGTTGCTGACATCCTTAGTCTAGAACCTGTGTTTTAAGGGGAAATTAGGGGGTTTGAGGCGTGTCTCATTGACGCGTCTCGGTCAGGGACGAATTTATCCAGTCACCAATAATGTTAAATCTTTTGATGGTCCAGAATAACCATCCCCCTTGACTACATATCTAAGTAAGTATTTTCCTGGAATTGTTGGCATTTTAAGTTTTAGAGTCCTTGGAATATATTGACCTATACTTAAATCACCAAGATCAACTTTAACTGTTCGGATGTTTGGTGGGTTATAGTCTGCCGATTGCCTCCAACTACTAGTTTCGGGAGGATCAATTAACTCTAAGCCATCAGCGACATAAAACCATACAGATGCGTTTCTTAGAAGAGAGCCTTTTATTAGCTCCGTCCTTAGAAAAATATTTAATTCTGTTGACGGCGCTATATTTAACGGAAAAGCTATATCTTTAAACTCTACAGAAACCTCTTCTTTTGTGCTTTGATAATATTCTTCCAGCGCATCTTTAAAAGCTGTTTTTATATGCCTAAAGTATTCTCCAGATTTTTTCTTGGTGGTTGTCTGTTGTACGAGTTGAAGACTTTTATAAATTTTTATAAAACCGTATAAAAATAAAAGTGTTTGTGAAAAGAAAATTAAATAATAAGATATATCAAAATTTCCCGATAGATTTCTAAGCGGGTCAATTAAAATAGAGAGTAGAAAAGAAAAACAAGGATATACAACAGTATTTCTAAGATCAATAGCGCTATATTTAATTTTTATATCCCTAATTTTCTTTTCAGTTTGCTGCCGTCTACTTTGTAATCGTGTTAAATTTTCATCAAGTTTGTCGGTGATATATCCCTTCCTTTTAGTTTCTTCTAAGGCTGTTTCCACCTCTGTTATATCTTTTTGTATGGTGATTTTATCATTGTCTCTGGCAGCTTTTTCCTCTTGTTGCGCATGTCCAATAGCGTCGCCCAACAAGGTAACGCTAAACACAAAAACCATTGGCGAAATAGCCAGAAAGACAAGGTCCAGATTAACTATTAAATTGGATAGTTGATCAATCATTATATTGCTGGCTCAGGACTCAAATCGAACAAGTCTCGGTCACTTGACTTAGCATAGGATGGCTGTGTACCTCAGTTCTGAACCCCAGTTTTAAGGGTGTTTTGGGCGATTTTGGCCGTGTTCCATTTAGGCGTCTCGGTCGGGGCTTTTTAAGCTAAAATGGGACAAATGGGACACAGAAAGGGGGTGTTCCATTTGGGATAGTATGACGTACCATTTTAAAAACGACCTGAGGAAATTCTATTTATAACCCCTACGCCTCATTTTTTCATTAATACTCGTTTTTTCGCCTGGTATTCTGACGGTTGCAACTTTTCTACCATAAGATGTGCCCTCAACTTTAACAATAAGCTTTTCGCCTTCAATAAGTTCTTTTAAGGTTTCTTTGGCCTTTTGATACCCCCGCTCTCTTTTTTCGGGAGCATCAACATTAGCTAAGCGGTAAAATCCACCCCTTGTGCCCTGAAAGGTGTCACCATCTGTTATTTTTTTAACTTTAATTTTTGTCATAATATTTTTGATTATTTCTCAATTAATTCTTCGACTTTTTGTTTGGCTTGTTCTAATGATTCTTTTGCTTTTTTGCGAGCTTCGTGGGATTGGCGAACCAAATCAGCAATTTTTTGCTGGGTAGATTTAGGTAAAATTGGAATTGAACAATTTTTAATTTGTTCTGGTCGCCAGTGGATAATTACTGAACCACCGGTATCTCGTTCTACTTGTGATTGACCAACAATAGAATTTATCACTAAAGCTAAATATTCTGGTTCGATTTTTGTTTCGGGTTTTAATCTTAAAATTCCGCCGGCAATTATTCCCTCAATTGATTCTTTTAATAAATAAGCCATGCCCGGAGTTGCATCTTTAGTTAGTAAAATTTCTCCTGCTTTTGGCTCAAAATCTTTTTTTAGTTTCTGATATAATTCTTCGCTTAAATATTTCTGATCCTTATCAATAATCCCCTGTTTTGAAAGATTGCTCACTCGAACAAATAACTTTCCCTCTTTTTGATATTTCTCACTTCCTATCTCAATCCCCTTTTTTATTGAAACTAAATCAGCAAGTTTTTTTATATTTTGGTTTTTAATTTTTGATATTAATTTCTCGTGTTTCGGCTGAAAGTACTCGGCATCAATACGGTTAACTAATTTTAAATCTGAAAGATTAACAACATAAGACAAATCATCCCCGACTTCAAAATCTTTTAAACCCAATTCTTCTAAAAGTAAATCTTCAGCTTGAGAATAAAATAATTTAGTATTTTCATATTCCTCCTTTGCCTTCGAGACCAACGAACCAATCAATTCCTGTTGTTGTTTTGGTGGAATAAATACTGGCAATAATCTCAAATCATCAATATTAAGTCCTGTCTGAACTGCGCCGCGTACATTACGGCCTAATAATTTTCGACCATAAAGCGAATTAAGATAACTAATAAAATAGTAAGGATTTATCGATTCGCTACGAAAAACTGTACTCTTACAGCTAAAAATTGCTGGAGGAACAGAATTATCAATAATAGCAGCATTTCCAAGCGTTCCAACAACTGAAATTAAAATATCATTTTCTTTTAATGAATATTTTTTAAGTCTTTCAAAGTCTTTTTGGGGTATATATACGTTATCATCGTCAGAAAGGAAAAATTCTTTAACGTCTTTTCCACGAACATACCGATATTTCCCGTTTAAAACATAGTTTTCAACATTAAATTCTGAGCCAAAGGGTCCCGTAATAAAGTTTCCTTTAATATCTTTCCAGAATTTATATGATTCGGTTTTACACAATCTATTTTTTAACTCTAAATATTCCGGTTGATAATATTCCGCATCAAGACGCAAACCGCCTTCTAGTTGTGATTTTTGGATTATGAGATGAGTAACCATAAGTAGTTATTTATTCTTTCCACGAGCAACTTTTTTAGCTAAACTTTCTAATGCCTGTTTTGTTATATTAATCTCAGAAATTTTTGAAATATCTTTTACGCTATCAAAATATTGATCCCAATTATCAAAAATAACTTCCCATAGACTCTCTTTCTCTTTTCGGGTAATTTCGGTATTATAGTTATTCTTGTACCATTCCTTAATTTTTCCCCAACGAGGATGACAAAAGTTTTTCTTAGTTAATTTAGACCGATTCTTTTTAAAATATTCCTTGCATGATTTCTCCCATAATCTTTCAGGGACTAAATCCTCAATCGTTTTATAATTATTCTGATCAACTATTTCATCTAAGGAAAATAGAAGATTTCTAAATCTCTTAGATTTACGATCTTGAGAGAACCGTTTTTTACTAACATCATCGCCATCATAAAGGCCGATGGCATGCAAATTAGCTTGTAGTAATTCATCAACCCTTTTTTTAATTGTGGTAAATCCACGCGAATCAAAGATAGCTATCTTATTTAAATTAATAATCGGTTTCTTTTCTAAATAAGACGCTATTTCATTAAGTCTTCTTCCTATATCTAATAATAAAAACTGGTCGGTATAACCCTCTACGACAATATTAAAGTCATTGGCTTGTCCCACATCTGCCAGTGAATACCCAAGTGAATGCCGAAGTAATTCATCGTTCTTTACATCATATTTAGTAGGTTGCTTAATTTCAGGGTCTCCATTTTTTCTTTGTAAAAATTTTACTTTTGACCAAGAATTACGATCAATTAAAAATGGAGATTGGG
The DNA here is from genome assembly GCA_011050465.1 of Candidatus Nealsonbacteria bacterium. Lineage (NCBI taxonomy): Bacteria > Candidatus Nealsoniibacteriota > Candidatus Nealsoniibacteriota bacterium. The sequence continues at coordinate 43,908 of DRFQ01000009.1, read as the reverse complement.
TTGCAAAAATCACTTGATTTTTTAAAGCAATTTCTGTAAAACGCTCTCGTAACTCTTTTTGACCACCGGGGTGTAATTTCTCACCCGGTTGATCAAATAAAATAATCTTATTTTGCAACTCACCTCTTGATCTAAAATCAAGCAAAAAGGAAAGAAACCATTTTAAACCATCGCTTCTTACGCTTGGAGGAGTTCTGCGACCTCCTTCGTATATATCAAATCTCAATTTATCTGTTTGATAAAAAAGTTGTAGTTCTATATTGCTTTGCTTCCATGTTTTTTTGATAATTTTGTTAAGCGACTTACTAACATCATCAAGATATTTTTGAATCTCATGATCTTTACCTTTAAAACTAGATAAGGCAGTATTAAAATCTGTTAGATTTCCTTCGGAGCAAGCAATTAAAAATAAATTTTTAACTGGTAAAAAGTTATCTGGCGCTGTTAAAAATTTATCCCAGAATACATGGTCTGGAAGATAATGTTTATCTTGGTCATATTCCCAGTATTCTATTTCTGGAAGAAAATCTTTAAAAATTTTATCTATAACATCTGAGTCTATTTCTTCAGTCGTAAGTTTCGTTATTTTATTCTCTCTAGCTAGTTTCGCTATAGCAAATTTATTATCATTATCCCCAAAAATTTTTTCGTTTTGTTGTAATTCTATCTCTTTTCCTTTGCGAGCCTTAAATTTCATGGGCTGACCACTAGTATTCTTCCATTGATTTCTATATTCAATTTCCCTTAATGAAAAACGTTGATCTGATAACATTAATTCATTTGTTTCACCACTTACGATTAAACAAATCAGATTTTTATCCCTGAAATTTTTAATACTTTGTTTAAAATATCCGAACAGGTCTTTACTTTTAAGTTCAAAAAAATACCTAAGTAATGGCATTTCGTTTCTTGATGCCCTAATACTGCCCATTTTCGTGTCATTTTCATTAAAATCCTCGGATAACAATTGTATGGCTCTAATTATATTACTCTTCCCGCTCTCATTTGCTCCAACTAAAGTAGTAATAGGCTCAAAAATTAGTCTTGAGCCATTTTTTATATTTCTGTAATCTTCGAATTCAATTGCTTTAAGAAATAATTTCATAATTTCTATTCCCAAAAACTAAATTTTTGTTTTTTGGCAAAATCAACAAATGCTTCGGCGATCTCACCGAGGTCGTGGTCTAAAACTTTACGGCCTTTGGCATCGTGAATATAATTTCCTTTATCATCTTTTTTATACACATAATCTCCGGAATTATCTTTGCCTGGCTTTTTTGAAACCGCCATAAAAATTTGATAATTTTTAGGTGGTTTTTCTTTTTCATTCCATTTTTGTAAAAATAAAATAGAAGTTTTGGTTCCAGCATGAGGTTTAAATGTGTTAACATGGAGTCCGACTACGGCTAAAATCCTTGCTTTACTAAGAACATATTCTCGGACAAACTCCATATTAGTATTATTTAAGACGCCTTGCGGCAAGACGATTGCCATTCGGCCGCCAGGACGAATGACGTCAAGAGAACGCTCAATAAAAAGAATGTGCCTCTCAACATTATTCTTTAATTTGCCATCTTTTTTAGCAAGTTCATATTGGCGCAACAATCCTGACTCGGGATTTTCTCCGGCAAAAGGCGGATTGGTCAATAAAATGTCAAAATTCAAATACCTATAAGTAAGTTGATTTTCTTTTGCTTCAGATGGATTTTCCAATTTTAATAAAAGCGGCTTCAACGCTACTCGTGCCTCCTCGCTTTCTACTCCTTGCCAGTCCCGAGCATCAAGTGAATCACGTTTAAAAATATGATGTCTACCATCACCTGCAATAAGCATTAAAGCCTGGGAAATACGACGCATATTCTCGTCAAAATCCAACCCAAAGAGGTACTTTGCTGCATAATCATTTTTTGCTGCCTCTGTGGTTAATTTCTCCCAAACATAATACATTGTATGTAAAAGAAAACCGCCGGAGCCACAGGCGGGATCAATAATATATTCGTCAGCTTTAGGATTCGTCATCTTTACACACATTTTGATGACATGCCGAGGTGTAAAATACTGTCCTTTTTTACCTTTTGAAACTTCCGTGATTAAATATTCAAACGCACTATCAATAATTTCCAGTTCGCCTTTCCCTAATTCAAAAAGACGAACATTTTCCAAAAATGGCACACAGATATTAAGCCTTGCTGAAGAAAGCTTAATACGATCTGACTCTTCAAAAGTATCTGGCCATTCTTTAATTGCATTTTTAAAAAGCTGGTCGTTGATCACCTCAAATGTTTTCTCGGGATCACGATATTTCCTAAAAAGCACTTCTTGGTTCTCGCGCCGCTCACGTGCCAGTTTTTCATCATAGAGTTTGGCATAAATTATTTTAAAGATTTCTTCAAAAACATTTGCTCCAGAACCAGCGAGAGCTAATTCTTCTATACGTTTGATAATTCTAACAAAATCAAATTTTGGATTTAATTCGGACCAAGTTTTTTTGATTTCAAATAAATCGTCGATGGTTTGATCGGCTCGAGGTATATCACTTAAAGAATCTTGAAACTCTTTTGGATATGGTCTATATAATATTACTCGCTCTTTACCATTTGACCAAACCCCTATTTCTGAACCTTCGGCAGAAAGATAGCTTTTAAGTTGTTCAATTCCTTTCTTTTCGGTTGGACTTTTAATCTCTAGGATAATAAACGGCGTGATTTTATCTTTTTTATAAACAACGATGTCAGCAGCTTTGGCGTGAATCTCTCGACCAAAGTGAATACTTTTTTCTGTATCTATACGATCAAAAGGATATTTATACTGAGTATTAAGTTTGTAGAGCCAAAGTTGTCGAATAATTTCTTCGGGTTTACCCTGCTTTTTTGATTCATCAAAAACAAGTTTTAGTTTTTTTGATTTAATGTCTTTAATGTAAAATTTATCTCGACTTTCCTCGGTAATTTCTAAAACTTTTTCGAAGTCAATTTCTTCGAATTCTTTTAAACCATAGGTTATTTCTGGGTCGCGAAAAATTTTATCAATTATTTCTTTGGTTTTATTGAGTTTTTTAGTTGGCATAGATTTTAATTATTTAACCGGCTTCCAATAGCCATTTTTAAAAACAGAAATAACCTTTCCTATAAGTCGACTTTCTTCGGTAAAAAGAATAATATTATATTTTGGATTTTCCGGCTTAAGATAAACATATGGTGGTGTATCTTCTGAAATAAAACGCTTGATAGTCGAGTCGTCCCCTACTTGAGCTAAGACAATATCGCGAGAGGAAAATTCTTTTTGATCCTTTACTAAAACAACATCGCCGTCTTCAATACCGGCATTAATCATTGAATCACCGGAAATTTTCAAAAGAAAAACTTCGTCCTTAAGTTTTTTAATATCCGAAGAAACTGATTGCCATTCTCCCGATATTTCTATAGCCTCAATGGGTGCTCCTGCACTTGTAATGCCTAAAAAAGCAGCAAGTGACGGTTGGCCAAGCATCCTATATCCTAAAGGCAACATTGCTAAACCTCGAGCCGAAGACTCATTTCGTTTAATAACTCCCTGTTTTTCTAATTTTACCAAAAGATCGATAATCGATTGGTTTGAGGACACATTTAATCTTTTTCTCATTTCTTCAAAGGTTGGCGGATATCCAGTGTCCTTAATATATTCGTAAATAATAGATAATAACTCTTTTTGTCTTCTGGTAATAATTTCTTTTTTTATAGTCATTATATTATAATACCCGACCATTTGGTCGGGTGTCAAGAGATTAACCTGTGAATAAGTTTGATTTCTCTTAAAACTACCTTAATTCTGCCATTTTGGCAGTTTTTTGTCTATCCATGAAATTAGTGAAGAATTTTGGGTTGAAAAGTTGTCAACTGATGGGGCCTGGACTCATCAGAGCCGTTGCGGCATCCTCTCCTTGAAAGGTCGAATTATAATAATTAAGGACTATTCAAGGATATGGAACAAGCGACAAAAGAACGACTTAATAATTTTCAATCCCCTGTTAAGGTTGATATACGTTACTGCCTGTATGCCAGAAAATCAACTGAAGCAGAAGATAAACAAACTCTTTCTATAGAATCGCAGGTAAAAGAGATGTTGGTTTTGGCAGAAAAAGACAACCTCAAAGTTGTAGATATCAAGCGCGAATCTCATTCTTCAAAGGAAGTCGGCCAAAGAGAGATTTTTAATCAAATGCTGGCTGAAATAAAAGAAGGAAAATACAATGGTATTTTAACTTGGGCTCCAGACCGGCTGAGCAGAAATGCCGGAGACTTAGGTTCTATCGTAGATTTGATGGATAAAAAGCTTCTATTGGAAATAAGGACATTCGGGCAAAGATTCACTAATAACCCGAACGAAAAGTTCATGCTTATGATATTGGGATCTCAAGCTAAGCTCGAGAATGACAACAAAGCGGTAAATGTGAAGCGAGGGCTGCGAACCAGATGCGAGATGGGACTTAGGCCGGGAGTCGCTCCTACAGGCTACCTCAACGAAAAACACGCTGATAAAAAGTGCCAGGCGAGGATTGACCCAAAGAGAGCTCCGGTTATAAAGCAGATGTTTGAAAGAGTGGCAAGCGAACAATGGAGCGGACGTAAGGTATATCGTTGGCTGAGAGAGATAAAATTCAAAACTAAAAACGGCAAGCTGCTTGTGCTTGCCAACATTTATCTCATTCTCCGAAATCACTTCTATTACGGAGAGTTTGAATATCCAGTGGGAAGTAACAAGTGGTATATTGGCAAGCACACGCCGATTATAAATAAGGAATTATTTGATAGGGTTCAGACGACGCTTAATGAAAACTTTATTCCAAAAACCGAGAGCAAAGAATTCGCTTTCACGAAACTGATTAAATGCGGCTATTGCGGTTCGGGAATATCAGCTGATGAAAAGTTCAAAAAATTAAAAGATGGTGGTGTAAACCGCCACGTCTATTATTTCTGCACGAAAGCCAGAAATATTGATTGTAAAAATCCTGCTGTCAATGAACCAAATTTAATCAACGAGTTGATAGAATTGATGGATAGAATTGATTTAGATGAGTTAGGGGTAAAATCAAGAATAGAACAGGAAATCACAAGATTCAATAAATTCAGGATCGGAGTACTGGGCCATAAAAAAGAAAATAATAACGTTGATATCGATATACGAAATTACGCAAAGTATCTTCTCAGAGAAGGAACGCTGGTTGAAAAAAGAGAATTCCTCTTCTTTCTGAAAAGCAAACTAATTCTAAAAGACAAAAAAATCCTGCTGGAAAAATAGTAAAAATAAAAACCGCCTATTATAAAGCGGTTTTTATTTGCTTTCTAACTATTTTTGCGCTTGCGCTTTCTCCTATTTTCTGATAAAATATAATTGAGCATGACTCTTATTCCTTCCAAAAAATCATTGCTATCGATATCAGTTTCATTGATGTTATTCATAATGACTACGGATTTGGTATTGACAAATGTCTCCTCTTTGACTACACTGCCTGTAGGCAGTGTAGTCAAAGCACCGCGTTAATCTTGGGCTTTTTTATGAAAGAAACTTCTTAACGAATTGCCCAAATTTCAAAACTATTCCCTTATCTACATTGAAAATTTTAGAATCTATTAATGGAATGGGCTTAGGCCCATTTTTTGTTACGGTCATTATAAAAAAGTAAGGCTTTCTGGGACGAACTAATAATAAATGACTACCAGGCCAATATCTCTGCATTTTTTCATATCTCCAAATAATATTTCTACCACTAGCGCCCTCACCTTGGTATCTGATTTGGAGCAAATTAACGGAACGATCCTTTTTATTCATGACAATAAAAGATGGGCTAGTGAGTAATACTTCCGCGGCCTTACCGTCTTTTGAGACGCCTAATTGTACAAGGCGATCAGGGATACTTTCATGTCCGTAATTTACGACTAAATAATCAGCGTCTTGAAACATTAAGCTAGTAATAATACTGGCAATTCTTCCCTTAATAATGCTTTCGAAATTCATATATAAATTTCTTTTTATAAATAATAATTCATCCTTAATTCTGTTCTATTTTCAAAAAAAGTCAATAACTAAAAACACCCGGCAATGCCGGGCATCTCGGTCACCTGACTTAGCATATGATGGCTGCGGGGCTAGGATTCGAACCTAGATTAAATGCTCCAGAGGCATCCGTCCTACCGTTAGACGACCCCGCATACGCCTCCTCGGCGTATCTACCGAAGAGGCAGAATGTTTAAACTTTCAGATATTTCCTGATGGCTATCATACTAGAAATTATACTAAGGCCGATGCCAGCAGTAAGCTGGATTAAGAATAAGGTCCAAAAATTATTAATAAAATAACCGAAAAGACTGAATCCTGATAAAATGGTTTCGAGTTTTGGACTCAAAAATAAATTTATTGAAGCAACAAGCAAAATGGTAATAAAAATGGCTATCATTCCTACCATTATCCCTTGAGCCAGAAATGGCCCCCTGATAAACCAGTTGGAAGCGCCCACCAATCTCATTGTTGCAATTTCCTCTTCTGAACTATAAATTGCTAATCTGGTGGTATTGAAAGCAACAACAATCGCAATTATTCCCAAAATTAAACTAAAAATAATTCCGGCAAATCTAATATTAGAAGAAATATCAAAAATTTTCCCAATAACAATTTTATTCTGGTGATAATCTACTTTCTCAATTAAATCCTGGAAAGGGGCGCCTTCTAAAAAATTAGCTAAAGCTTCATATTGATCTACCTGCCAAGCTTTAATATTTAAAGAAGCCAATAAAGGATTATCTCCTACTTCAGCCAATGCTTCCATTAAGAGAGAATTGTCTTTGTGTTTCTGGGTGAAACGATCCAAGGCTTCTTCCTGTGATACATATTCGATGCTCTTTACTTCTGGAATCCTGCTAATTTCTTCTTTTGCCTCCAAAATCTCTATTTCAAGAGAGTCTTTTTTAAAATAAACTGAAACGTCAACTTTTTCTTGAAGATTTAAAACTAGATATTGAACAATCCCCTGGAAAAAATAGAGAAAAGTAATCAAGGAAATAGTCATTACCATAATAGAAACCGTAGCAAAGGTAAAACCGCCCTGACGGCGAAAATTCAGGAAACCTGCTTTAATAATCCTTTTTAAAGAAGTAAACATAAGGAATTTTAATTTAAAGAGTAAACCTTCCTATTTTATCGTCTCTAAGTATCGTACCTTTCTCAATAGTGATCACCCTTTTTGACAAGGTGTTTACAACCTCTTTATTGTGGGTAGCCAAAATGATTGTTGTTCCCATTTCATTAATCCTTGACAATAGATGAATAATCTCCCGGGTATGATATGGGTCTAAGTTTCCGGTTGGCTCGTCAGCTAAAATAACGTCCGGCCGATGAATCAAGGCTCTGGCAATAGCCACTCTTTGACGCTCACCCCCTGAAAGCTCTGGAGGAAAATTAGAATATCTGTGGCTCAGGCCGACTATTTCCAGCACCTGGGGAACATTTTGCGAAATTTCCAAATCAGAAGCTCCGGTAACCTCTAAAACGTAAGCTACATTTTCATAGGCGGTTTTATTTGGGAAAAGCTTATAATCCTGGAAAATAGAGCCGATTCTCCGGCGATATTGGGGAATCTTTGAAGAAGGAATTTTATGAACATCTTGATTATCAAAAAAAACTTTTCCCCGAGAGGGTTTCTCTTGGGCCAGAAGCAATTTAAGCAGGGTTGTTTTCCCGGCTCCTGATTTTCCAACAATAGAAACAAACTCTTTTTTTTCTATCTTAAAAGAAACGTCTTCTAAGGCGACAATGGTTGAGGAATAAATTTTGGCAATATTTTGAAAATTAATCATAAAGTATGATCCGAATCTACGAATCTCATCCGAATGCTCCGGATAAGATGTACACCCAAGGAATGCGTGATATTCAGATTATATTTTAATTCCGGCTTCAATGAATTGGCCCAGATTACCGTCTAATACTCCTTCTACGTCTGAAGTTTCAAGATTGGTTCTCAAATCTTTAACTAATTTATATGGATGAAGGACATAAGACCTGATTTGATTTCCCCAGCTGGCTGAAATAGCTTTTCCCTGCCCTCCGGACGTCGCCTCGGGCGAACCTCGCTTTAGGCGGGAAGCTTGCCGTTCGGCGGCTTTTATCTGAGATATTTTTTCTTGCTGTTCAGCCTCTTTCAATTGATAAAGTTTTGAATAAATCATCTTCATTGCTCTCTCTCTGTTCTGTCCCTGCGATCTTTCTGCCTGGCAAGAGGCCACAAGGTTGGTTGGCAAATGGGTAATTCTGACAGCTGTTTCCCGACGATTAACATGTTGGCCGCCGGGCCCCGAAGCTCGATAAAAATCAATTCTCAAATCTTCTGGTTTGATTTTGATTTCATCTTCTGTCTCCTTTTCAATTTCCGGCAAAACTTCAACTAAAACAAAAGAGGTATGACGAAGTTGCTGGGGAGAAAAAGGCGAAATTCTAACCAACCTATGAACTCCTGATTCTTTTTTTAAAAAGCCGAAAGCATAGTGCCCTTGAATTTCTAAGGTTACGGATTTCGTCCCAATTCTTCCGTCCGGCCCTCCGCCTTCGCCAAAAGACTGATGTAAAATTTTGGTTCTAAATCCCCTGCCATAGCAAAATCTCTCATACATTCTCAACAGCATCGTTGCCCAGTCCTGAGAATCCTGTCCGCCGGCCCCTGCATAAATAGAAAGAACAGCTGAAGATTTATCATACTTTCCGGAGAGAAAAGTTTTGAATTCTTCTTCTTTAATTTTTGTTTCCAGAGATTCAATCTTGCTCTCAATGTCTTTTACCTCCTCTCCTTTAATTAATTTATTCAATTCTTCCAAATCGTCCAGTTCCTTTCTGAAACTCTCGAGTCTTTCTGTTTCCTCTTTCAAAAGGGCGATGTCTTGATTAATTCTGACTGCTCTTTTCTGGTTTTGCCAAAAATCAGGATTTTCTCTTTCTTTTTCCAGCTCTTTAATTTTCTCTTTCTTTTTCTCTAATTCAAAGACAGTCCATCAAATGATGGAGTTTATCTTGAAGTTCGTTTAGTCTGGAAGATGTGTTGGGCATTTTTCTTTTCAGCCTCATTTTAGCAAATTTTTAGGGAAAGTAAATCCCTGCAACAATTAGAGATTATTTCTGGTTCAATATAAAGATTGGCTTTTCTTTTGCCCAAAAACTTTATATAATAGGATAATCTCTAGAATCAGCCATTAGAATATGACTCAAAGGTTTACCCACCTCCATGTTCATAGTCACTACTCACTGCTCGATGGTCTGCCAAAGATCGACGAGCTTTTAGATCGGGTAAAAGAGTTGGGAATGGACTCGATTGCTTTAACTGATCATGGAACTCTATATGGAGCGGTTGAATTCTATCAGAAAGCCAAAGAACGAGGTTTAAAACCCATCCTGGGGGTAGAAGCCTATCTGGCCTATGAAAGAATGGATCAGAAAAGACCTAATATTGATGATAAAAGATATCATTTGACTCTCTTGGTGAAAAATGCTGAAGGTTACAAAAATCTGGTAAAGCTTATTACCAAAGCCCACCTGGAAGGCTTTTATTATAAACCAAGAGTCGATATGGATTTACTGAAAGAATACGGAAAAGGATTAATTTGTCTGTCCGGCTGTCTTCAGGGTAAAATTTCCAGATTAATTTTAGCTAAAAAGACAAAAGAAGCTGAAGAGTTGGCTTTCAAGTTCAAAGAGATTTTTGACCAAGATAGCTTTTATCTGGAAATTCAACACCACCCTAAAATAAAAGAACAGGGAATTGTCAATAAAGGTTTAATAGCGCTTTCAAAGAAAACAAAAATTCCTTTGGTAGCCACCCAGGATGTCCATTATTTAAAACCAGAAGATGCCGAAGCCCAAGATATTTTAATGTTAATCAATACCGGGGCTAACTCTAATGATCCCGAAAGATTAACGCTAAAGACTGATGATTTCTCTTTAAAAAGCCAGACCGAAATGGCAGCTGCCTTCAAATCAAAGCCGGAAGCAATCGAAAATACTCAGAAGATAGCCGATTTATGCAACTTCCAATTTGAATTAGGAAAAACAAAGCTTCCCCAGTTCCCTCTTCCTGCAGACAAGACAGCAGATGAATATTTAAAAGAACTTTGCCATCAAGGACTAGAAAAACGTTATAAGAAGTTGCCCAAAGAAACAATTGAACGTTTAGAATATGAACTTTCAATAATTAAACAAATGGGTTTTGCTTCTTACTTTTTAATTGTTCAGGATTTTGTTAAATGGGCAAAAGGAAACAGAATTATTGTGGGCCCTGGACGAGGATCAGCTCCCGGTTCTCTGGTTTCTTACTTATTAGATATTACCACTGTCGATCCTCTGAAATATAATCTTTTATTTGAAAGATTTTTAAATCCAGAGAGAATCTCTCTTCCCGACATAGACCTTGATTTTGCCGACCGAAGAAGAGACGAAGTAATAGAATATGTTGCCCAAAAATATGGTCGAAACAAAGTTGCCCAAATTATCACTTTTGGAACAATGGCGGCGAAAGCCGTCATCAGGGACGTAGGAAGAGCAATGAATTATCCTTATATTTACTGTGACCGAATCGCCAAGATGATTCCCCTCTCTTTTACCCTCAAAGAAACCATGGAAAAAGTGGCAGAATTCAAACAAATCTATGAAACAGATTCTCAGGCAAGAAAACTAATAGATGCTGCCAAAAAATTAGAAGGTGTGGCCAGGCACGCTTCAACCCATGCTTGCGGAGTGGTAATCTCAAAAGAACCCTTAGAAAATATTGTGCCTTTACAACACCCGACCCAGAACGAAAAAATTGTTGTTACCCAATACGAAATGGGGTCTATTGAAAGTCTTGGTCTTTTGAAGATGGATCTTCTGGGGTTAAAAAATCTAACCATTATTGAAGACTGTCTGGCCCGAATTTATGTGATACGAGATACCAAGATAGATATCGAAAACATTCCCCAAAATGACAGAAAAACTTACAAACTTTTACAACATGGAGACAGCACGGGCATCTTTCAACTTGAGAGCGACGGAATGAAAAGATATTTAAAAGAGCTGAAACCAACTGAATTTGAAGATATAATTGCCATGATAGCTCTATATAGACCAGGCCCCATAGAACTTATCCCAGACTATATCAAGGGGAAACACAAAAAGAGAAAAGTAGAATATTTACATCCTGATTTAAAGCCAATCTTAAAATCTACTTATGGAATTTGTATTTTCCAGGAACAATTAATGCAGATTGTCCAGAAATTAGCAGGTTTCAGTTTGGCCGAAGCTGACATTTTAAGAAAAGCAATTGGTAAAAAAATTAAGTCTTTATTGGTTGCCCAGAAAGAAAAAATGATGAGAGGAATGAAAAATAACGGAATAAGAGAAGAAGTTGCTCGAGAAATTTGGAGATGGATTTTACCTTTCGCTCGTTATGGTTTTAATAAATCTCATAGCACAGCTTACGCTGCTATTGCTTACCAAACAGCCTATCTTAAGGCCCATTATCCCATTGAGTTTATGGCTGCTCTTCTAACGTCTGAAAAATCCGATATTGAGAGAATTGGCTTTTTAATCACAGAATGTAAGAAAATGGGCATTCAGATTCTTCCCCCTGATATAAATGAAAGTTTTAGAAATTTCAGCGTCGTACCAAAAGAAAATAAGATAAGGTTTGGACTTTTGACCATCAAAAATGTTGGCCATAATGTTGTCGATGCAATTATCAAGGATAGAGAAAAAGGAGGAACTTTTAAATCGATCCAAGATTTTATCTCCAGAATCGACTCTAAGGATTTAAATAAAAAATCTCTGGAGAGTTTAATTAAAACCGGAGCTTTTGATCAATTTGAAGAAAGGAATAAATTGCTTTCTAATTTAGAGAAGTTACTTGAACATAATCGAGAGATCAGAAGAGCTAAAAATCAAGGACAAAAAAGCCTGTTTGGAGAAGGGCATAGTTTTAATTCTAACTCTAATTTTGTCCTTTCAGAAGCTTCTCCGCTTTCTCAAGCAGAAAAACTTACCTGGGAAAAAGAGCTTTTGGGTCTTTTCGTCACCTCCCATCCTTTAGAGGGTTTCAAAAAAGTCTTTGAAAACGTCTCGCCTCTTTCCAAGGTCTCTAAGGGTCTAGCTGGAAGATTTATAAAAACGGGGGGAGTCATTTCTAAAATTAAAAAGGTTATCACCAAAATGGGGAAGCCGATGCTTTTTATAAACTTAGAAGACCAACACGATAGAATTGAGGTTATTGCTTTTCCTAGAGTCATTGAAAAAAATCCCACTATTTTCCAGGAAAATAAAATTGTTCTGATTTCGGGAAGAATAGACAACCGGGGAGGCACCCCTAAAATAATCTGCGAGGAAATTGAAGAGATTATAGAAACCAGTTAAATGGTTACATCGCTACATTGTTAAATTGTTATATTGCGATATGAATTCCGAGAACGGTTCTCGGTTTTTTTTACTTTCTTTACATTCGTGATAAAATAAGAATATGAAAAATATAGAGATAATCAGACATTCTTTGGCTCATATAATGGCTCATTCTGTTCAACAGTTCTATCCGGAAGTGAAGCTTGGTATCGGCCCCATAATTGAGAATGGTTTTTATTATGATTTTGACCTGCCAAAAAGTTTAACCCCCGCCGATCTACCGAAAATCGAGAAAAAAATGAGGAGCCTCCTTCAGCAAAATATTACCTTCAAAAAAAGGTTAATTCCAAAAACTGAAGCAAGAAAGATATTCAAAAATCAGTCTTATAAATTAGAGTTAATAAATGAAATAAAAGACGACAGAGTGTCTGTTTATGAATCAGGCGATTTTGTAGATCTTTGCAAGGGCCCTCATGTTAAATCGACCCTTCAACTTCGTTCGGGGCAGGCGAAAGAGATTCCAGACGCTTTTAAATTGACCAAAATTGCCGGAGCGTATTGGCGTGGATCTGAAACAAGGACAATGCTCACCAGGATCTACGGAGTAGCCTTTAAAACAAAAAAAGAACTCGATGATTATCACAGGAAGCAAGAAGAAGCTAAAAAAAGAGACCATCGACTTTTAGGCCAAAAATTAGATTTATTTTCTTTTGATCCTGAAGTAGGAGCAGGGTTGCCTTTATGGCATCCGAAAGGAACAATACTGAGGAAAATCATTGAAGACTTTATTAATCAAGAACTATTGAAAACAGGTTATCAGTTGGTTAGTTCTCCTCACATTGGAAAAGAAAGCTTATTTAAAACCTCTGGCCATCTAGATTTTTACAAAGAAAACATGTATTCCCCTTTTGAGATTGAAAAAGAGAAATATTATTTAAGGCCAATGAACTGTCCTTTTCACATTAAGATTTATAAATCTAAGATTAGAAGCTACAAAGATTTACCGATTAAATTTTCTGAGTTCGGAACAGTTTACAGATACGAAAAATCCGGAGTTTTGCACGGTCTGGTTCGAGTTAGAGGCTTTACCCAAGATGATGCTCATATATTTTGCACACCAGAGCAACTGGGAACTGAATTAATTTCTGTTTTACGTCTAACTCTAAAAATATTAAAAACATTCGGATTTAAAAAGTATGAGGTTTATCTTTCCACCCGCCCTAAAAAATATACTGGAGAGTTAAAAAATTGGGAAAAAGCCATCAACAGTTTGAAATACGCCCTGAAAAAAACAAAATTGAAATACCAGATAGATCCTGGCGAAGGAGTTTTCTACGGACCAAAAATTGATATCAAAATAGAAGATTCTCTGGGAAGACCCTGGCAATGTACAACAGTCCAACTTGACTTTAACCTACCAGAAAAATTCAATATCTCTTATATAAATAAAAAGGGTAAAAAACAAAAGCCATTTATGATTCATAGAGCTATTTTAGGAGCTCTGGAAAGATTTATAGGTATATTAATTGAGTATTATGCGGGATCTTTTCCTTTGTGGCTCTCCCCTGTTCAGGCCTGGGTAATTCCAGTAGGATCTCGCCACCGAAAATATGCACAAGAAATTGGCAAGAAGTTTGAGACCTTGGATTTAAGATATGAAATCAGGGATACGGCCGAAACCGTTTCTAAAAAAATAAGAGAGGGAGAAATTCAAAAAATTCCTTATTTATTGGTTGTTGGTGATAAAGAAAAAAAATCAAAATCAGTAAGAGTCAGAGAAAGAAATAGAGGCGATATCGGACAGATAGAATTAAATAAATTTTTAGAAAAAGTCAAGATAGAAATAAAAAAAAAGACATTCAAACATATTAACATCTGAATGTCTTAATAAATCCGGATGAAAAATGTTTAAATACTAACGCGTTTATATGGCAATAATTTCTCGGCAAACCCAAGAACTCATCCAAAAATACCAAAGTTGGCATCAATCTCTGCAACAAAAAGAGGGAGTTTCTGTCTTGCATGTTGATGAAATAGCCTCGAAGGTAGCAGCTTTCTACGAAAAAATAAGAGGAGTTATTGAATGGAGAGAAGAACATCTTTTAAGGAAAACGGCCATTGAGAGAGTGCTGAAGAGAAGATTTTTTTTAATGGAAGATGGGGAAAAAATTGCCGGACCTCTAGTGTTAGAACTGATTAGAGGCGGACATTTTCTAAATGATAGCATTGAAGAAAAAAAAGTTGAGATTGTCCAGAAGCTAATTCAAAAGTATATCTTTATCATAAGAAACAGCCCTTCTCCTGATAAAGAAAAAATAAAAACCCGGCTTTCTAGTTGGCTTTTGGGAATTACTGCTTGTGAAATTGAAGAAGTTCTTGACCCTCCCCAGAGAGAAAGAGCTTTGATTGACTATATGACAGAGCTTATGAAGGAAAAGATAGAAGTAAAAGAAGGAATTTTTGTAATTAAAGGAATATCTGAGAAAGAAAAGCAAAAGCAAATTTATATTGCTGCCCAGAGAGCCCTTTTTAAATTAGACTCTCCTATTATCAGCTATCATCTCTTGGAATTTTATTATCCCCTGTGGCAGAATCTTCCTCAGGAACAATTGGAAGAAATAGCCAAAGATATTTATTCAATCTGGAGGAGAATTGAAAAAGATCTAAAAAGCTCTTTAGGTGAAAAATTCTATCAAGTCTGCGAAAAATATGATACGCTTTATTTAATTCTGGGTGATATTCTAACTAAAAATCCAATAACTGCCAGAGAGAAGATATCTCAGCCGGAAACTTTAGAGGATTCAGTGAAAGAGGCATACGGTAAACGGTCTTTGAGATTAAAAGAAAAGCTTTTTCGAGCCGCCCTCTATAGTATTATTTCTATTTTTGCTACAAAAATGCTTATAGTCCTGCTCATTGAGATTCCTTTTGAGAGATACATAACCCACCAATTCAATTATTCTGCTTTGGGCTTAAATATTCTAATTCCTCCCCTGCTTATGTTTTTAATGATTTTAACCGTCCGGCCGCCCTCTAAAGAAAATCTCCAAAAAGTAATATGGGAGGTTATGAAGATTGCTTATGAGGGTAAAAAGAAAGACATCTATCCAATAAGACCATCCCCGAAAAGGGGTCTCATTATGAAAGGAATTCTGCTTGTTTTTTATCTGCTGAGTTTTTTTGTTTCTTTTGGCATTATTATTTGGGGACTCCAAAAATTAGACTTTGGAATTCTGTCAATTATAATATTTATTGTTTTCTTGTCGTTAATTCTTTTTGCCGGAACGAGAATCAGGCACAGAGCCAAAGAGCTTCAGGTTGAGGAGGAAAAAGAGACAATAATAACTTCGGCTCTTGATTTCTTAACTCTTCCCCTTGTCCAAGTCGGAAAATGGCTGTCTTCGCAGTGGGAAAGGGTTAGCGTTCTGATGATTGTATTTAACATTTTGATTGAGCTTCCGTTCCAGTTTTTCATCGAATTCTTAGAGCAATGGAGGTATTTCCTAAAAGAGAAAAAAGAAGAAATACATTAAAATTAAATTTTGTATTGTAATACAATAAAAGTCGAGTTAATAAATAATCTTAAAAACTAATTTACGTTTTAATATGACTAAACTGATTGGAATAATAGTAATTAGCGCTTTTTTTGTCTTTGTCGGAGGTTCAATCGCTTTCGCCCAAGAAGCGCCTGTTGATGTAACTGAAGAGGTTAATCTTGACGAAGATATTCAACCTCAAGATTTAGGCGTGGGAGACCCTCGGATTCTACCAGATCACCCTCTGTATTTTCTAAAAAACTGGGCCAGGGATATTCGATCTCTTCTTACTTTCAACTCGGTAGCCAAGTCTGAATTAAGATCTCGATTTGCCAATGAGAAATTGATAGAAGTAAAAAAGATGATAGAAAGAAAGAAAAACCCTGAAGCAATTAAAAGAGCCACGGGTAATTATCAAAAAGAGATAGAAAGAGTTAAATCAGAGACTGAAAAAATAAGAGAAAAAGCAAAGGAAAATCCGAAAGTTGATAAATTCTTAGATAAATTTATTCACCAGCAAATCTTGCACCAAAAACTTTTACAAAAATTAGAAAATCAAGTGCCAGAACAAGCTTTTGAAAAAATAAAAGAAGCCAGAGAAATGCATTTAGAAAAATTCGGGGATGTGATGTTAAAATTAGAAGATAGAAGAGAAAAAATTGGTGAAAAATTGACAGATATTTTAGAAGCACAAAAAGGAAGTCAATTTAAGCACTTTAAGAATCTGGAGATTTTATCAGAATTAGAGGAAAAAGTGCCAGAGGAAGCAAAAGATGCAATAAGAAGGGCTCAGGAAAATTCTCTGAAAAGATTACAGGGGAATTTAGAAAAAATGTCGCCCGAAGATCAAGAGAGATTTAAAGAATATTTAGAAAAAATCTCTGGAGCAAAAGAAAAACATCTTGAAATTTTAGAGAATCTTAGATCGGGAATCCGGGCAATCCCTGAAACACCCCGGCTCCTAGAATTAAAGAAAAGATTAGACGAAAGCAAGGTTAATATATTAGAGAAAGTAAAAGAGGGATTAGAAAGATCAAGTATTCCCCTATGTCCTAAATTCGTCTGGACTGATCCAGGTCCCTGTGAGAAAGGAAGAATTATTATTGAAAAAGATGTCAAAGGCTGTCCCCTGCCTCCAAAATGTGTAATTCCAGGAGAAGTGGAAACTCGACCCTTACCCATCCCAGCACCAGAAGTACCACCATTTCTTGAAAAGGAAGCTTGTATTGCTTTGTGGGATCCGGTCTGCGGTAAAGATGGCAACACTTACAGTAATGGATGTTTTGCTAAAATAGCAGGAATAGAGGTAGAGCATAGAGGAATATGTGGGAAAATTCTTGAAGTAAGGCCTGAGATAATGAGGTGAAAAGCGAATCTTATTGTGAAACAGGTTCTGATTGTTCTTGCGGAGCAAGTAAGGTTACCGGACAATGTTCTTAAGAAAAACGGTCTTGAAAGGGCCGCTTTTCTGTTTTAGAATGACTTGTATGAAATACACATCATCACTTACGGTCACCCCGATACCATCCGCTTTCAGTGGAGCTACGGGGCAAGAATGAACAAATTATGAAAAAATATTGGATTATTACATTCGGATGCCAGATGAATCATTCAGATAGTGAGAGAATTGCTACTGTTTTGGAAAATATTAAATATCAGCCAGCTTTAAATATGAATGAGGCCGATTTAATCCTGGTTAATGCTTGCTCGGTCAGGCAGTCAGCTATTGATAGAATTTGGGGCCAAACTAAAAAATTCCAAAAATTAAAAACTAAAAATTCTGAGCTAAGGACTGTGATAACAGGCTGCGTCTTGAAAAAAGATAAAGGAAAATTTGCCAAGAATTTCAATTTAGTTTTAGATATCAATGATTTACCAGAATTACCAGAAAAACTCTTAACAATAAAGCAATTTAGCAATTTAACGATTAAAGACAGCGCATTACAGAATGAGTCTTATTTGAGGATTGAACCCGAACATTCCGATAATTTTTCTGCCTACGTACCAATAATGACAGGCTGTAATAATTTCTGCACTTTTTGCGTTGTCCCTTATACTCGAGGTCGCGAAATCTCCCGGCCAGCCAAAGAAATTATTTGCGAGGTTCAAAATCTAATTAAACGAGGATACAAAGAAATCTGGCTATTAGGGCAAAATGTAAACAGCTATAAATTTAAAGGGGCTAATTTTCCGAAACTTTTGAATATGGTAAATGATATTGGGGGCGATTTTTGGATTCGCTTTACCAGCTCTCACCCCAAAGACTTCTCGGCAGAATTAATCAATATTATGGCCAGTTGCGAAAAAGTGACTGAATATTTAAATTTACCTGTCCAGTCCGGTGATGATGAAATTCTAAAAAAAATGAACCGACCATATACTATGGAAATATACAAAAATATAATTAGGAAAATCCGAAAAAAAATTCCTAATATTACTCTATCTACCGATGTTATTATTGGTTTCCCGGGAGAGAAAGAAAAAGCATTTGAGAATACAGTTAAGCTTTTTAAAGAAATAAAATATGATATGGCTTATATCTCTCAATATTCTCCAAGGTCAGGAACAAAAGCTGCTAATTTCAAAGATGATATCCCTCGCTTAGAAAAAGAAAGAAGGTGGAAGATTTTGACCAATATTTTGAGAAAAACTGCCTTAGAGAAAAATAAAAAATACCTTGGAAAAACATTAGATGTATTAATAGAAACGGAACGACCCCGCACCAGAAGTGTGGGGCAGGCAGGTTCGGTGCGGGACAGGCACGGATATTTATATGGAAAAACACGGAACTATAAAACTATAGAATTTAAAGGTCCAAAAAACCTAATCGGCAAATTCACTAAAATAAAAATTGTTGATGCGTTTCCTTGGAGGTTAAAAGGAGAAATGATATGAAAAATAAATTGATAGTTATTCTGGGACCAACGGCTTCTGGAAAAAGTCATTGGGCAATAGAGCTGGCCAAAAAGTTCAACGGCGAAGTTGTCTCTGCTGATTCCCGACAGATTTATCGAGGAATGGATATTGGTACAGGAAAAATAACGAAAAAAGAAATGAAAGGTATTCCCCATTATCTTTTGGATGTTGCTTATCCAAAAAAAAGATTTACAGTCGTTCAATATCAAAAATTAGCTCAGAGTGCAATCAAAAAAATCTTAAAGAAGAGAAAAAATCCATTTTTGGTTGGGGGGGCAGGATTCTATATTCAGGCTATCGTTGATCAAATTTCGATACCTAGAGTAAAACCTGATTGGAAATTAAGAAAAAAATTGGAAAAGGAAGAAGCCAAAGATCTCTTTGGACTGTTAAAAAAAATAGACCCACAGAGAGCCAGAAATATTGACAGACAAAATAAAAGAAAGCTAATTAGAGCGTTGGAAATTTTAGTTAAAACAGAAAAACCCGTACCGCCTCTATTGAAAAAACCTCCTCAATTTGAGATTTTAATTATTGGGATTAAAAAGTCCTCTCAAGAAATAAAAAAATTAATTAAAAAAAGGCTATTGAAGAGATTAAAACAAGGAATGATAGCTGAAACTAGAAGGCTGAAAAAGGCCGGTCTTTCCTGGAGAAGATTAGAAGAATTTGGTCTGGAATATAGATACATATCTTTATATCTACAGAGGAAATTAGATTATCAGCAGATGCTAAAAAGATTAGAGAAAGAAATTGAACATTTTGCCAAACGTCAAATGACTTGGTTCAAAAAAGACAAGAGAATCCATTGGTTGGAAAAATTAGAAGAAGCAGAAAGATTAATTGAAGAATTTCTGAAAAAATAAATAAGAGATCCCTAGGGGACCTCTTATTCCAATGTGCTTCTTCCGAGAACGTCTATCTTTAGAATCGGCTTACCAAATCATCTACGGCATCAAGGTCTTGTTCCATACTCCCTGGGCGGCAAGAGCCAAAGAGAATTTCCGTCTGTCTTACTCGCCAATGCCCAAACAAAGCTGCCCAGGCGACGAAGCTCTCGGCTACCGAAACCCAAAAAATAACAAAAGGAAATAGAATGGGATAGCGCGGTGATCCGAACAACGGCGGCTCATCCCTCCAAATCCCTTCATCATTGATCACTGTCTCTCTCATTGTCCTTCCTCCTTTCGAGAGAACCTTATCCGTTTTCCTCTCCTACAACGGATATTTACCATGTCGAGGATTGCTTTGTCTAGCTCTCTTTGGTTCAGCTGAAACCTTCTGTTGGTTGTTATTTTTTTCTTGAATAAGTAATGGATTCTCACAAACAATTATCTTATCTCCCTCAATCATTACTTGATCTTCATGTGCAGACCAACCACACGTCAGACAGGTAAAATAATCATAATCAACCATCACTTGTCTTTCTCCGTTACGCGGACAGATGAGCATGCCCCCCCCTCCTTTTGTTAAGGTTCAAGTCAGAGTACTAAAATTAGTATAAATCTTATTAAGTTTTTGTCAACTCTTTTTCTAAAATATCTTTTACTGTTTGGGGATTAGCCCGGCCCCTTGTCTCCTGCATTACCTGACCAACTAAAAATTGTAAAGCGTTTCCTTTGCCATCCTTGAAATCATTAATTGCCGTCTGATTTTTATTTAAAACGTTTTTTATAATTTTCTCAATCTCTGATTCATCAGTAATTAAGCTAAGTTTTTTCTCTTTAATAATATGGGATGGATCGGCTCCTGTTTTAAACATTTCTAAAAGAACCTGCTTGGCAATTTTGCTTGATATTTTTCCTTCATAAATCAAAGCTATAAACTCAGCGAAATTCTCTGGGGTAATTGGAAAATCATCACCCGCCACCGAAGCCTTTTTTAAAAGCCTTTGAAGATCCGTCAATACATAATTTGCCGCTAACTTAACGAATCTCTTGATTTCTCTATCAGATAGTTTGGTTTTAAGTTCTATCGACTTTATCCAATCCTTAAGTTCCGATATAACTTTCTCAAAATATGCGCCAAGGTCTTTGTTTTGAACAAAAACTTCTACATCTCTCTCGTCCAAATTATATTCTTTGGCAAATCTTTCTCTTTTTTGTTGAGGAAGCTCGGGAATCTCTGATTTAATCTCTGAAATTTCTTTCCCTGTAATATGAAGAGGGGGTAAGTCGGGCTCTGGAAAATATCGGTAATCATAAGCCTCCTCTTTCTCTCTCTGAGATAATGTTACTCCTCTGCTTTTGGACCAACCCCGCGTTTCTTGAATAACTTTCTTGCCAGATTCTAAAACTTCAGTCTGCCTCTTAGTTTCATACTTTAGGGCTCCTTCTACTGCCCGAAATGAGTTCAAATTTTTAATTTCTACTTTTGTTCCTAATTCTTTATCGCTTTTTATTCTTTGTTTTGCTTTTTCGGCCGGGAGTAGGCTTAAATTAACTTCTACTCTCATCTGCCCCTTTTCCATATTAACATCAGAGACTCCTAAATATCTTAAAATTAATCTCAATTCTTCTGAAAACCTCCTGGCTTCTTTTGCTGATCTTATATCGGGTTCAGTCACCAATTCCATTAAAGGAATGCCAGCTCTATTAAAATCGACCAAAGAATAATCAGTGCCTTCTGGATGTAAAAGTTTTCCAGTATCTTCCTCTAAATGAATTCTTCTAATTCTGACTTTCGATTGCCTGCCTCGCCCCTCTTGTAAACGGGGCGGGATGAAATTGCCTAGGGTCACTTGGAGATAGCCTTCTTTACAAAGAGGAAGATTATATTGAGAAATTTGATATCCTTTGGGTAAGTCTGGATAAAAATAATTTTTCCGGTCAAATTTAGAATTTTCTAAAATTTGGCAATGTAAAGCAAGACCTGTTTTTATTACTTTTCTAACTGCTTCTCGGTTAATCACCGGCAGGGTACCGGGATGCCCCATGCAAATCGGGCAAATATTATTATTAGGATGTTTTTCGTTTTGATCATTCGCGCAACCGCAAAACATCTTTGATCGAGTCTTCAGCTCAACATGAATTTCCAGGCCAACTATTGGCGTATAGGTCATAATTATTCTTCTTTAGCTTCTCTAATAATCTCTATTCCCGAACTTGTTCCGATAATGTCCGCGCCGGCTTCTACCATCATTTTGAGGTCTTGATGGTTCCTAATGTTTCCGGCAGCTTTAATTTCGAGGCCAGGAGCAGACTCTCTCATTATTTTTAGGTGTTTTGCTTTTTCTTTTAATTCAAGCTGATCCAAAGGATCTTTAGCTGTTGAAGTTTTAACGCAAACAGCTCCCGCCTCTTTAACAATTTCTGAAGCCTTTCTTATCTCTTGGTCTGTTAAATACCCGGAACCAATAATTACTTTGGTGGGTAAAATTTTTGAAATTTCTTTCAAATCTTCTAAAATCTCGCCATATCTCTCGTGTTTTACAGCGGGGACATTAATTACGATATCCAACTCATCAGCTCCCTCAGTTTTAGCTTTTTGACAAATTTTTAATCTTTCTGGATACGGACTATCACCAATTGGTGAATCAATCAAAACAATGGTCTTAATGTCTGTTCCTTTCAATTCTTCGCTGACCAATTTTATCCATTCTGGATTAATACAGACTCCCCGAAAGCCATATTTTTTAGCTTCCTGGCAGGTTTTCTTTATATCTTCTTCGGTGGCCTCGGGCCTTATATTAGTATGATCGATAATTTTAGCAATGTTCATGTTTTTGTATTTTTTTAATAAATGGTATGTCGGCCTTACAAAAATCATAATTAGTCATCTCTTTGGGCGTAATCCATTTATAATCTCTGATAACGAAATTTTTTATCTTTCCCGAGAGGAAATCACATAAAAAAGCCAATAATATTATATGTCTTTGATCATCATAAACAAAGGAAGAATAATCGAAAAACTTTCCTACTTTTATATTTATATCTATCTCTTCTTTAATTTCTCTTTTTAAGCATCTTTTAGGATCTTCTCCAAATTCTATGGCCCCACCCGGGAATTCCCATTTTTTAGCCAGATGTTTCCCTTCGAGTCTTTGAGTAATTAAATATCTTCCTCTCCTTTTAATTATCGCTGCTGTAACTATTAATAGCTCTTTTTTCATCTTCTTTTTATCTTAACAAATTTTAGGAAAATAAAAAGCCCCAAACCAGAGCAAAACTCAGTTCGGGGTATGGCTCCTGAAAAATTCAGGAGACTTTCAACTGCTTACCTTCTAGAAATCGGGAAAAGATTACCTTACATCCCTGATCCCAGCAAGTAGTCACATGAACTACTGCCTCCTTAAGGTTTTCTAAGGTATGAGAAAATTGAAAAGAAGATACTTCTTTTAGAGTTGTCCTGGCCTTATAGCAAGAAATCTCATCTGTCGCAACCGCTACTATCATTCTCTTGTTTCTTATTAAACGATTACACCATTCCTGGAAAGCTGTGTCTTGGGGACTGCCTTTAAACGTATCCATTAATCCCCTCCTCTCAGTATGGCGCTTTTTCCATCTTTTGCGATAACAAAATCATCGAAAATTACCGGTATTCTTTTTTGAACTTCCCGCAAGAGATTAACCATCACTCGTCTAATCTCCCAATGGGCATCCTTGGCACATCTCAACCTGAAGATATGCCGCCATTCCCTCAAATTACAGGTATCCACGATTTGAGATTTTATGCCAATAGGCAAGACTTGTCTTGCATCTTCTGGTTTCCAGCTTGCTTTCCTCAAACCACGGTACATCTGTTCATTTAATTTCATCCATTCACCAAAAGAAACAGTAAATATATGAGGAATGGATACTACTCCTATCTGGTCGAATATCTGTAATGTCACCAATTTCTCATCGGGATCTCTATCCGGCGGAATAACCACCCCGAAATCACTTTCGTCCACCCGGCGGGTCGACTCTTGGGTGTAAGCCACCAATCGATGACGCACCAATTCGTGGGTAAAACCCCTCGAGACATTATTAAATTCGACAGTCATTGATGAATGTTCAAGAACGCTTTCATGGCCAATCTTTCGCAACATCCGTACAAACTTAGTCGCAGATCCCTTGGTTATCCTATTTCTGGACTGATATGAGGTTCGACCGGCAAGTTCAATTAACTCAAGAGGACTTTCTCCGGCTGACCCCGCCATAATTGCTAAAATTCGGTGAGAACCCGCATTCTGAAGAATCTCCATCTTACCCTCCTTTCAGAGGTCCAGTTTGGCGTATAAAAGAGCTTTAATTCAAGAAAAGACCTCCTCTATTGATTCTTTTCCTCTGGTTATATAATATAAACCCTCATGTTTTTTGTCAAAGGTATGAAGACAAAAATCTCCAAATTTTTCTATATCTGTTTTTCTTTCTTCTTTGTCGAGACCCGGCCGCCCTGCCACTGACCCCGGTATAAATTTGTCTTTCCTCTCACTTCATAAAACATAGCGTGAACAACTCGGGCCCCGAGTTCAATTTTTATTTCACAAGAACTAAAATTAGCAATGCCAAAAGTCAATTCTCCTTGATAGCCCGGCGAAACATTGCCGGTAAAAAGCATTAATCCAGATCTGAAAAGTGTTGTTCTTGGTCTAAATAAAATTAAAATATTCCCTGGCGTGTTAACTTTCTCAATAGTCTTCATTAAATAATATTTACCGGGTTTAAAAATAAAGCTTTGTTTCTTTTTAGGGTTATATTTGGCCAACAACTCCGCTTTCGGCGTCTTTCGTTCTTCCCGGCCCAAAAATCCATTTCCTGAAATTTCATAAATTTCTCCCAATCTTAAGTCAAAACCAGCCCCCTCGGGGCTTTTAAGTTCTCTCTCTGAAAGATTTTCCACCAACTTTTTTTCCTTAACTAATTTTAATAATTTATCCACCCCTAATATCATAGTTTGTTGAATTGCCTAAAATTCTGATTTATTTCTTAATTCTTTAAAATCTTCGAAGAATGAAGGTGTCCACTGCATGCAAATATCGAAAAGAATTGAGACCATTCTTCTAATCTCCCATTCCGCAGCCTTGTCCAGTCTTAGTTTAAAAAGATGACGCAAAGCTCTGGCATTAACATAAAAATAACAGGAAGTTGCCCAAAAAACTGGCATTATTTTTCTGGCATCTTGTTTCGTAGACCCTAGGGTTCTCTTTTTTTCATATAGATCAATGGATTGTTTGGCAACTGTTTCATCTATTTTCAAAAGTTCTTTTACTTTTTCTTCCTCATTTATGTAATCATAAGTATTATAAACAAAACAATTTTGACCTGCCGAAATATAACGAGTACTTCTAAAGGTCCAGCCAACTCCGACTTTATGTCTTGTCCACTGAGCCTGTAGGGATTTGGTTGTCCCAGAAAAATAAAAAACAAATTGGACAGCTTGCAATGGAGTGTCGTGGCCAAGCTTTATCAGGGTTCTATTAAGCCTTATATCGTCTTCTTTTGTTCCTTTTGATTCATAAGAAGCCCTGGCTGTAAAGGCAGGAAGAGTTTCTGGAGTACAAAGATGCCTGTACTCACCGACCGGTTGAGTCATGGCAACAAGTTTAATCTTGGGTTCTACTGCCCGAAACAAGTTTTTCCTTAAGTCTTTCCACTTATCCATAGTTTATGTCCACGGGTGAAAATTTATTTTCATCTGGGACGAGTGACGGAAATTCAAGCGATTCACGCTCCGTGACATCGCTTATATTGATTTTTTCTTTTTTTTGAATTCTTCTTCCTGATTTAGCCTGCTTGCACGAGGAGATTTCTGGTAAGCATATTTGTGATCCTTTTGTTTTAAATAAGGCACCTCAACGGGACTAGAAAGAGTCTCAAAGGTTATAGCGCAAATTCTCATTCCAGGATATAAAGCCACCGGCATAATGCCTAGGTTACCGAGTTCAATTACCGCTTTCCCTTTCCAGCCAGGGTCAAAGCGGGCGGCAGTGATATGAATAACTATCCCCAATCTTCCCAGAGATGACCTGCCGTCAATTCTAGCAACTAAGTCGGATGGAATTTCAATAGATTCTTCTGTTGAAGCGATAATAAAATCCCCGGGTTGCATAATCAATGGTTTTCCCGGAGATGGTCTAATCTCAAACATTATTTTCTCAATAGGGAATTTTGCCTTTAGGTCGATGAAAGGAAATTCAGCTCGTTTGAAAGTCTTGAAAACCTTTCCTAGCCGTAAATCTAAAGAACAAGGGCCGAGTTGGTCTTGAAAATTAGGTTTTGGGGTAATTCTAATTCTTCCTTCTTTTATGTATTTTTTGATATCACAATCAGATAAAATCATGGTATGAGGTGTTACTTTTCTATTTCAATTCCCATATTTTTTGCGGTGCCTTCAATAATCTTCTTGGCTTGTTTAAGATCATCTGTATTCAGATCTGGCATTTTTTTCTTAGCAATTTCCTCCAGTTGGAGTTCAGTAATCTTCCCTACCTTTTTTTTATTGGGTTCCCCCGATCCCTTCTCCACAGCAGCTGCTTTCTTCAAAAGCTCGGAAGCCAGAGGTTGTTTTATCTCAAAATTATAGGTTCTGTCTTCGTAAACAGTAATTTCAACTGGCAACTTCCATCCCTGTTGATTCTTTGAGGATTCATTAAACTTCTGACAGAATTCAGAAATGTTCAAACCGTGTGGAGCCAGGGCCGGCCCGACAGGAGGCGCTGGAGTAGCTTTGCCAGCAGGAATTTGTAACTTTACGATGGCTTTTATTTTTTTCATCTTTTATAATTTTTTGATCTGTAAAGAATCTAATTCTACCAATGTGTCTCTTCCGAACATATTGACAAAGACTTTAACTTTTCCTTTTTCTTCGTCGATTTCAGAAACTCGACCATCAAAATCTTTAAAAGGACCATCGGTGATTTTAATTGAATCCCCGACTTTAAAATCAATTTGAAAATGAGGGGTGTCTACTCCTATTCTTTTCTTTAAGATCTCTATCTCCTGAAAAGAAACAGGGACGGGGACAGTTCCCGCTCCGACAAAACCTGTAACATTGGGAGTATTCCGAACAATATACCAAGAATCATCTGTAACAACCATTTCGACTAAGACATAACCTGGATAAATTTTCTCTTCTATCACTTTTCTTTTCCCATTTTTTATTTTAATCTTTTTTTCTTTGGGAACCAAGACATTAAAAATTTTGTCTTCCATGCCCAAAGACTCGATCCGCTGTCTTAGACTTTTTGCGACTGCGTCTTCGTATCCAGAATAAGTGTGCAAAACATACCAGTTTTTTTGTTGGGTTAATTCTTGTTTTGGCATGCGAACGAAGTGAACACCGAGCACATAGTATTCTTATCGACTATAATTTGGTTTTCGCTCAAATTTTCTAAAATCTAACTTTATTTCGAAAACCAAACTATATGCTCGGTTATTCTTTATAAGATAAATTTACTTAAGAAAGTTGTGAAAATAAAATCTAAACTTCCCAAGAAAATTGCCACAGCTGTCGATATACCAATGACAATGATGGTATACCTTAAAGTCTCCTGTTTGGTCGGCCAATTAATCTTTCTCATCTCTAATCTGACTTCTTTTAGGAAAGTTATAATTTTTCTGAGCATATTTTTATTAAAAAAAAGGCTATAATTAATAAATTATCTTAAAAAGCCCACCTTGGGCTTTCTTATATTATAGCCCCCCTTGACCTTAGGTGTCAACCTTTCTGCTCTATCCAGAGCTAGCAGTGGACCTGTTAAAACGTTAATATTTCATAATTTTAAATGTCTAAATTCTGGACTTTTTTCGCGTGGGCCTGAATAAATCTTTTTCTTGGCATTACCTCTTTTCCCATAAGAGTATCAAAAATTTTGTCTGCTTCGCGAGCGTTTTCAACAGTAATCTTTTTCAAAATTCGATTCTCAGGATCCATTGTTGTTTCCCACAATAATTCTGGATTCATCTCTCCCAGTCCTTTAAAACGCTGGATGTTAATCCCGGTAATCTTTTCTTCTCTTTCTTTTTTGTCTCTACTCTTCTTTTTGTTCTTCTTCCCTTCCCTCTTTGTTCCACCCTGTAATTCATCAATGATATCTTTTTTATCATCTTCTGTGAAAGCATATCTAATTTTTTTTCCAGCCTGAATCCGATAAAGCGGAGGTTGGGCCACATAAATATAGCCAGCTGCAATGAGAGGTTGAAAATAACGATAAAAGAGAGTCAAAAGAAGCGTTTTAATGTGATTGCCGTCTGAGTCGGCATCGCACATTATAATAATCCAGTGATACCTGACTTTTTGGATATTAAAATCTTGAGCCACAGCCGTTCCCAGGGCAATAATTAAAGATCTGATTTCCTTGGAAGTTAAAATCTTATCAAGTCGAGTTCTTTCAACATTTAAAATTTTTCCTCGCAAAGGCAGAATTGCCTGGAATTTTCGATCTCTAGCCTGTTTCCCGCTACCACCGGCTGATTCTCCTTCAACAATATAAAGTTCAGATTCCTCTGGTTTTCGAGAAATACAATCAGCTAGTTTCCCTGGTAACATCAATCCATCTAGGGCTCCTTTTCTTAGGACAGTCTGTCTAGCAACCCTAGCTGCCGTTCTGGCTTTGGCTGAAAGAATACATTTCTCAACTATTGCTTTGGCATCTTGAGGATTTCTCTCTACGAAATCAGTTAAGGCCTCAGAAACTATTCCATCAACGGCTATTTTCGCTTCGGGATTCCCTAATCTCGCCTTTGTTTGCCCCTCAAATTGAGGATCTTTTATTTTAACTGAAATCACCCCGATTAAACCTTCCCTAATATCTTCGCCGTTTAAATTATCGTCGCTTTCTTTCAAAAAACCATTCTTCCTAGCATAGTCATTTAGGGTTCTAGTAAGAGCAGACCGAAATCCGGTTAGATGGGTGCCGCCTTCGCCAGTATAAATATTATTAGCAAAACTTTCTTCATAAACTTCGTACTCCTCGGCATATTGAAAGGCAGCTTCAACTAAAACTCCTTCTTTCTCGCCTAAACAGTAAAAAACATTAGAATGACGAGATGGTACTCCTCTAATTAAATATCTAATATAAGAAATCAACCCACCCTCAAAATAAAAACTATATTCTTTTTTCTCTTTGTTTCTTTGGTCAGAAATTATTATCTTTATTCCTTTGGTCAAATAGGCCTGCTGACGCAGGTGATTTAAGATTCTCTTGAAATCAAACTTAATTTCTTTAAAAATTTCGGGGTCTGGTTCGAAAATTACAGTCGTTCCTGTTTGTTTGCATCTACCTATCTTTTTGAGTTTTGTTTTTGGCTTTCCTCTGGCATATTCCTGGGAATATCTTACCCCCCCCCGGCAGACCTCAGCTTTTAGCCAACGAGATAAAGCACAAACTACAGATACCCCAACTCCGTGTAAACCACCAGCTATTTGATAAGCTTTACCGCCGAATTTTGCTCCAGCATGTAAGGTTGTCATTACAGTTTCCAAAGCCGACTTTCCTGTCTGAGGATGTTTATCCACTGGAATACCTCGACCGTTATCTGTGACTTTAACTCTATCATCTGGCAGAAGAACTATTTCCATCTGATTGCCGTGCCCCATCATGAATTCATCCAAACAGTTATCGGCACATTCCCAAACTAAATGGTGTAAACCATCCGGCCCGGTAGATCCTATATACATCGCTGGTCTTTTCCGGACGGGTTCCAAACCCTCAAGAACATAGATATCTTTAGCATCATAGGTAGTCTCTGTTTTCGCTCTCTTTGGCTTTATCATTTTTTTTAACCTTGCTTTTTTAATTTTGATTTTTTTGCGAACCATATGTGGTAAAATTCGAAGCACGAAATTCGAAACCCCGTAGTATAATTCGCTATCGCTCACTAACTACGGGGCAAGCAATACCTAAATTTAGAATTTGCCTGCCCTGAACTTAAATCCGAAAGATTTATAGTTCTGGGGTTTCCGATTTCGAATTTAGAATTTCTGATTTATTGTCTAACTTGCCATTCTGGCTTTTTTTCTAGGGCTTTTATTATTTTTTGATGAATTTTATCAATTTCGGATGATTTCAAAGTCTTATCTTGGGCTTGATAAATAATATGGAAAGCTAAATTCTTCTTACCTTCCGGCAGTTCTTGCCCTTCGTAAATATCAAAAAGATCTACATCCCGGACTACCCTGCCGCCAACCACATTAATTATATTTAAAACCTCCTCAACCAAAATTCCTCCGGGCACCAAGACAGCTAAGTCTCTAACCGCTGCAGGATAACGAGATAACGGCCTAAACTCGTGCTCTTCTGAACATAATTGAGCTAATTCATCAAAATCAATCTCGAAAAAGACCAAATTCTCAGTAATCTTTAGCTTGTCTAAAATCTTGGGAGAAATTGTACCCAAAAACCCGATTTCTTTTCGGTCAATCTTAATTTCAGCCGATTTTTTTAGTTGCCAAAAAAATGTCCTGCTTTCCGTTGGGGCGGGTTTGTAGAAATCATACCAGATATTACTTATCCCTAATTGATTTAACAAAGCATCAATGATTCCTTTTAATTCAAGAAATATTTCTGATTGAGAACGAGAACCACCTTCTTTTTTTAAAATAGCAACGCTAAGCATTCTTTTCTCTGTCATTCTCCTTTTTCTATATATTTTTCCTAATTCAAAAATTCTAATATTGTCGAAATACTTCAGGTTTGTTTTAAGATTAACCAATAAATTGGGAATTAAGCTTGGCCTTAAATATTTTTGTTTGACGCTGGCTGGATTTTCTATC
The DNA here is from genome assembly GCA_011050465.1 of Candidatus Nealsonbacteria bacterium. Taxonomy (NCBI): domain Bacteria; phylum Candidatus Nealsoniibacteriota; species Candidatus Nealsoniibacteriota bacterium. The sequence goes on along the minus strand of DRFQ01000009.1, from coordinate 13,381 downwards.
TCAATTAATTCTTTAACTTTATAACCGAAAGTTTCTCTTAATTCTTCTCCTAAAAAAGAATAATTATAAACTTCGGTAAGGCTAAGTTCTTTGAGAATTCTCTTTGAAAAATCTTCCCAGAAAATTAAATTATTTCTTCTTGGGGGTGACAAAACAGTTAAAGGAAAAGTTGCAGGAATATTTTTGTAGCCGTAAATTCGACTAATTTCTTCTATTAGATCTTCCGGTAAAGAAATATCCAGTCTTCTGGTCGGAATTTCAACCTGGAGTTTAAGTTTTGAGAGTTGAGAGATTTTGAACCCAAGATCTCTTAATATCTTGGTTATTTCGTTCTTCGAAATCTTTACACCTAATAATCTTTCGACATAATTTAAGTCTAAATTTACTTTTTTCGATAAAACTTTTTTTGGATAAAAATCAATCAAATCTTTCTGTATTCTCCCGCCGGTAATTTTCTGTATAAGAGAAGCTGCTTGATCAACAGCTATCTCTGTCAGGTTGGGATCAATACCGTGTTCAAAACGCAAGGAAGCATCGGTCTTTAAATTCAATCTTTGGGATCCCTTTCTAATAATCTGAGGGTTAAAATTAGCTGATTCAATTATAATGATTTTTGTTCTCTTGGTAACTTCCGGAATCTTTCCTCCCTTGATACCAGCAATTGCTATAGGTTTTCTATCGTCTGCAATAACTAAAATATTTCTATCTAAATCATATTTCTCCCCATCTAATGTAGTAATTTTCTCGTTATTTCTGGCAAAGCGAACAATGATTTTTTGGCCTTCCAATTTTTCGCCGTCAAAAGCATGAAGGGGCTGGCCAGTCTCCAGCATTACATAATTTGTAATATCAACTATGTTATTAATTGGCCTCAGTCCACAAACTTTTAATCTTTCTTGGATAAATTTTGGTGAAGGACCAACTGTTATTCCATGCAAAATCCTGGCAGTATAGCGAGGACAAGCCCGCAGATATTTGACATCTACGCCCATAAAGTCTTTAATTTTGGAATTTCTGTCTTCAATAAATTTTTCTTCTTTAATGCTTCGACGCTGCTCAGCATTAACCCTGAGCCTTGTCGAAGGGTTAATTTTTAGTTTCGTGCTGGTTATGACAGCTACTTCTCGGGCTATTCCTGTATGAGAAAAACAATCCGGTCCCCTATTCGGCAAAACATCAATATCTATCATCCAATCTGAACCCGCTCTTTTTATTTCATTAACCTCAAAACTATGCATATTTAAAAGATCTGCCAGTTTGACAGGCTCTGGCAGTTTGCCCGAAATAAGGTCTTTTAACCAATTATAAGAAAATTTCATAATTCTCTCTCATTTTTCTTAAAAAGCGAGGTAGCAAGCTTCAAAGTAGCTTTCGGAGGCTCGACGGCATGGTTCCGCCGAGGGCGGACGACGAGCCGAGAACGCAGACCCCAAAATCTCGCTGGGATTTTGAGGGTCGGTACTTTGAAGCTTCGTTGCCGAGCGGTTACACCCTTTTTACCCTAATTAATCCTGAACAGGGAACGATTTCGATTCCCTTTTTTTCTAATTCATCTAAAAACAAATTCAGGCCAATGGAATCTGAAGACATATGGCCGGCAATAACCACATTAATGTGGGCTTTTTCTGCCTCCTCTCTATGCTTTTCTGATATATGCATGCCAATCACCGTTCCTGCTCCTGCCTGAGCCAATTTCTCATAAATTTCAGCTGCTCCCTCTGTTCCCCCTGTCAGTTCGGTAAGAACAATTTTCCCTGTCCGATTCTCTTCATCTCCAACGAAAATTCTGGGGCCGGCCCCAATTCTAATAGCTTCTCTGTATTCTGGAACTTCTCTGAGAGATTTAATGATTTCTCCCAAAGTTTGAGGATCGTCTTTTTTTAATTTTTCTTCAATAAATCTTGCCACCAAATTATCAGAAGGAGTGTGAATGCACAAAAAAGAGATATTCAAGATTTTAGCCATATCCACTGCTCGGTTATGATTAACAGGAGCTATGCCTCTTGCCACTTCCTCAATTCTTTTTCTTAAAAGTTTTTCAGCAATATTGACTGGCACGCCATATTGAACAAGCACATCAACCTGAAGCTGCATCACATCATCCAGTCCGGCTAGAGCCTTTCCTCTTGGATGATGAGACAATACTAAATCAATATCGCCCAGGTCTTTGGCCAATAAAAGCTCTCCCCCATCAATGTCAATACCTACTAAAATCTTTTTAATTTCTTTATCCGGATCTCCAAATAGAATCCGAGTATCAGAAAAAGGAACAGTTAACCTCTCTTTATCAAAGTCTTCTTTCTGATTCTCGTCCATTTTCTCATATTTTTCTTTTAGTCTTTTCAATAATCTCTCGATCCCCTCTTTTCCCCGAAAATCACTATCTATTCCCATTCTAATCGCCAGATTGTAAATTTCTTTTATTTTCATAATTTTTAAAATTGATTTAAAAATCTTAGGTCACCGCCATAAAAAAGGCGGATGTCGTTGATTTTATATTTCATCATTGCCAATCTGTCTAAACCCATCCCAAAGGCAAAACCTTGCCAGTTTTTAGGATTCAGACCAGCGGCTTTGAGGACATTAGGATGAACCATTCCAGCTCCCATCATTTCCATCCAGCCGGTCTGGGAACAAGCTGAACATCCTTTGCCCTGGCAATTCGAACAACTCATATCTATTTCAAAAGAAGGTTCAGTGAACGGAAAATAGCTCGGCCTCATGCGTATCTTAGTTTCTTTTTGTCCTCCTTTGCGTAAAGCTTCGGAGGATCCAGAAAAAAATCTTTTGAAAAACTCCTGGATTATAGATTTAAAATGGGCAGTTGAAGTTTCTTGATCAACCACTAATCCTTCGACGTGATAGAAATTAGTTTCGTGGGAGGCGTCAGTTGCTTCGTGACGAAAAATTCTTCCGGGCACAATAATTTTTATAGGAGGATTATTTTTTTCCATATATCTAATCTGGACCGGAGAGGTATGAGTTCTTAAAAGTAATTTACTGTCTTTTAGCCAAAAAGTATCCCACATGTCGCGAGCCGGATGATCCTTGGGAATATTTAAGGCATCGAAATTATACCATTCGGTTTCAATTTCTGGCCCATCAACCACCGAAAAGCCCATTGCTTGAAATATCTCCTCAACTTGTCTTTTGACTAAAGTTAAAGGGTGCAAATGGCCAGCCAAGGGTTTTTTGCCGGGAATAGTAATATCAATCCATCCTGTTTCTTTGGCGACCCTTTCAATGGAACGTATTTTTTTTGTTTTAACTTCTATTTTTTGTTTGATAATGCTTTTAAGCTCATTCGCCTCTTTTCCAGTTTTAATCCTTTTTGTTTGAGACAGGTTTTTTAAAGAACGTAAAATCCCGGTAATTTCGCCTTTTTTACCTAAATATTTTTGGAAAACGTTTTCAAGTTGTCTCAATTTTTTAGCTTCTTTTAGATCTTTTTCAATCTTTTTTTGAAGCAATTTTAGATTTGGCATACCCCGTAGAAGAATTTTGAATGAAAAATTTCTTTGAAATTTTCTTTCTGCCCGAAAGAAATTTCGAAATTTCTCTACCGGGCATTAAAAAACTCTTTTATACTCTTATTTTACCTTGAAATTAAGCAAAAATCAAACTGTGAATAACTCGAAAACAAATAAAAAGGTCGCTGAATCCAGCGACTTTAAAATTATAGTATAATTATTGTTTTCCGACCAGTTTTTTCCAGTGAGTTTTTAGCCTTTCACCTAGGCTTCAAAACAAGACGGAGTGTCCTGCTATTTCATCGAGAATTTTTTGAAGAGCTCCAACTTGATCCAAGCTCTTAAAAATGGGGCTACAGCAGACTAAAATATCAGCACCTTTATCTACAGCCTCTCCTGGGGTGACTTCTTGTTCATGCCTTGTATCTGAATACCACCTGGGCCGAACTCCCGACACCAATGTTGTTGTGTTAAGGTCTCGAACTACCTCTAATGTGGTGCCTGGCACAATTATCCCGTGGCAACCAGCCTCAATAGCAACTTCAGCAAAATGCCTTACCGTCTCTTTGAACGGCCTCCTGAAGTGTCTTCGGCAATAGGCATCATTATAGTGGGTCAATACAGTAAGACCCAGTACTTTAGTATTGCTTCCTTCGGTTACTCTAAGAGCTTTCTTAAGAAGATCGTCGGCTAAAGCATAGATATTTGTATACTCTACTCCCATCTCAACTAAAGTCTCAAGAACTGACGTCATAGTTCTTGAACCATTCCACATCTTTAGATCGACGAATAATGGTCTGCCCCAATTTTGAATATTTCTAATCTTTGTTCTTAAATCCTTATTCGGGCTCAACAGATAATCCAGGTTAACCTTGAAGCCGAAATGTCCTTCTATATGCAATAAAAATCTATCAGCGATATTAAAGGTTTCTTCTTCGTTGTCGGCTAAGCCGTCTAGGGCTACAAGAAAAAGTGGTTGATTCATCAAAGAGTTCCTCCTCTTTCGATTGGCCTTAGGCCTTTGGTCATCTGCCATTCTAACGGATTGGTAAGAAATGTCCGGTAACTCTCAATAGCTTGCTGAGAAAAAATCAGATGCTTTTCTGCCACCGTCAAGAGCTCTGGTAGAGTCAAAAGATATATCATCTCAATCCCACGCTCTTGAAGAATTCTGATTGCCTCAGGATTATCATAAAAAAGAATAGTTGCTGCGTAATTAACCACATGTCCTGCTTCTCTTAATATATCGGCACTATTGCAAGTAGTCTGGGCGAAATTGACCAATTCTTCTACGACCAAACCATTGGCTCCTGGCGGAATCTCTGGATTGCCAGCAATCCCAGTAATCAACTCTTTCTGTCCGCCCTTTTTCCGAGCTTCCCGGATGTAAACAAAGGGTATGGTCTTTCCAAGCAACAGTTCTAGTTCTTCGCTAAGTTGCCAGCCAGGGATTATTCCTCCGGTAACATTACCGGCAACAAAATCCAGGCGAGGAATTTCCCTTGCCACCTTAATGGCTAACTGTTTGATGAGAAGCTTTATTGTCTTTTTTCGTCCAACCAGGTCTTTAATCATCACATAACCGGGACCCCAATTACCTGAGGCGTAGAGAAAGGGCTGTTTTCCTCGAGGAAGCGTTTCTACTTCCTCATTCGTTACTTTCAGGGGAACATTTCTAATTTCTACCGCCCCTGCCTCTAAAATATTCAAAGCGTTATTCTCGATTCCCATTCCGTCTACCTCCTTGCTTGATCGCGTCCTCTTTATCTTCCCTTATTCAATTGTTAAAGAAATGCCTCCTGTTCTTGTTTCTATCAGATTAGAAGGATATGGTCAACCCTTCACCTTTAGCTAAAGGTGAAGGGTCAAGAAAAAATGACCTCTCAGCAAGAGAAAGGCCATTACACTACGAAAAGAGCAATAAATGATAAGAGCTGTCGGGTGACCCTCAAGAAAGCAACTAGCTCGTGACTCGCCACAAAGGAACGTATGCCCCTAGGGGGTGCTAGAGGGAAATGCGTTCCCAGGAGGTGCGACGACGAAACGTCTCGAGGACCACCCTTATATCTATATATCCTTTTTCAAGAACCTCTGTCAAGCTCCCCTTTTAGAAAATTTGACAATTTAGGATTTTTCTATCAATATAAACTTGAGAAAAGAATTGCTCTTGAACAACTTAATAGGAGGTGAAATCCAATGGAAACGCTGATCAAGGAATTTCTCGTCTTTATGCAAACAAAAAAAGCAGCAGCTAATAATACACTCTTGAGCTATCGACGGGACTTAAGTGAGTTCCTAAGATTCTGCGCCAATCATCCAGGACAGCCAACCGTAAAGACAATGGACTCAAAAATCATTAGGGATTATAACGAATGGCTGAAGGAACAGAATATAGCTAGCGCAACAATAAATCGAAGGCTTGCCGCTCTAAGGTCTTTCCTTGGGTATTTGAAAGCCAAAAAACTGATAAAAGAGAATCTTGTGGAAGAAATGGCTTTTTATAGAGAAAGCCCAAAAACAATTTTTGAGGTTTTAACCGATAAAAAAATAAAAAAACTTCTGGAAATTTTAGCCAAACGTGCTACTCCAAAAGGAATTAGAGATTCGGCAATGATAGAACTATTCCTGGCTACTGGAATACAGCCTTCGGAATTAGTATCGCTAGACTTAGAAATGGCTGATTTAGGTGCAGAATATCCCGAAATCAAAATCTGCCACCGGGGAAATATAAGAAAAATTTCTCTTCCTTTCCGGGTAGTTTTGGCTCTATCTGAATATATACAGAAAGCAAGGCTAAAACTGATTAGTGGCCGATCCGAAAAAGCACTCAAAGAAAAGGCCCTTTTTCTTAATCAACGCGGCGAGAGACTGACCCGTAATGGTGTCTGGTGGATAATCCGAGAATGCGCTCATTCAGCTAACCTAAAAAATGAAGTAACTCCACGGGCCTTAAGATACAACTTTGCTGCTCGACAATTAGCCCTTGGGGTTTCTTCTGAGAAACTCCAGCAATTACTTGGTCATACTCACCAACACTCTGTAGATCGTTTCCGGGAAAGACTTCAAATCTAAAACTAAGCCACTGAAGTCAAAGTGGCGGCCGCTGCCGCCACTTTTTGTATTTTAGAAAGGGTAATGGAATTTGCTCTAAACAAAAAGTGATACGGATAAAATAAAAAGCCGCCAAGTTATGCTCGGCAGCTACCTTTCAGTTACTTTTATTGAATACGATTTTAATAACTGAAACTCAGCTAGTTACAAAATAAATTGAACAATCTCGTTCTATATTTTCAGCGTGTATGGATTCTCTTTAATAATTTCTTTGAAAAAATCTTCCGGTAAAGATGATAAAACCTTAAGAATATCCGGAAATCGGTAGCCTCTTTCTTCCAGGATCTTTGCCACTTCAAGAGAAAAGACTTGATGTAATGGCGCTGAGGTTTGCGGCAGCCCAGAGTCCAAAACATGCTTTGCAGCTTCAATTACATCAATAATAGAAAGGGTTCCTCTATTATTCTCGTTATTGTCGAGTCTATCAGCTGAAACTGCCAGCCTCAAAACTTTGATGGCTTTATGCTTTCTTGTTTTTACACAACCCTCTGTAACGTCTAAAATCTTAGCGATTTGTTTTAGTTTGAAACCGAAGAAAATAATCAAAGCAATTACTAATTGCTGCCCGGATATTAAATTCTTTATTGCCTGCAAGAGCCAAGTGCGTTTAACTTTCTTCTCAATGATATCGACGAGATTATCGGGAATATGTAGATCAATTTCATCGAGCCTGATAAACCTTATAACGTTTTTTCTTTGCCAACTCACAACGATATTGTGGGCTATGCGAAAAAGCCAAAATCTGGGCGATTCTGGGCCTTCTTTCATTCTAAATCTTCTGTAGCTCTCAAGGGCTTTAAGAAATACTTTTCCTGTCAGATCTTCGGCGATCTCAAGGCTATTAGTTCTTGCCTGTATATAGCGTAGAATACGCCTGTAGTACTGAGTATACACTTCTTTAAAATTAGGTTTCTGTGGAATTTCAGCTGCTTGTACCAAAGTGCTATCATTCTTATTTGTTAAGGTGCTGTCCGACATCTCTCACTCCCTTTCTTGTGGTATTGTACTGCCGTTCGTTTTTTTTATTATATCAAGATGAATTTTTGTCTTGCACTGAGCTTGTCGAAGTGCGGGCGCGACCGGATTTGAACCGGCGATCTCTTCCGTGACAGGGAAGCGCGTTAAACCAGGCTACACCACGCGCCCAAATTTTGGTACGAAATTGACAGAAAAACGTGCTTGCTCCGTAGTATCCGAACGGGCTACACCACGGGTCTATTCGAATTTTATGCCGAGGGTGGGACTCGCCCAGCCATCCGACTGGACGCCTCGTCGAATGACGGGACGAACCCGGCGTTATGCCGGTGACAGGATTTGAACCTATGACCTTGGCCTTATGAAGGCCCTGCTCTAACCACTGAGCTACACCGGCAAATTCCAATTCTACCAAAATAGTTATCGGTCAAATTTGCTTTACAATATTGTTGCGCCGGTAGGAGTTGAACCTACTGCTCCTGCTTATGAGACAGGCGAGATAACCGTTTCTCCACGGCGCGTCGTTCATTATATTACGAAAAAGACGGGAGGGTCAACCCCCCACCTATTTTACTACTCAATCTTAAGTTTAACCAAAATATACAAAATATAGAGGTTAAATTCCTGCGACACACTCTCATGAATAGTGAGGCCCACCTTCGGTGGACTGGGCTATTCGCCCATCGTGTGTCTCCAGTATGTCAACTGGCAAAATAGGTGGGGGGATGAAGTCTCAAAGCACTTGTAGCTCTTGAAGAGTTTTTTCGTAAATTTCTAAAGCCCTCTGGCCCTGATCTAAAGAAAGTTGATAGTCAGGGTCATAAACAATATTATTACGGATCTTGTGAGCCTCTAGAATCTGATCAATATTGGGAAGCCTAATAGACGTAATTTGTTTTAATTTCTCACCCACGGTATCTCCATCGTAACCCATTCTTTCCAAGGTTTCATTTAAAAGATTATCGGCCTCAATTACTGCTAATTTATGTTCAGCCTCAGAGGACAAATCTAACCTGCTTTTAATCTTATTCCACTGTTTAACAATTTTTCTCGTTCCATAAGGCTTATAAGACAACACTTCGGTTACATCACGCAAATAAACAGTTATCAAGTAATTACTTTTAACGATAAAATAAATAATACTAATAATTAAAAACAAAGAGATTGAACCAAAAACAATTTTTAAAACTAAAATAATTGTGGGGTTGGGGGATAAGAAAAATTCCATACTCTGATTTTAATTTTTTTCAAAAAATATTTGGTTTTCTTCAAAAAATTGACCAAATTCTAAAATCGTATTCTCTGAAAAAGGCTTCCCGATTATCTGAAGACCAACCGGGAGCTTTCCTATCTTTCCAACAGGAATAGATATTGCCGGCAAACCAGCTAAATTGACCGCAATGGTGAAAACATCTGAAAGATACATGGTTAAAGGGTCGGTAATTTTTTCTCCGATTTTAAAGGCTGGCGTTGGCGAAACGGGAGTTAAAATTAAATCTACTTTTTGAAAGGCTTTTTCAAAATCTTTCTTAATCAAAGTCCTGACTTTCTGCGCTCTCAAATAGTAAGCTTCGTAATAACCCGCAGATAATACATAAGTGCCCAACATGATTCTTCGTCTCACCTCCTCTCCAAAACCTCCTTCTCTCGATCTTAGATAGACATCTAATAAATTTTTGACCTCTGCCTTCCGGTCTCTGGTTATAGAATGTCCGTACTTTATGCCATCGTATCTGGCTAAGTTTGCTGAAGCTTCAGACGGCATAATAATATAATAACTGGCTAAAGCGTAATCTGTGTGAGGAAGAGAAATTTCTTCAATTTTTATCTTTAAACTTTCGAGCTTCTCAATCGAATCCCGGATTATTCTTTCTACTTCTGGATCCATTCCTTGAATAAAGTACTCTTTAGGGACACCGATCTTTAAAGTCTGTGGGCTGTAGTTTGTAGTTTGCCGCCTCTGGCGAGCCTCGCCTCTGGCGGGTAGTTTTGGTAATTCAACCGATGTTGAATCGAGGGGGTCTTTCCCTGCAATCGCCTCAAATACAATTTTAGCATCCTCTACTGTCTTTGTTGCTAACCCTATCTGATCCAAAGAAGAAGCCATAGCAATTAAGCCATAACGAGAAACTGCTCCATAGGTAGGCTTTAAACCAACTACCCCGCAAAAAGAAGCTGGCTGACGGATAGAACCTCCTGTATCAGAGCCTAAAGCATAACAACACATATTGGCTGCTACGGCAGCTGTTGATCCTCCCGAAGAACCACCAGGGACCCGCATTAAGTCATAAGGATTCTTTGTTGTCCCAAAAGCCGAATTCTCAGTCGAAGAACCCATGGCAAATTCATCTAAATTAGTCTTTCCTAAGATAACTGCTCCTTGCTCTTTAATTCTTTTTACCACGGTAGCATCGTAAGGAGCAATATAGGCCTCTAAAATTTTTGAAGCTGCTGTACATCTCACGCCCTCGACTAGAATATTGTCCTTAATAGCCAGAGGAATTCCTGCCAACATACTAATTTTTTTCCTCTGACGAATTAAATCATCAATCTTTTTTGCTTCAGATAGCGCTGAGTCGAAAGTAACTGTTAAATATGAAGAAATTTTTTTATTTAAATCCTCTGTTCTTTCTAAAAAAGCTTTAGTAAGTTCAAAAGATGATATCTCTCTCTTGACAAGTTTCTCGTGAGCTTTAGTAATAGTAAGTTCATATAATTCCATAACATTTAGTATCTACAAAATGCTTTTAACTTTTACATATCTCTCCTTCTCTTCTGGCACGGCCTTAATCAAACCTTCTTTAGTTTCTGCTTTTTGGAGATTTATTTTATCTTCTCTTGTTATATTCTCAAGTAAAATTGAATAAGAAGTTGGCTCAATCCCAGAAACATCTGCTTTTTCTAGTTTAATAATGTAATCTAAAATCTTCGATAATTCTTTCTGGAATTTAATAACTTCCCTTTTGGTCAAACCAAGCCTGGCGAGTTTGGCGATATGTTCTACTTCTTTTTTGGAAATCATATTTAATGAAAATTCTAAGCACTAATATCTAAATCCTAAACAAATTCAAAATTCAAATGTTCGAAACTCAAAACTGTTTTGGATTTTGGTTATTTGATATTGTTTAGGATTTCGAATTTCGAATTTAGGATTTCTTAACGGGGTGATTCTGAATAGTCGGTTTCGACCACCACTTCTTGTAATTCATCAAGGTTTTCTAAAACTTGCCCGGCTCCTCGGACAACAGCAGTCAAAGGATCATCTACAATAACTGTTGGCATTTTTGTCTCTTTTGTAATTAAAGTGTCTAATCCCCGTAAAAGACTTCCTCCTCCAGCCAAATATATTCCTTTTTTCATAATATCAGCCAACAGTTCTGGTGGAGTTTCTTCGATGGTTATTTTAATATTGTCGACAATCTGCCTTATCGATTTTTCCATTGCCCTCCTTACCGCTTCATCAGAAATAGTAATTTCTTCCGGCAAGCCCGTTACCAGGTTTCTCCCTCTTAATGGTAACTGTCTCTTTTCTTTCATAGGATAAGCAGACCCAATACCTGTTTTAACTTCCTCTGCCGTTCTCTCCCCAATTAAAAGTTTATACTCTTGTTCTGCAAACTGAATTATATCTTCATTGAGTTTATCTCCAGCTATTCTTAAGCTTCTAGAGAGAACCATTCCTCCCAATGAAATTACCGCCACCTCGGTTGTTCCTCCTCCAATATCAACAATAAAGTTTCCTCCAGCTTCCTGGACCGGTAATTTCGCCCCGATAGCCGCTGCCATTGGTTGTTCAATTAAGAAAACTTTTCTGGCGCCAGCGTTTTGAGCTGCGTCTTGGACAGATTTTTTCTCAACTTCAGTTACTCCGCAAGGAATACCGATAATTACTCTTGGTCGAGGACCAATAAACATTTTCTTCTTTTGAGCTTTCTCGATAAAATATCTCAACATTTGTTCTGTAACCTCAAAATCAGAAATAACCCCATTAACCAAAGGCCGAGTAGCAATAATATGGGCCGGAGTTCGTCCAACCATCTTTTTTGCTTCGCTTCCGATAGCTAAAATCTGTCCGGTTTTTTGATTAACTGCTACTACTGAAGGTTCTGTTATAACAATGCCTCGTCCCCGAACATAAACCAGCGAATTGGCAGTTCCTAGGTCAATAGCTATATCTTCTAAGAAACGGGAGATAAATTTTTCAAGCATACTCGAAAATTTCTAATTAACCTAATTTCTAATCAATGCCTAATTTTTAAATATATAATTTCTAAAAATTTTAGTCATTGGTCATTAGTTATTAGGATTTGATTGGTCATTAGAAATTAGTTATTAGTCATTTAAGAATTGTGATAATTGTTTTATCTTAACCAATTGAACTTTCTTTTCATCTCTTTTCTTTATCTCTATGCTTTTTCTCTTCAACGTTCTTTCACTTACTACAATCCTGTAAGGAATACCGATTAAATCGGCTTCTGCAAATTTCTCCCCCACTCTTCTTCCTTTCCTATCGTCGTACAGTACTTCAATTTTTTGTCTTTGTCCACCTACGCCAGAGGCTTCGGTGGATCCTCCGTAGCTCATCTTCTTGGGAGCGAAGGAGGATAAATCTCGATATAGCTTTTCAGCTGCTTTTCTAACTTGTGGCGAATCTTCAACGGGAATTAAATGAAGCTTAAAGGGAGCTACCTCTTCTGGCCAAATAATTCCTTTGTTATCATAATGCACTTCAGCAATTGCTCCCATGATCCTGGTAGATCCTATGCCGTAACAGCCCATAATAATTAATTTTTTCTTGCCATCTTGATCAATAAAATGAGCATTGAAATCTTTGGAATATTTCGTCCCTAAAGGGAAAATGTTTCCAACTTCAATAGATTTTCCTTCTTTAAGGCTGTTTTTACAAACTGGACAATGACCTATTTTTTTAAGCTTGGCTATCTCTTTGTTTTGGGCGAAATGATGTCTTGAACAGTAAATAACACTATCTTCTCCGTCCTCAGACAGAACTTGAAACTCGTGAGTATATTCTTTTGTAAAGCCAGCCCCCGAGGCTTCAGTAACAATTATCTTAAGCCCACATCTCTTAAAAATCTTAAGATAGGACTTTTTTACAATTTCATAATATTTTTTAAAATCTTTTTCTGAAGTATGGAAGCTGTATAAATCTTTCATCCCGAATTCCCGGCACCTCAATAAACCTGATTTTGCCCTTAGTTCTTTCCTGAATTTGGCCTGAATCTGATAAACATACAAAGGAAGATCGGTATAAGACTTTATATGTTTTGAAATTATATTGGTTAATATTTCCTCATGAGTGGGACCCAAAGCTAATTCCTGACCAGAGGTATCAAGGGTTTTGTACATAATCTTGCCTATCCCCTTTGACCATCTGCCGGTCTTTTCCCAAAGAAATCTTGGTTGTAAAACCGGCATCAGAATTTCTTGCCCGCCGATACTATTCATTTCTTTTCTAATAATATTCTCAATATTTTTTAAAACCCGGAGTCCTATCGGTAAAAAAGTATAGATTCCGGCCATTTCTTTGTGGATAAAACCTCCCCGAATTAAAAGCTGGGCATTTTTGCTTTCTTCATCTTTTGGGGTCTCTTTTAAGGTCTTAGTAAAAAGCTGAGATTGTCTCATATCCTACGAATCACATTAGTACGAATATACGAATAATAAGTTAGTGAGGAAATTGACCCCGCTCCTATGCCTATTGAGATACGAATGAAACAAAAAAATGAATTAGACTTAAATTCCTATCATTAATCGTCCACCTCAAGTTTTAGGGGCGGGGTCATATTTCCGAACGTTTACTTTGA